>JBLMXF010000048.1:0-4195 GCA_050257595.1 Acidobacteriota bacterium | reverse complement strand
AGGGCCCGCGCAATGCAGAGGCGCTGCTGCTGGCCGCCGGAGAGGCCCATGCCGGGGCTTGACAGGCGGCCCTGGACCTCGCTCCACAGGCCGGCTGCCTCCAGGGCCGCGTTGACCCGATCGGTGATCTCGTCGCGGGGCGTCCCGGTGAACCTCAGCCCGGAGGCGACGTTGTCGAAGATCGACATCGTCGGGAACGGGTTGGGCTTCTGGAACACCATCCCGACTAGGCGGCGGACGGTCACGACGTCGACGTTCGGGTTCTGGAGGTCAACGTCGTCCAGGAGCACTTTGCCCTCCGAGCGGGCACCCGGGATCTCCTCGTGCATCCGGTTGACGCACCGGACCATCGTGGACTTGCCGCATCCGGACGGGCCGATGATCGCCGTGACCCGGCCGGGCTCGAACGCGAGGTTCACGCCCCGGACAGCGTGGTTGTCGCCGTAGTAGGCGTGCAGGTCCTGCATGCGCACATGGCGCGTCGCGTGCATCTCCTCCAGGCCCGCGGGCTCCGCTGGAGGCGTTGATGCGGCTGCTTGCGTCGGCGTTTCAGCTTGGCCCGGACTGCGGGGCATGGTCTTCTCCTCGGGATCGACCAGGGTCAGGTCGTCACTCGGGTTGTAGTTCATGGGACGAGCCCCCTTCGGCTTCATTGTTCACCATCAGCGCGCCGCCCCCAGCCTGCGTCGCATCCGAGCGGAGAGGATCCTCGCCACGATGCTGATCAACAGGACGACGAAGATCAGGACGAGAGCCGCCGCCCAGGCCTGGTCGTGCTTGGCGGGCGTGGGCGACTCCGAGAACTGGAAGATGATCACCGGGACGTTCGGCAGGGCCTGCGAAGGATTCGTCTCGAGGGTGTTCGCGAAGATGGATGACGCAAACAGCAACGGCGCCGTCTCCCCCATGGCACGGGCGACGGCGAGCAGCGCACCGGTGATCATGCCGCTGAGGGCGGTCGGGACCACCACGGAGAGCGTGGTCCGCCAGCGGCTGGCACCGAGCGCCAGGCCGGCCTCCTTGACCGAGTCCGGGACCAGCCTCAGCACCTCCTGGCAGGCGCGTGCGACGAGCGGCAACATCACGATCGAGAGCGCGATGCCACCGGCCCAGCCACTCTGGTGCCCTTGCGCCTCCACGATGAGCCCGAAGATGAAGATGCCGGTGACGATCGTCGGGACTCCGTTGAGAACGTCCAGGAAGTAGCGAATGATCGACTCGCCCCGCGGCCCGGCGAACTCGTTGGTGTAGATCGCGACCAGGATTCCCACCGGAATGGCGATCGCCGCCGCGATGGCGACCATGATCGCCGTGCCCACCAGGGCGTTTCCGATGCCGCCCGTGGCCTCGATCGAGTTCGGGTCTGCGTTCTGCGTGAGGAAATCGAGGCTGATGGAGCCGAGTCCCTTGACCGCGACGCTGATGACGACGAGCGCGAGGACGGCAACCGCAAGCACCGCGGCGATCCATGCGCTGACCATCATCACCCTGTTCGCCAGATGACGCCGGCGAAGGTTGCCGCTCTGCGCGGCGAGCAGCGGATGGTCTGAGCGGCCGGATTCCACGCTCATCCTCGTCTCGCCACGGTTCGGCGCACCAGCAGGCGGGCGACGGAGTTGAAGATCAGGGAGAGGACGAACAGGATCACGGCGAAGTAGGCGAGCGCGGAGATCTGGAGGTCGGTCGCCGCACCCGCGTAGGAGTTCGCGATCTTGCTCGCGAGGGTGTCGGCCGGCAGGAAGAGGTTCCAGTGGATGCCCGCCGTGTTGCCGATCACCTGGGTCACGGCGATGGCCTCGCCGACCGCGCGCCCGAGGCCGAGGATGACAGCGCCGATGATGCCGGGGCGCGAGTAGGGCAGCACGACGGTCTTGACCATCTCCCAGCGAGTCGCCCCGAGGGCGAGAGCGCCCTCCTTGTCAGTCGGGGGGACCGTCGCGAAGATCTCCCGGGTGAGGCTGGAGACGATGGGCACGGTCATGATCGTGAGGATCAGGATCGCCGGGAACATTCCGACGAGTCCGTAGGTGCCCCCGAAGAGCGGGATCCAGCCGAGCACCGCGTGCAGGGCGGGCTCGACCGTGTCGTTGAGGACGGGGCCGAGCACCAGGATCCCCCACAGCCCGAGGATCACGCTGGGGATGCCGGCCAACAGCTCGACGAGCGTGCCGATCACCGTGCGAGAGCTCCGGGGCGCCAGCTCGGTCAGGAACAGCGCAATGGCGATCGAGATCGGCGTCGCGAGCAGCAGGGCACCGAACGAGCTCACAGCCGTTCCGAAGATGTAGTCGGCGGCGCCGAACTGATTGTGGACCGGGTCGAAGTTGCTGGTGGTCAGGAACCCGAGCCCGAAGGTCGAGAATGCGCTCGAGGCCTCGTCGATGATCTTGTAGGCGAGCCCGAGGACCACCGCCACCGACAGGAGGGCGGCGAGCAGGGTGATCACGTAGAGCGCCCGGTCGCCGAAGCGATCGATGATGCCGCGGTTCCTATCCGTGAGGAGCGGGCTGAGCGGTGCTGTCGCGGTCTCCGTGGTCATTCAGTGCCTGTCCTGGCAGGACGGAAAGACACCCGGGACCGCGAGTCGCGATCCCGGGTGTCGAATTCCTGCCGCATCCGTGCCGACTGGGTCTCCCTAGCCGCCGATCTTGGCGATCGTCGCCTTGTCCGCCGACAGGATCTGCGACGGGAGCTTGGCGAACACCAGAGAGGCCGCGTACGACTGCCCCGGTCCAATCGCGTAGGTGAGGAACTCCTTGAGCGCATCGGCCTTGTCCGAGTTGGACGGGGCGAGAGCGTAGGTGTAGCTCGCCAGCGGGTACGCGTTGCTTGCCGACTTCGGCGGGTCGGTCAGCGAAACGGCGTTGTTGGACGGGATCGACTTGACGGCGGCCGCCGCGGCGCTGATCGTGCCGAGCGTCGGCTGCAGGAACTTGCCCGCAGCGTTCTGCACGGCCACCTGGTTGAACCCGTTCGACTGAGCGTACGCGGCGCCGACGTAGGCGATCGCGCCGTCGGTCTTCGAGAGCACCGCGGACACGCCGTCGTTGCCCTTGCCGCCGACGCCCGTCGGCCACTTCAGCTCGGTGCCGACACCGACCTTGGACTTCCATTCGGAGCTCACCTTGGAGAGATAGTCCGAGAGGATGTAGGTGTCGCCGCTGCCGTCACTCCGGTAGACCGGGGTGATCTTCGTGGACGGCAGGTTCACGCCCGGGTTCAGCTTGGCGATCGCGGGATCGTTCCACGACGTGATGTTGCCCAGGAAGATGTTCGCGAGGGTCGGGCCATCCAGGCGCAGACCGTCCGAGACGCCGTTGATGTTGTAGACGGGGTCCGTGGACGAGAGCGCCCATGGGACCATCAACAGGTCCGGAGCGGCCTTCTGCTGGTCCGGGGTCAGCGGCGCGTCGCTGGCGCCGAAGTCCACGGTTCCGGCGGTGGCCTGCTCGATGCCGCCGCCCGAGCCGATGGCACCGTAGGTGACGGTGTTGCCGGTCCGCGACGAGTAGTCGGACTGCCACTTGGACATCAGTGGCGCCACGAGCGTACTGCCCGCGCCGGTGAGCGGCGTATTCGCTCCGCCGGATGAGCCGCCGCTGGTGGTGCTGCTGCTCGAGCCGCACGCGGCGACGCCGAGCGCAAGCACTCCGCAACACGCAGCGGCAAGTATCGACTTGCGAGAAATCACTTGGCTGAGTCTCCTTGATCGGTTGACGGCGGGAGCGTTCCAGCGCATTGCAGGAACCCTGTTACTCCGCGGTGGCCGACCTGTTAACAAGCGGTGAAAGCCCGCGTTATGCGGCCTGATCGGCGGTTGAGTCCGCCTTGTGACGAGCGGGGATGAGGGTCCTGGAGCGAGCGGTGGTCAGCGCCGCGCGGCCGGCGCGGCCTCCGCCTCCGGGGCGGCCTCCGGCTCCGGAGCAGGCGTGGAAACCCGCTCGAGGGCGGGCTCGCCCTGCTCGCCGCCGACGGGCTGCGGGTCGAAGCGGTAGCCGATCCCGAAGTGCGTATGTATGTAATCCCAGCCCGGCGAGCGCCGCTGGAGCTTGAAGCGCAGCTTGCGCACGAACACGTCGACCGACCGGTCGCCGTGGATCATCGCGTAGCCCCAGACCCGGCGGTAGATCTCGTCGCGCTCGAGCACCTTGCCGGCGTGATCGGCCAGCACCTGGAGGAGCTCGAACTCGCGCCG
>JBLMXF010000047.1:0-4379 GCA_050257595.1 Acidobacteriota bacterium | reverse complement strand
TGCCGCAACCTCCGGCAAGGTGCGGAGCTCGTCGAGTATCTGAGTGTCGAACCCGCGACCGACGATCTCGACCCGTGGGGTGCCCGTCCGGGCCCGCAGCTCGTCCGGGCTCCCGACGGCCGCAAGGCGCCCGGACCGGATGACGGCGACGATCGAGCACAGCCGCTCGGCCTCGGCCATGTTGTGGGTTGTCAGGAAGATCGTCGTCCCGGTCGTTCTTGCCAGTACCGCGAGGTCGTCGCGAACCGAGGTCGCAGCCATCACGTCCAGGCCCGCTGTCGGCTCGTCCAGGAACAGGAGCGAAGGCCGCTGGAGGAGCGCTCGTGCGAGCGCGAGCCGCTGCTGCATGCCGCGGCTCCAGGTCCCGGCCTTCTCCCGCCGGCGCTCCCACAGATCCATCGCGGTGAGCAGCTCATGGATCCGCGCCCGCAGGGCATCGTGCGGGATCCGCCAGACCCGTCCGTAGAACTCGAGGTTCTCCTCGGCGCTCAGCTGCTCGTAGACGCCGGTGTGCTCGAGAACGGCGCCCGTCCGAGCGCGAACTTCCTCGCCCCGTGCCCACGGGTCGAAGCCGAGCACCTCGGCCCGTCCGCTCGTTGGCTCGAGGAGCCCGAGGAGGAGGTTGATCGTCGTCGTCTTGCCCGCACCGTTGGGGCCGAGGAAGCCGAAGATGATGCCCGCTGGGACGTCCAGGGTCAGCCCGTCCACCGCCCGAAGGACGCCGAACGTGCGGACGAGCGCATCGATACGGATTGCCCTGTCGTCTCGATCCATCGGCGATGACACCGTATCCCGACGGGGCCCGACGGTCGCCTACCTTCGAAGGCCCGCCGCTGAGGATGTGTCGCGGCCGACGGTGTCGCAAGTGCTGGTGCGCCCGATCGGGTCAGCCGGTGTCGCGATGGAACGGGGGGCAGGGCAAGCGGGGCCGTGGCGCGCCCGGAGGGCGTCGGGCGCGCAGAAACCACACGAGCGCCGTGGGGATCCGCCCATCGACGGCCGTCACTCCAGCTCGTAGGCGCCCCTGGCTTCGGGGACGAGGCCGAGGCGAACCGCGATCGCTGCGATCTCCGCGCGGCCGTTCGCTCCCAGCTTCGACTTGATGTTCGACACGTGCACGCTGGCCGTCTTCTCGCTCATGAACAGGTCGGCGGCGATCTCCCGGTTCGTGTGCCCCCTGGTGAGACGCTCCAGGACATCCTGCTCGCGCCGCGTCAGGGTGAATGGGATCGCGCGGCCCGCTGTCGCAGGTCCGGAAGCCACCCCGGGTGTCACGGGCGGGCTCGCCAGGTCGAGTCGTGACCGCTCAGCCAGCCCTTCGACCTCCCGCTGGAGGGGCATCGCCCCTAGCTCACGAGTGATCCGGTGGGCCTCCGCGGCGGCGGCCCGCGCCGCGGCCCGCGAACCGCGTGCAAGCAGCAGCGCCTCGGCCTCCCGGAATCGGCTGTACGCAGCCTCATAGGGATGGTGCAGCTCGCCGGCCGCGGCCGCCGCCGCGGCCCACCTGCCCGCGTCCGAGTAACCGTTGAGACGGCTCAGCTCGGCCTTGCCGAGTGTCACGTCGAGAATCAGGTGCGGGTCGCCTCCACCAGGCAATGCCCGAACCAGGTCCGCGTGCCGGTCGAGATGCTGGTCGAACTCGCGTCCGATCGCGAGCGCCTGCTCCAGGCCCGCCACGTCGCCGAGCGGGCGTGCCACCTCCGCGAGATCTGCCGCAGCGCGGATGGCCAGGCGGTGGCACACGCGCATGTGGACGTCACGGTCAGGCTCGGCCGAGCGAGCCAGGCTCTCTCGCACCGAGTCGATGGCTTCGGACGGCTGCCCGCGTGCGATCGACAGCAGCGCGATGCTCGAGTAGAGGTCAGTCCATCCGTAGGCGGTTGCAGTGAAGGACTTGCACATCAGCAGCACGATCTCGAGGTGTTCGGCGGCCGAGTCCAGCCTGCCGCGTCCCAAGTCGAGCAGCGCCCGGGCGCCGTGCGCGAGGACGCCGTGGGATCCCATCGGATCCCGGTCCAGTGCGCTCGCGATCCAGTCGTCCGCCTCCGGCCAGCGCCCGAGGAGGAATGCCGACACGCCCCGGATCGCCCGCAGGGCGCTCCCATATCCCTCCGTGCCCCACAGACCGCTCTCGGCGATCCCTTCCTCCGCCACACGACAGGCATCGTCCAGGTCCCCCGCCCAGTGGAGTGCCAGCGCGAGCTCGATGGACATCTCGGCCGCCCCGGTGAAATCCCCGACGGAACGTGCCAGCGCCAGCGCCTCGCGCAGGGTGCGAACGGCCGAGTCGGCTTCGCCTACCGCTCCGGCGTTGCGGCCGATGCAGCCCAGCGCACGGATCTCCGCGGCGGCCGAGCCAACGAGCCGCGCGGTTGCCAGGGCTTCCTCTGCGATGCGGTTCGACTCGCTGAAGTGACACTTGAGCCCGAGCGCCTGGGCAAGCACGCCGAGCACCTGGGCGCGTGCGACCGATGGAGGGTCGGCCGGCAGATGGGCGAGGGCTCGCAGCGCCGCCGGCTGTGCCGCGTCGGGATTGCCGGAGCCGAGGTGGTAGACCGCAAGCCGCTCGAGCAGCGTCCCAGTGCGGATCGGGTCGGGATCGAATGCGGGCTCGACGTCGAGCTCCGTGCCAAGCTCCTCCTGCACCAGCTCGATGGCACGACGGTAGGTCCCGGCAAGCGCGGCTGCCTCGGCAGTGTGCATCGTGAGCTCCCGGCGCGTCAGCCCCTCCACGGTCGCCGTGGCGGAGGGCCACACGCTCAAGGCGAGGTGGTAGTGGGCGAACGCATTGCCGAAGGCGAACACCCGCTCCGCGGCCTCTCCGGCGCGCAGCAATGCCGGCAGCGCCCGGCGTCCATCACGCGCCTCGTACCAGTGGTGGGCCAGCTCGGAGGCCACGGCAGCGTCCATGTCGCGCCCGGCATGGACAGCTTCGATCGCGGTGGCTACCGCAGCATGGAGCGCCAGCCGCTCACCGGGCAGCAGCTCGTCGTAGATGGTCTCGCGAAGGAGGCCGTGACGGAACTGCATGACCTCGTCGGCGCCGGCCACCAGCACGTGGCGGTCGACAGCCTCCCGCAGGGACCGTGCCATCTCGGCGGGCTCCATCCCGGTGACGATGGCCATGACGTCGTGTCGCGCGGACTGGCCCGCGACGGCGACGACGCGCAGGAGATGCCGCGACGCGGCCGAGAGGCCGCCGACCCGAGCGAGGAGCGTCTCGCGGAGCGTGAGTCCAAGACGCCGCTCGCCCCGCTGCTCCACGGCGAGCAGCTCCTCGGTGAAGAACGCGTTGCCTCCGCCGCGAGCGTGGAGGCGGGTGACGAGTGCGCGGTCCGGCGGCCCACCGAGGATGCCCGTGAGCTGGTCACGGACCTCGCCGGCGGTGAACGGCACGAGCTCGACGCGCTCAACCTGCCCGCTTCTCCCCAACTCGGCCAGCAGGTTGAGGACCGGATGGCGCTCGTGCAGCTCGTCAGTCCGATACGTGCCGAGCAGCACGACACGCCCGCTCGTCAGGTTTCGGACCAGGAACCGCAGCATGTCGCGAGTCGACTGGTCCGACCAGTGCAGGTCCTCGAGGGCGATGACGGTGACCGCGTCTGCGGCCATGCGCTCGATGAGGCCCAGCACCTGGAGATAGAGGACGGACTGGGTGGCGGAGGTTGCGGCATCGCCGGCCGGCTCGCCGCCGCTGGGGAACCCGAGGTCGGGAATGAGGTGCTGGACGGCGGTTCGCGCCGGCCCGACGATCCGGTCGAACTCCTCGGGGGGCAGGGTCTTCAGCCATGGCCGGAGCGCTGCTACGAGCGGGTCGTAGGGGCGTGCGCCATCGCCGAGATCGACACACCCACCCTCGAGGAAGCGCAGTCCGGCGCCCTCGGCACGCGCCCGGAGCTCCGCGACCAGCCGGGTCTTGCCGACGCCTGCCTCGCCACCGACGATGATCGTGCCGACCGCTCCAGACCGGGCGCCCTCCAGCACGGCCTGCAGCCGCAATAGCTCCTCACCGCGTCCGACGAACACGGGACTCGAGATCCGCACGGCCATCGGGGGATTATCGGGGCCGAGGCGAGCGAAACACCAGCCCTCAAGGGCTGCCTAAGGGCACCACCCGTCGGCTCCTAAGGAGCGCGCCATTGTGGAGTGTCGCCGTCGGGACGTACCCTCCCCGGACCGCGAACGGGAAGGAGTACCAACCTTGGATGCATCGAGCGCCCCGGTGCCGGACGTCTGCATGGACCTGGTCGGGCAGGCCTGTTCGACGTTGACCCCGATCATCGCCTCACGGATGCGTCAGTTGAGCACCGGTCAGGTCCTCGAGGTCATCTCCGACGACCCCACGGCGCGCAGCGGGCTTGCGTCCTGGTCGAGGTTGA
>JBLMXF010000046.1:0-49956 GCA_050257595.1 Acidobacteriota bacterium | reverse complement strand
AGGTTGTCGTGGATCTGCTCGGCCACCCTCATCCACTGATGGCCGACCACGACGCCGAGGGAGACGAAGCTGAACGACCACACGAGCGCTCCGGCGTAGGCGAAGAGAGCGAAGTCCGGGTATTCGAGCCTGGTCGTTCCGGCCGCGATCGCGGTGAGGTGACGGATCCCGGGCAGGAAGTAACCGACCATGAGCGCCCAGCGTCCGACCTCCTCGAACCTCACATGCGCCCGCTCGATCGAGTCGGGTGTGACGTGGAGCCAGCCACCGTACCGCTTGACCAGGCGCAGGCCCAGGGTGCGGCCCAGGAGGTAGCTGACGCTGATGCCGCAGGCGCTGCCCAGGAACGCCGCCGCGATCGCGGAACCCGGCTCCAAGTGGCCGCGGTAGACGAGGACGCCGGCGAACACCAGCGTGCTCTCCTCCGGGATCGGCAGGCCGACGATTCCCAGGGCCATGATCGCGAACAGGGCGAGCGAGCCGTACTGGGCGAGCCAGTGGGTCAGGAACTCGGGCACTCGCGCCCTCGCCTCTGGTCGCACGCGCTTCCGATCATGGTGTTCCCTCGGCTCTGGTGGCCATCGCCGTAAGGGTACCCGAACCGGCTCGCGCCGGACCGACGTCGCGCCGCCGGCAGGGAGAGCGGCTGCGCGGGGCTCAACCTGGGGCGCACTGCGAGCCCTGGTGAGGCGCACGGTGAGGGTGCCGCCCGGGGTATGCTCCGGTACTGGGGAAGGGAAGTCACGCAACCATGAACGCGCGAACGCCACTCGGCTGGCAGCGGCTGACCATCGATCCGGGGAGCCCCCGACGCTTTCCGATCGCGGCCTACTCGGAGTTCATGCCGCCGCCCCGACTGGGGCGCAAGCCGTACGGAGAGACCGACGACGACCGGTTCTCCCGCGATGAACCATACGGCTGGCGGGTGAGCGAGTGGGAGGAGGAGGTCGAGCTGCGGCCCGGACTGGAGGCGCTCGCGGCCGAGATCCTCCACGCCATCGCTCGCCTGACCCGGGGCGAGCCCTCGCACCAGATGAGCGGCCCCGGTGGGCGCAACCTGCAGGGGAACCCGTTCTGGCCGGACGAGCTCGCGACGGCGGCGGGCAAGCTCGCGCACGAGCGTTGTGTGATGCTGCTTCCCCTCGCGCTCGCACGCACCCAGGACGACAAGGGCCGGGTCCGGTGGACCGTGTTCGGGGGCAGCGAACAGGGTCCCGAGCGAGCGCTCTGGCAGTCGTTTCAGACCGAGCCGGGACGGGAGGTGGCGGGCGACGCGCCCGTGGAGTGGGTGTGCCGACTCCTCGGCGCGGCATACGGCGAGCAGGCACGCGGGATCGCCGATCTGCTGGCGCGCGGGTTTCGGGTCCTGCAGTCGCGGGCGGACCGCCGCTTCCCCTGGACCCCGACCGAGCCGCCGGCATGGACACGGCCGCTCACCGTGAGCGACGATCTCTCGCCCGCGGGGATCCGGTATCTGCTCACCTTCCGGCCCTTCGCCGATCTTCCCGCGGCGGTACGCAGCGCCTATCTCGCGGGACGGCTCCACCTGCTGCCCTGTCCGGCCAGCCTGGTGTTCTGGGGCATGCCGACCTACCTCCACCTGCAGCGGAGCCTGCCGCTCGCGATGCAGATCCCCGTGCTGCGCACGCTCTCCCGCCGCCACCTGCCGAACGGACTGCGGGTGCCCCAGTCGGGGTGGATCCACGAGCGGCGATCCGCCGAGAACGAGGCGGCGATCGAGGAGGCGCTGCTCGCACCGGCCTATCGCCGGACCAGCCGCTGGGACCGGATCCACCGTCACGACGAGGAGCTCGCTTCGATCGCCCGGGAGGATCGGGTCGCCCGCGTGCTGTTCAGCACCGAGCTGGACGTCATGGGGCTGTACGACAAGCCGATGGCGCGCAACGCCCAGCTCTGGGACGCGCGCCACGAACTCGTCCTCGACGGCCCGGCCGCAGACCCCGCCGGGCTCGAGCGGGCCGAGCGCCGGCTTGCCGAGGGTGGCGTGTTCGGCTACCGGTTCCACTTCCCGGCGATGCGGGTCGGCGAGTACGAGGTGTACTGGCAGCGCCCGCTGGTGGCCTTCCCGAATGCCGCCACCGGCGAACCGGTCGTCCTCCACGATGGCCCGAGGGGGTACTTCACGGCGTACCGTAACGCTGCCGTCGACCTCGCCGACCCGGTCGAACTGTGGCCCCGCCTGCTCGGCCGACCGGCCCACCTGGCCGCGATCCGAGGCTTCGCGCACCACCACGACCACTACGCCTGGCAGACGACCCTCAACATCCTCGCGCTCCTCGACGCCGGGGAGCGACTGGGCGGACAGCCGCTGCCGCGTGAGTTCGCCCGCCGACTGCTGCGGATTCCGCGCGAGGAGACCCTCGAGGCGTGGCTCGACGCGCTTCCCTCACGAGCCAGCGAGCCGGGGACCGGCGAGCTGGTGAGAGACGAGCTGCGGCGACATCTGGCCCGCGCGGCCGGATCGCCGGCGGCCTCGCTGACCTTCGAGTCCACCGCGACTCGAGCCTTCGAGAGCGGCTGGTGGCGGGACATCGCCACGTTGGCCCACGGCCGTTGGAGGAACAAGGACAACGCGGACTGCGTGCTCGACCCGATCACGCAGGGGCACCTCGCGTATCACCACCGCGATCTCGAGGCGTTGGGGGACTACCTCCTGGGTCGCCACCGCGAGGCGATCGCCGCGGCCGGCATGCTCGGCCAGGCGTCGTGCGGCTCGCTGCCGTTCGGCTGGCGGACCGACTTCGACTTCACGCTGTTCGGCGGCTGGCGGAAGAACCAGGAAGGGCAGGCGGCCGAACGCGACCTGCTCGTCGTGATCCCCGGCCGCCGGCGCGCGGAGGCCGTGATCCTCGCCGACCACTACGACACCGCCTACATGGAGGACGTGTTCGACACCTCCAGCGGCGGCTCGGGTGCGCGCCTGGCCGCGCACGGGGCCGACGACAACCACTCCGCGACGGCGACGCTGCTCCAGGCGGCGCCGATCTTTCTCCGGCTCGCGCAGCAGGGGAAACTGGAGCGCGACGTCTGGCTACTGCACCTGACCGGCGAGGAGTTCCCCTCCGATTGCATGGGTGCGCGCCATCTCTGCCAGGCGCTGGTGGAGGGGACCCTCGTGCTCCACGAGGAGGACGGGAGGCGCCGCGATCTCTCCGCCACCCGCGTCGTGGGGGTGTTCGTGATGGACATGATCGCCCACAACCGCGAGAGCGGGCGGGACATCTTCCAGATCGCGCCCGGCGAGGGCCGGGCAGCGATGCGGCTCGCCCTCCATGCTCACCTGGCCAACGCGGCATGGGACGCCATGGCGCCGGCGTGGAACCGGAGTGCCGACCGGCACGACCGGCCGCGCTCGCGGCGCGTGGCCGATCCGGACACCGTTCCGGCCACCGCGCCTCATCCCCTCCTCGCCGGCGAGGTCCGGCTCCAGCTCGATCCCCATAGCTCGCTGTACAACACCGACGGGCAGATCTTCTCCGACGTCGGTGTGCCGGCCGTGCTGCTGATGGAGAACTACGACATCCACCGCTCCGGCTACCACGACACCAAGGACACGATGGCGAATATCGATCTCGACTACGGGTCAGCCCTCGCCGCCATCGCGATCGAGACCGTGGCCCGCGTCGCGGCGGCGACGGAGGTGTGAGGGCCGCCGCGTACGGTCTAGTCGTCGAAGCCGGGGCGGTCGCGAGTGGAAGGGGACGGGTGCCTGCGGTCGCGGCCGCGCCGCTGGACTGGGGTCCGGCGGTCGCTGCGACCGGGCGACCGGAGGACCGGCCGGCGGGGGTCGCGGCGGTCGCGCCCGCTGCGACGCTCCGATCCGGACCGGCGGTCCGACGCCGAGCCCTGGCTGTCCATGGGCTTCCCCTCGTCCTCTTCACCAAGATAGGTCCGAGCGCACGCGGCCGCCACCCACTTCCCGACCTCGCCTGGCCGCCGGGAGAGCAGTTGACCAGCAGGATTTGAAGGCCTGTCCCCTCGTGCTACACTCGCCGAGAGTCTGGCTGGAGAATGATCGTCCACCGCGACGACGGCGGTCCTGGCGTGTGCTTCATGCACAGTGAGGAAACGAACTCCCTTTGCCTGTGTGTGACGGTTCGGGTGATGCGCGACCGGTGATGAACGGACGGATCAAGGTCCTGCTCGTCGATGAGAACCCGCACGATCGGGCGCTCGCGGCCGTGGTGCTGCGCCAGAGGCTGGCCGGCGTCGAGCCCGAAGAGGTGGGTGACCCGGTGGTCTTCGCCGAGCGGCTGGCGCGGGGCGAGTTTGCGGCCGTGGTCAGCGAGACGCGCTTCTCCTGGGGCAACGGTCTGAAAGTCCTGGCGACGGTGAAGTCGCTGCACCCGGACCGGCCGGTCGTGTTCTTCGGCGGCCCGGGCTCGGAATCACTGGTCGCGGAGGCCATCGCGCTGGGGGTGGACGGGCTGGTGATGAAGAGCCCGAGCGGGTTCATCCAGCTCGCCGAGGTCGTCGGGGAGGCCCTCGACCGTCTGGAGAAGAAGCGGATCAGCCGGGCCGGCGAGGAGCGCTACCGGACCCTGGTCGAGGGGATGCCGGTGGGGGTGTTCACCGCCCAGGGCGACGGCATCATTCGGGATGCCAGCCCGGCCGCGGCACGGGTGCTCGGCGCGGCCCGTCCGGAGACGCTGATCGGCGAGAGTCTGCCCACCCTCCTCGGAGAGAAGGAGCCTGGTGAGCAGCTCCTCTCCCTGATGGCCCGAGGGGAGCGCGTCCGCAACCTGGAGGCGCCGGTCCGAACCTCGGGGCGGGAGCCGGCCTGGGTGCGGATCAACGCCTGGCCGGTGAGCGACCCGGCGCGACCGGACATCCGCTACGAGGGAAGCCTCGAGGACATCTCGAGCTACAAGCGAGCCGAAGGGCAGCTCGCCGAACGGGCCGCGGCGTTGTCGCGCTCGAACTCGGAGCTGCAGCAGTTCTCGTACGTGATCTCCCACGATCTCCAGGAGCCCCTCCACCTGATCAGCCGCTACACCGAGATCGTCGCGGAGCGCTATCAGGGCAGCTTCGACGCCGAAGGACGAAGGTTCCTCGACCACGTGATCACGAGCGCGACTCGCATGCAGACGATGATCAACGACGTACTGGAGTACTCGCGGGTCGAGACGCGGGGCCGGCCTTTCCGCCCCGTCCCGTTTGCCCGCGTAGTCGCGGACGCCGTCGCCAACCTGAAGGCCACGATCGAGGAGACCGGGGGCAAGGTGGAGTGGGGCGCGCTCCCCACGCTGCTCGCCGACTCCGCGCAGATGACCCAGCTGTTCCAGAACCTGATCGGCAACGCGATCAAGTTCCGCGGCGTCAACCCTCCCTGTGTGCAGGTCTCGGCGGTCGAGGCCGAGGATGCGTGGGTCTTCGCGGTGATGGACAACGGCGTCGGGATCGAGGAGGAGCAGCTGGACCGGATCTTCGGGTTGTTCCAACGTCTCCACGCGGCTCACGAGGTGCCCGGAACGGGCATCGGGCTGGCGATCTGCAAGCGCATCGTCGAGCGCCACGGCGGGCAGATCTGGGCCACCTCGAGGCCGGGGGAGGGCTCGACCTTCTACTTCAGTCTCCCGAAGCGACAGGGCGAGTCGCCGGGCAGCCAGATCGACGAAAGTCACGGGGGAGGGCATGGCGTCAGGACCCCTGCGCGTTCTGCTCATCGAAGATAACCCGCTCGAGGCCGAGCTGATCCGCGACACGCTCGCGCATTCGCGCCGGGAGCAGTTCGTCCTCGAGCATGCGACGCGTCTCCAGGCCGGGTTGAACCGCCTCGACGCCGGCTCCATCGACGTCGTGCTGCTCGATTTCTCGCTGCCCGACAGCGCCGGTCTGCCCACCTACACGAGGACCCGGGAGCGGGCGCCGCGGGTCCCGGTGATCATCCTGACCAACCTGGACGACGAGGAGATCGCCGCGCGTGCGGTGCGGGAGGGCGCCCAGGACTACCTGGTCAAGCGGGAGCTCGACGCCGACCTGCTGATTCGCTCGATCCGCTACGCCATCGAGCGGAAATCCGCCGAGGAGAGGCTGGCGGCCAGCGAGGAGCGCTATGCGCTCGCGGTCCTGGGTGCCAACGACGGCATCTGGGATTGGGACGTGGCGACCAGCCGGGCGTACTTCTCGCCCCGCTGGAAGGCGATGCTCGGCTTCGAGCCGGGCGAGATCCACGACGCGGTGGACGAGTGGCTCACCCGCGTTCATCCCGACGATCTCCACGGGCTGCGCGATGCCCTCAACGCCCACATGACCAACGGTGACCCTCACTTTGAACACGAGCACCGGTTGCGGACCAAGACGGGCGGCTATCTGTGGGTGCTCAGCCGAGGCATCGCGGTCCGCGACGGCAAGGGCGCGCCGACCCGGATGGCGGGCTCGCTGACCGACATCTCGGATCGCAAGCGTGCCGAGGAGCAGCTCATCCACGACGCCTTCCACGATGCCCTGACCCAGCTGCCCAACCGCAGCCTGTTCCTCGACCGGCTCGGCCTCGCCCTCGAGCAGTCGCGCCGCACCAAGGGCGCGTCGTTCGCGGTCCTGTTCCTCGATCTCGACCGCTTCAAGAACCTCAACGACAGCCTCGGTCACTCGGCCGGCGACGAGCTGCTCGTGGAGTTCGCCGGCCGCCTCCACCGCTACCTCCGGCCCGGCGACACCCTCGCCCGCCTGGGCGGCGACGAGTTCGGCATCCTGCTCACCGGCATCGAGCTGCCGGAGGACGCGACCAGGGTCGCCGAGCGCATCCAGGAGCTCCTCGCGCAGAAGTTCGTCATCGGGCCCCACGAGGTGGTGACCACGGCGAGCGTCGGGATCGCCATGGGCTCCTCGGAGTACGAGCGGCCCGAGGAGATCCTGCGCGACGCCGATACGGCCATGTACCGCGCCAAGGCCGCTGGACGCGCCTGCTACCAGGTCTTCGACCAGGCGATGCACCGCAGCGTCGCAGCCCTGCTCAGGCTCGAGATGGACCTCCGGCGGGCGGTCGAGCGGGACTCGTTCGTCATGCACTACCAGCCGATCATCGCGCTGGACGGTGGCCGGATCGTGGGCTTCGAAGGGCTGGTCCGCTGGGTCGACCCCGACCGCGGCGTGGTCCCGCCCATGCGCTTCATCAACGTGGCGGAGGAGACCGGGCTGATCGTGCCGATCGGCTGGTGGGCCCTGCGCGAGACCTGTCGTCAGATCAAGGAGTGGCAGGACCGCTTCGCCGCCAAGCCGCCCCTCTATGCGTCCGTCAACATTTCCGGGAAGCTGTTCAGTCAGCAGGACATGGTGGAGAGGATCTGGCGCATCCTGGAGGAGACAGGGCTGCCGGCCAACACGCTGCGGCTGGAGATCACCGAGAACGTGCTGATGGATCACGGCGAGGTTGCGCTCAAGCTGCTCGCCGAGCTGCGGGCGCTGGGGGTCCAGTTCTCCGTGGACGACTTCGGAACCGGTTACTCCTCGCTGTCCTACCTGCAGCGGTTTGCCTACGACACGCTCAAGATCGACCGCTCGTTCATCGCCGGCATGGAGAATCAGGCCGACGTCGGGGCGATCGTCCAGACCATCGTCGGCTTGGGCAACATCCTCGGCATGACCGTGATCGCCGAGGGGGTGGAGACGCCGATCCAGCTCGAGCGCCTGCGGGCGATGCGCTGCTCGCACGCGCAAGGGTTCTGGTTCTCCGAGCCGGTGGACCGGGCGCAGGCGGAGGCGCTCCTGGTCGGCCACCGCGCCTGGTGAAGTCCGGTCGCTCGGCGGGGTCGTGGCGAAGCGAAGCTCAGCGTGAGACCGCGTGACTGACCCGACACCCGAGTGGGTTTTCGACGAGATCGACCGCAACGCGATGGCCGAGGCCGTCACCTTGGCGCGCGCCGCGGCTGCGGGGGGCGACGTGCCGGTCGGGGCCGTCGTGCTGGACGCCGATCGCCGGATCATCGCGCGGGCCGGGAACCGCCGCGAGCGCGACGGCGACCCGACCGCCCACGCCGAGATCCTCGCGCTACGCGAGGCGGGCGCAGTGCAGGGCGGGTGGCGTCTGGATGGCTGCACCTTGTACGTCACCCTGGAACCCTGCGCCATGTGCGCCGCGGCGTGCGTTCACGCGCGACTGGCGTGCGTGGTGTTCGCCGTGCCGGACCCCAAGGCCGGGTTCGCCGGGTCGCTCGGCAACCTCCTCGACGATCCCCGCCTCAACCACCGGGTGGCGTGGCGCTCCGGGCTGCTCGCGGATCAGGCAGAGCGCGAGCTGACGGCATTCTTTGCAAAGTTGCGCCCGCACAGGTAGACTTTGCGCCCCGGTGCGGAGAGGTGCCGGAGTGGTCGATCGGGACGGTCTCGAAAACCGTTGACCCTTCACGGGGTCCGTGGGTTCGAATCCCACCCTCTCCGCCAAAGGGTTCGGCGCGGTTCGCTGCGCCGGAGGGTCTTTGCGAACGAGAACTGGCGACGTGAGCCGGAGAGGGTGGGTGAGAACCCACGCGGGTGGGTGTGAGGGTGGCGCGAGGCGGATGGCGTCCCCATCGCCGAGGTTGAGGGAGAGGGGTTGGGGGATGTGCATCGCGATGGGCGGCACAGCGGCGATGCTGCCGCAATCCCACCCGCTCCGCCAGGAGAGATGTTCTTTGGCAACCCGAGCGGAGAGGTGTCTGAGTGGCCGAAAGAGCACGCTTGGAAAGCGTGTGTACGGGTAACCGTACCGCGGGTTCGAATCCCGCCCTCTCCGCCATCCGGTCCGGCGTGGCATGCCGCGCCGGGAGGTCTTTGGAGAAGAAGAGAATCGCCGGGTTCGCCCGCGGAGAGGGTGGGTGAGAACCCGCCGCGGGTGGTTGTGGGGTGGTGTTCGGGGGCGCGGGTTTGACCGCGCGGGTGGCTGTCGGGGGGGGCGTGACGCGGGCTGCAGGGCGGACGCCGAGGCAGGGGGTGGTGGGTGGAGGCGTTGCCGGGTGGTGAGAGGTGGTGGTGCGGTGATCCCGCCATCCCGCCCTCTCCGCCATCCGGTCCGGCGTGGCATGCCGCGCCGGGAGGTCTTTGGAGAAGAAGAGAATCGCCGGGCCCATGCGTCGCCGCTGCGCGGCCCGGCAGCAATCGGCCAGCCGTGGGAAGCAAGGAGTCCGGGTCCCGCGCGACGGTGCCCCCGAACCTCGTCAGGCCCGGAAGGGAGCAGCGATAAGGGGATCACACCGGGCGCCGCGGTGTCCCCGGGCTCCTTGGTTCGCCACGGCGGAACGACCGGCGGGAGAGTGCAGCCTCCCTCGACCACGCGCCGGACGTCGGCGATGTAGGATTGCCTCACGATGACGACACCTCCGGCCATCTCCGCGCGCCCCACTCGCCTGTCCCTCGCTCGCGCTCGACGGAATCAACGGTTCCACGGTCGCGGGGCCTTCAACTACCGTGGCCGGACGACGAGGTGGTGATGGGCGGCTACCAGGTTCTGGCGAGGCGCTGGCGACCCCAACGCTTCGACGATCTCGTCGGGCAGGAGGTCGTCGTGCGGTCACTGCGCAACGCGCTGACGTCCGGACAGATAGCCCATGCCTACCTGTTTTCTGGACTGCGCGGGGTCGGCAAGACGACGGTCGCCCGCCTGCTCGCAAAGGCGCTCAACTGTGAGACGGGCCCGACGCCGGACCCGTGTGGGCGGTGCGCGGCGTGCCAGGAGATCGCCACCGGCTCGGCGCTCGACGTCATCGAGATGGACGCCGCCTCCAACCGGGGGATCGACGACGTGCGCGAGCTGCGCGAGGTGGCGCGCGTGCTTCCGGTGCGCGACCGGTACCGGGTCTTCATCCTCGACGAGGCGCATCAGCTCTCCAGGGATGCCTTCAATGCGCTGCTCAAGATCCTCGAGGAGCCACCCGCCCACGTGGTGTTCGTCCTGGCGTCGACCGAGAAGGACAAGTTCCCGGCCACCATCCTGTCGCGCTGCCAGCAGATCGACTTCCGGCCGATCCCGGCCGACCTGATCGCCGAGCGCCTCGCCGACATCGCCGAGGCCGATCGCCTCTCGGTCTCGTCCGGCGCCGTGCAGCTCATCGCACGGGCTGCCGACGGGAGCCTGCGCGACGCCCTTTCGCTCCTCGACCGGGTCCGAGCCTTTGCTGACGCCGTGACGGAGGACGCCGTCACCGACGTACTCGGCCTGCCTCCGCAGGAGATGCTGCTCACCCTGTGGGAGACCCTCGCCGCGGGTGACGCGGCCGGCGCCCTCGCGCTGCTCCGCGACCAGGAACGTCTCGGTCGCGACGCCGTCGCCCTTTACGAGGAGTTGGTCGCGCTTCTCGAGACGCTGGTGCTGCTCGCCTGCGATCCCTCGGCCCGGGTGCCGTACTCCGACGCGCACCGTGCCCGACTGATCGCCTCCGCAGGCGAGGTCGGCCTCCCGCTGCTCCTCCGACTCGTCGGCCTCGCCCTCGAGCAGCGGAGCCTGGTCGCGGGCGCCGAGCGCCCGGCGCCGGCGGTTGCCGTCGCGGTCGGCCGACTGGCGCTGTGGCCGCGCCTGCAACGCGTCGAGGCGCTGCTCGCCGGCGAGACTCCGGCATCGACGCCGCCTGCGCCAAGCTCGCCGCGTCCCAAGGCGAGCGGGGGCGGCGACGCGGGCGGCAGTCACCCGCCGGCGGTCGGGTCGCGCCCTCGGTCGGCCGGGAAGGCCCAGTCGGAGTCGTTGTGCGATCGCCTAGGAGACGCGCTCGACGAGGCGGGGCGTCACCTGCTGGCGGGTCGCCTGCGCGCCGCGAAGGAAGTGGCGTTGGACGGCGACGGCCTCGTGATCCGTTTTTCCGGCGCGCCTGCCGGGACGGTACGCTCGATCGCCGACGGGGTCGAGGAGATCACCGAGGTCGCATCGCGGCTCGGGTTGCCCGGTGCCATCCGGGTCGAGGCCGACGGCCAGGAAGCGGCGTCCGAGAGCGATGCGTTGCGTGCGCGGGTGGAGAGCGATGCCGGCGTCAAGCGGGTGCTGGAGATCTTCGGCGGGAAGATCGACGCCGTGGAGGAGACGACATGAACATCGCCAAGATGCTGCAGCAGGCCCAGAGGGCCCAGGAGCAGATCCAGCGCAGCCTGGCCGAGCTCGAGGTCGAGGGCTCCGCGGGCGGCGGGATGGTCAAAGTCCGGCTCACCGGTCTCAAGGAGCTCAAGGGAGTCACGATCGACCCCGGCGCGCTGGAGGGCGGCGATCCGGGCCTGCTCGAGGACCTCGTGGTTGCCGCCTGGGAGGAGGCCTCGCGTCAGGTCGAGGAGCGCTCCAAGGAGGTGCTCGCCAAGGTCGGGCTGCCGGCCGGGCTGCCCGGGATGTTCTAGGTGGAGCTCCGTCCCCCCGCTGTCCGGCGGCTCCTGGAGGAGCTCGAGCAGCTGCCCGGGATCGGGCCGCGGACGGCGACCCGCCTCGTCCAGCACCTGCTCAGGGCGCCGCTCGCCGCCCAGCGCCTGTCTGCCGCGGTGACGAGCGCGGCGAGCCAGGTCCGCCACTGTTCGACCTGCTTCCTGCTCACCGAGGACGACCCCTGTCAGGTATGCCGCGACGAGGGTCGAGACCGGGGAGTCCTGTGCGTCGTCGAGGACCCGCTGAACGCCTGGGCGCTGGAGGCCACTGCAGAGTTCCACGGCCTGTACCACGTGCTCGGCGGCACCCTCGATCCCCTCCATGGGGTCGGTCCGGAGGAGCTCACCATCACTGCGTTGCGCCACCGGATCGACTCGGGAGGCATCCGCGAGGTCATCCTCGCCACCAACTCGACCGTGGAGGGCGAGGCGACGGCGCACTACATCGCGCGTGTCGTGCGCCCGACCGGTGTCCGGGTCAGCCGCATCGCATTCGGATTGCCGGCCGGCGGCGAGATCTCCTACGCCGATCAGGTCACGCTGACGCGCGCGCTGTCCGGGCGGCGAGGTATGGATTGACATGCAACGGCACGGTATACTGTGATTTGATGCACGGAGGCAGGGAGTGATGACTCTGTTGGGGCCGAACCTGGTCGTGTACGAGGAGGAGTTCGACCGGATCAACTCTGTGCTCGGACGGCTGTGGGTCGACGCCAACTCCAAGATCGTCTTCCTGGTTGACAAGAACGGCCAGCAGATCGCCGCCAAGGGCGATCTCGACAAGGTCGACGCCACCTCGCTCGCGTCCCTGACCGCCGGGAACGTGGCCGCCACCGACGGTCTCGCCCGGCTGATCGGGGAGAAGGAGTTCTCCATCCTCTTTCACGAGGGTGAGCGCGACAATATCCACATCTCGATCGTCGGCCAGCGGCTCATCCTGGTCGTGATCTTCGATGAGCGGTCCTCGTTGGGACTCGTCCGCCTGCGGGTGCGCAAAGCCGCTGCGGAACTCGAGGAGGTCCTCAGTCAGATGGCGTCCAAGGCGAGCATGGAAGGCTCGACTCCGCAGTCTCCCTTTGCCGAGATCACCGACGACGACATCGACAAACTCTTCTCCGAATGAGCTTCATCAACTACGCCTCCCGCGAGATCAACTGCAAGATCGTCTACTACGGGCCCGGTCTCGGCGGGAAGACCACCAACCTGCAGTTCATCTACGAGAAGACCAACCCCTCGAACAAGGGGCAGCTGATCTCCCTCGCCACCGAGACCGACCGCACGTTGTTCTTCGACTTCCTGCCGCTCGACCTCGGCACGGTGCGAGGCTTCCGCACCCGCTTCCACCTCTACACGGTGCCCGGCCAGGTGTTCTACGACGCCTCGCGGAAGCTGATCCTGAAGGGCGTCGACGGCGTCATCTTCGTCGCCGATTCCCAGGAAGCGCGGATGGACGCCAACATGGAGTCGCTCGACAACCTCAGGCTCAACCTGAGGGAGAACGGCTTCGACCTCATGGCCGTTCCCTATGCGCTACAGTTCAACAAGCGCGACCTGCCCTCTGCGGTGTCCTACGACGAGCTCTTCCGCACGCTCAACGTCAAAGGAGAGCCGACCTTCGAGGCGGTGGCTCCCAAGGGGATCGGGGTATTCGAGACCCTCAAGGCGGTCGCCAAGCAAGTCCTCCACGAGCTCTCCAGGAAGTAGGCCCGGGGTTCGGGAGACTCGCTCCGGGCTTACGGATGTGTCTCACTGCTGAAGCTCGAGCCCAAGCCCAAGGTCTCGCATCTCGAGCCTCGGGCAGTTGGCACACCGCGCCGCGCCCGCGTACCATCGCCGCATGAGAAGGCCCGGCGACGGCCCTCGCCTCGTCGCGCTCGGTGGCGGCACCGGGCTGTCGACCCTCCTCCGGGCGGCGAAACGCCTTCCCCTCGGGTCGCTCTCGGCGATCGTCACGGTCACCGACGACGGCGGATCGTCCGGCAGGCTGCGCCGCGAGTACGCCATGCCGCCGCCCGGCGATGTCCGTAACTGCCTGGTCGCTCTCGCGGAGGACGACGAGCTGCTCACCCGCCTGTTCGCCTACCGCTTTCCTGGCGAGGGCGATGTCGGAGGGCACTCGCTCGGCAACCTGTTCATGACCGCCCTCCATCAGATCACCGGCGACTTCCCCTCGGCAGTGCGCCTGGCGGCCGAGGTGCTGCGCGTCCACGGCGCCGTGCTGCCGGCGACCGGCGAGGATGTTCACCTGGTCGCGGAGGGGAGCGACGGACATCTGCTCGTGGGTGAGACGGCGATCACCAAGGCCGGACCGCCGCGACGTCTCCAGCTCTCGCCCGCCGACCCACCGGCACTGCCGGAGGCCGCCGCGGCGATCCGCGCCGCGGACATCGTCGTCCTCGGTCCGGGCTCCCTGTTCACCAGCATCGCCCCCAACCTGCTGGTGCCGGGGCTGCGGGAGGCGCTTCGCCACGTCGAGGGGCCCAAGGTCTACATCGCCAACCTGGTCACCCAGCCTGGTGAGACCGACGGTTTTGACCTTGCCCGTCATGTCGACGAGCTGCACGCCTATGCACCGGACGTGGAGATCGACGTGATCCTCGCCAACAGCACTCCGATCCCGGCCGATGTCGCTGCGGCGTACCGGGCCTCCGGCGCCGACCCCATCGTTCCGCCCGACCCATGGACCGGAGCGGGCGTACTGATCCGCCGACCCCTGCTGACCGTCACCAGCGAGGGCACGGTGCGCCACGAGCCTGCCCACCTCGCCGCGGCACTCGCCAGCCTGCTCGGGATGGCCACGTGAGACCCGCCGCCGTGGTCCTCGCCGCCGGCGAAGGGAAGCGCCTGAAGACGACGCGGGCCAAGGTCCTCCACGAGGCGGCGGGACGGCCGCTCCTCGATCATGTCCTGGCGGCGCTGGCGCCGCTGCATCCCGAGCCGGTCGTGGTCGTCGTCGGACACCTCCGGGTCCAGGTCGAGGGGCACCTGCGCGGAAAGGGGCTCGAGACGGTCGTGCAAGACCCCCCCCGTGGCACCGGAGATGCGGTCGCGAAGGCACTCCCCGCCCTCCCGAGAGACGGGGACCTGCTGGTGGTCTCGGGTGATGTGCCCCTGGTCACCACCGGGAGCCTGGAGCGTCTCCTCGCGGCACGCCGCCAGGGTGCCGCCGCCGCGCTCCTGTCGGCGGTGCTGCCGGAGGGCGGCGGCTACGGCCGGGTCGTCCGCTCGCCGGATGGCTCGGTGCAGGCCATCGTCGAGGCGCGCGATGCGACCGTCGAGCAGCGGGCGCTTCACGAGGTGAACGCTGGAACCTACGCGTTCGAGCTCGAGGCCCTCCGCGAGGCACTCCCGCGCGTGCGGCCGGCCAACGATCAGGGCGAGTACTACCTCACGGACGTGATCGGCCTGTTGGTCGGAGGCGGTCGGCAGGTCGTGGCGGTCACCCTCGAGGGCCCGAGCGAGATGGCGGGCGTGAACACTCGCGACGAGCTCGCCCAGGTGCACCACCTGCTCAACCGGCGCATCGTCGGCCGGCTTCAAGCCGAGGGTGTGACGGTGCTCGACCCGGCCACGACCTGGATCGACTTCGACTGTACGGTCGGCGCGGACACGGTGCTCGAACCCGGCGTCCATCTGCGGCGGGGGTGCCGGGTTGGGAGATCCTGCCGCGTCGGTGCCCATGCGGTCCTGTCCGGCGTGACGCTTCCCGATGGCGCAGTGGTCGCGCCACTCACCCTCCTGGAAGCGTGACGCACGACGTCTCGCGGGAGCCGACCCTGTCCGCCGAAGCCCCCACGCCGCTCCGGCGCGCTGGCCCGTGAGGAGAGTCCGAGGCCCGCGCGCGGGCGGTCACCGACGTGGGGAAGGGCGTGCCGGGAGCGACTCCGGACGGCTCACCAAGCGGCCGTGCGCGGGAGACGAACGCGTTCCTGTCTCCGGCCGTTACAATACGGGCGCCCCGTCCGCCCGAGCCGCCGTTCGCCGGAAGCGGTCCGAAGCGATCGTGGGGTGCATGATATCGGGGAGGGCAGAGTCCATGTGTGGGATCGTCGGTTACGTCGGTCCGCGCGAGGGTGTTCCGGTCGTCCTGGAGGCGTTGCGCCACCTCGAGTACCGGGGCTACGACTCGGCGGGGATCGCGGTGCACCGCGGCGACCGGCTCGAGGTCCTGCGTGCCCCGGGGAAGCTGATCAACCTGGTGGAGAAGGCGTACCGGGAGGGGATCCGGAGCAACCTCGCGCTCGGCCATACCCGCTGGGCGACGCATGGGGCTCCGATCGAACGTAATGCCCATCCCCACCAGGACGACCACGGGCGGGTCGCGGTGGTCCACAACGGGATCATCGAAAACTTCCGCGAGCTCCGGCGCGAGCTCGAGGAGGATGGCGCACGCTTCTCCTCCGAGACCGACTCCGAAGTCATCGCCCATCTGCTCGCGCGCGCCAGCGAGGACCTGGCGGCCGCCGCCCTTCAAGTGCGACCGAGGCTGCACGGCCAGTACGCCGTGGCCGCACTCAGCCGGAGCGACCCGAACATGCTGGTGGCGTTCCGCAACGGGCCGCCCCTGGTAGTCGGCCTTGGCGACGGTGAGAACCTGATCGCGTCCGACCCTGCGGCGGTGGTCAGCCTGACCCGCCGGTGCATCCATCTCGAGGATGGCGACGTGGCGGTCGTCACCCGCGATGCGGTGCGCATCTTCGACGCGACCGGCCAGGCGGTCGAGCGGCTCGTGGTGGCCCTCGACTGGGAGCCCGGCCAGGTCGAGCGGGGTGGCTTCCGCCACTTCATGCTCAAGGAGATCCACGAGCAGCCCGGGGCCGTGGCGGAGACCCTCGAGGCGTTGCTGCCGCAGGGCCGCCGGCCGCTCTCGCTCGCCCACGTCGGCCTCGACCCCGCCCGTCTCGCTGCCGTGCAGCGAGTTCAGTTCGTGGCCTGCGGGACGTCCTGGCACGCGGCCCAGGTCGGGAAGTTCTACCTGGAGCGGCTGGCCCGGGTGCCGTGCGAGGTCGACTACGCCTCGGAGTTCCGCTACCGCGAGCCGATCGTCTCCGGGGACACCCTGGTGGTCGGTATCAGCCAATCGGGGGAGACGGCGGACACCATCGCGGGGATGCGGCTCGCCAAGGAGCTGGGCAGCTGGCTGGTGGCCGTCTGCAACGTGCGCGGCTCCCATGCAACCCGTCTCGCCGACGCCACCCTGCTCACACACGCCGGACCCGAGATCGGCGTCGCGTCCACCAAGGCTTTCACCACCCAGCTCGTGTCCCTGCTCGCGCTCGCCCTCGCGCTGCGCCACTCGCGTGGCCTCGATGGCGGCGATGAAGTGCTCGAGCGCGCACGGGCGCTCCCGTACGACATCCAGGGAGCGCTCGACCGGGCCGGTGACGTGATGGCCGTTGCCGAGGAGCTCCAGCACGCCTCCAACGTTCTCTATCTCGGTCGGGGTGCGCTCTACCCCCTGGCCCTCGAGGGCGCCCTCAAGCTCAAGGAGATCTCCTATCTCCACGCGGAAGGCTACCCGGCCGGCGAGATGAAGCACGGTCCGATCGCCTTGCTGGACGAGGGGTTCCCGGTCATCGCCCTGTGCCCTAGGGACGAGCTGGCCGAGAAGCTGCTCTCCAACATCCAGGAGGTGCGGGCCCGCAAGTCCCCCGTGTACGCCATCGGGGATCCCGCCGACGATCGGCTCGCAGAGCTGGCCGAAGTCGTGATTGCCCTTCCCCCGCTGCCGTGGCCGTTGACCCCGATCGTGGCAGCGGTTCCCTTGCAGCTCCTCGCGTACGAGGTGGCGGTCCGGCGGGGGTGCGACGTCGACCAGCCCCGCAACCTGGCGAAAAGCGTCACGGTCGAGTAGAGGCGAGGCGCTGCCGCCCGCGACTGGAAGAGATCGCGCCGCATCGGGGTTGTGCGGGCGGGAAGGTGCCCATGTCGCTGCTGCGTCGCCGTGCCAAACCGAGCCGGGCGTCTCTGGTACGCGCTCAAGTCACGATCTCGTGCCCCTACAACGGCCATCAGGTCGGCTGGTGCCGTGGCCTGTGCGTCCCCATCGGCGGCGTCGGCACCTGCGGAAGGGTCGCGGCGCACGCCCTGACCGGGCGCACGCAGGCTGCGATCGCGGCCTGGCAGGTGCGGGAGAGCATGGCCGCGGAAGGCTCAGCCCGGTCGGCGGACGTCGAGGGATCAGCGCAGGGGTCGTGACCGGCTCACCGGAACGGCGCCGGCACCGGCATCCCCGTGCCTGCGCGCCGGAGTCCTCCCGCGCGGACGTTGTCGACAAGGTCACGACGCGGCCGGCCGGTGCCGGCGCGCACTGTCGAGGTCCGCGAGAGCAGGCACCGAACCTGATCTGGGCTTGCCAATCCGGTGGCGGCGGTACGATCATGCGGCGTCATGCCGAGGACCTGGGCGTTCCGCGATGCTGCCGCCGGGCTGGTTCGGCGCGTGACCGACTCCTTGCGCGGTCGCCGGCCGACTGCACGGCTGGTGCTGGCCGCGCTCCTCGGCTCCCTCGCCGGGCTGTTCTCCACGGCGTTCTGGAACTCCATCGCCACTGTCCGGGAGGTGCTCGCCTACTACGTCGCGGGACCGCTCGACCAGGCGCTGCCCCTGCCCTGGGCGTGGGCCCACTGGCGCTTTCTCTTCCCCGCCCTCGGCGCCCTCGCCGCGACCCTCCTCGCGCGGTGGCTGTTCCGCACGCCCGGCCGACTGGGTGTGGCCTCGGTGATGCTCGATGCCCGGCGCGAGTGGGGCCGCATTCCCTTGCGCTACGTCCCGGCCACCTTCGTCAACGGCGTGCTCACCATCGGTTCAGGGGGATCGGCGGGGCGCGAAGCGCCGGTGGTCGCGATGGGCGGTGGCCTGGGGGCATGGGTCGCCCGCACCCTGGGCCTGCCGCCCGCCCAGCGCCGGCTGCTCGTCGGGTGCGGTGCGGCCGCGGCCATCGCCGCCGCCTTTAACGCTCCCCTTGCCGGTGTGTTCTTCAGCCTCGAGGTCGTGCTCGGGGATTTCCGGCTTGCCACCCTGGCGCCGGTGATGCTGGCCTCGGTGGCGGGGACGGTGGTGTGCCGCGCCACCGAGGGTTCCGCCGCTGCGGCTCACTTCCAGGTCCCACCGTACCATCTGGTGTCGGGTTGGGAAACCCTCCTCTATGCCGGTCTCGGCCTGCTCGCCGGGCTGATCGGGCAGCTCTTCGCCGGCAGCATGAAGCTCGCCGAGCGACGGTTCGAGGCGGCACCCCTGCCCCCCTGGCTGCGCCCGGCCGTCGGTGGGCTGGGAGTCGGCCTGATCGGTCTCGCCCTTCCCGGCGTGCTCGGCAACGGCTACGAGTGGACGATCGGCGCGTGCTCCGGCGTGTTGAGCTGGCAGCTCCTGGTCTTTCTCCTCGTCGGGAAGATCGTCGCGACGGCGCTGACCCTCGGGTCGGGCGGCTGGGGGGGCGACTTCGCGCCGACCCTGTACGTCGGCTCCATGGTGGGTGGCGCGTACGGAGTGCTCCTCCATAGCATTCTGGGCAGCGCGGTCGCGGGCTACGGCGCCTATGCCATGGTCGGTATGGGAGCTGTCCTCGCCGCCGTGATCCGCTGCCCGATCACGGCCATCCTCCTCCTCTTCGAGCTCACCAGCTCCTACGAGGTGATTCTGCCGATCATGGTGGCGGTGGCCACGGCGAGCTTCGTGGCTCGGCGCCTGTCGCGCTTCGGTCTCTACCACCAGCGCCTGCGCGAGATGGGCGGCCCGGCGTTCGAGGTGCGCGGGGAAGACACCTTCGGGAGCCTCACGGCGGGGAGCGTGATGCGTGCCGGAGTGGAGACCGTGACCGAGCAGACCTCCTACCGGGAGGTGGTCCGCAGGATGCTGGCGACACATCAGGAGGTGTTCCCTGTGGTGCGTGGAGACGGGACGATGTCCGGCGCGGTCCGCCTCGCCGACCTGCGCGCGACCCTCCTCGAGGCGGAGTTCAGCTCGCCGGTAGTGGCCGCCGACCTGGCGGTTGAGGAAGTGCCCCTGATCACCGCAGAGACGCCCGTGGACCAGGTGGTCGAGGCCCTCACCCAGGCCGACTGGGAGGAACTCCCCGTTGTGGCCTCGCCCGAGGACCGCCGCCCGGTGGGTTTGGTGGCCCACCACGATATCGTCCGCGCGACGGTGAGGAGCCTCGCCTAGAGATCTGGCCTCAGCCCAGCAGTCGCGGGCGGCGGGCGAGGCCGTCGATGAGGAGGAGGAGAAGCGTCACCAGCGCGTAGCGCTCCGGGTCGGGCGCGCTCTTGGCCGGGACGTTGAGCTCGACGAGATCACACGCCACGACGTTGAAACGGCCGATCAGGAGGCGGACGACCTCGAGGAGGTCCCACCATTCGAGACCGGGACCGGCCGGTGTGGACAACCCTCCTCCGACGGCCGACGCGGACAGGACGTCGAGGTCGATGGTGAGGTAGCAGGGCGTCTCGCCGCCAATCTCCTTCCGAAGTCGGTCGACCCCGTCCCGCTCCGCGACGAGTCGCCGCAGGGCCGCCAGGGAGTGGAGCCGAAGCCTGTCGCCCAGGCCCCAGGCCTCGGTCAGCCTGACCACGGCGTTGACCCGGCTGTCGGCGTCGGTGCGCAGACCGAACGAGTACACGCGCTGGAGGTTCGAGCCAAGCAGCAGGTTGGAGATCGGCGCCACGTGGTTGTAGGTGATCCGATCGGTGAAGAAGAGATCGTTGTGGGCGTCGAGGTGGAGCAGGCAGAGCTTCGGGAAGTGCGTGAGGTACGCATCCACGATCGGGAAGGTGATGGCATGGTCGCCACCGGCGTAGATCATCCTTATGTCGCGGCGGACGGCCTCGGCGACGAACCCCCTGGCCTCGCGGAAGAGATCGCCCACCGTCCTGATGTCGAGGCCGAAATCGCCGTAGTCCTGGAGCATGACGCCCCGTGCCAGAATCGCTGGCAGGCCTCGCTCGAGCCCCACCTCCGAGTACATCCCGTTGCGGTGGATGTCGAACCAGAACCCGCGACGCTGGGTGAGCGTCCGCAGGTAGTTGGGCGTGAACTCGGTGCCCACCGACTGGGGGTTGGAGGCGAAGGGCACCCCGACGAATCCGACCTCGACCTTGTCGTCATCGATCTCGCGCGGCAGGTTGAACAGTCTGGGCGGCGTGAAGAAGTGTTTCACGTCGGTCCGCAGGAAGCCCTCGCGAAGTACGGCCACGGCTCCGTCCAGGGCCATGGCCGGCGCCTCACCACTGCTGGCCGGTGTGTGACCGTCCGGCAGCGACGGCACCTCCTCGATGTATCCCCGCTCGACGAGCTTGTCGAAGGCGCGCAGCTCGGCGGCGTCGGAGAACAGCGCGCGGAGCTCGGCGAGAGACCGGCGGCAGCCGTCGACGGCGACGTCCTTGAGCCTGCACACCACGGCGTGGACCGCGACACCGACCTTTTGGGTGGGGATCGAGACGATGGGTGCCTGACGGGCGTTCTCGTCGTAGAGGTAGCAGACCTCGCCGAGGCGGGCGGTCGAGGCGGTGGGCAGGAGGCGGTACACTGGGGCCCGTTTCCCTGGCCGGCGGGGACGGCGAGTTCCTGCCGAGCCGGCTGGGCGTTTCGGGGACGTCGCTGTGCGCGTGCGGGTACCGGCCATGGCATCCTCACCAGATTGGAATGAGACACCATAACACAGGAGAAACCGGGGCGATCAAGGTGCGTCGGGACGACCTGGTGAGGGTACAATTCACGGTTCCCGCCGCTGGCTCGCCGAGCCGGCCGCGCCCCGGAGGTACGGTGAGTCGGGTCGAGACGCTCCTCGCACAACTCGACGAGGACCAGTTGGCCGCGGTCACGCATGGCCAGGGTCCTCTGCTGGTCATCGCCGGCGCCGGTTCCGGGAAGACCCGTGTCCTGACCTATCGGATCGCCTACCTCCTCGCCCAGGGGCAGGCCCGACCTCATGAGGTGCTCGCGGTCACCTTCACCAACAAGGCCGCCCGCGAGATGGTCGAGCGTGTCGAGGGCTTGCTCGGCGGGCCGCTCGCGGGAGGGTTCGTCGGTACCTTTCACCGCTTCGCGCTCCAGCTTCTGCGCACTCACCCGCGGGAGGTCGGCCTGCCTACGCGATTCGCCATCGCCGACGAGGACGACCAGCGCCGGACCATCGAGGGCATCCTCAAACGCCGGTCGATCCCGAGCACCCAGCTGTCACCGCGCACCGCCCGCTCCCGCATTTCGGCCGCGAAGAATGCGCTGCTGTCGCCCGCGCGAGCCGCGGAGTCGGCCCACGGCTTCGAGCAGCAGCTCCTCGCCGAGGTGTACGCCGCGTACGAGAGCGAGCTGCGCGCCGCGGGCGCGGTGGACTTCGACGACATGCTCCTGCTGGCGGTCGGTCTGCTCGAGCGCGACGAGGCGATCCGCAAGGGTCTCACCGGTCGCTTCCGATGGCAGCTCGTCGACGAGTACCAGGACACCAATACCGCCCAGGCGCGTCTGCTCACGCTGCTCGGCGGCCGCAGACCAAACCTCACGGTGGTCGGTGACGAGGACCAGTCGATCTACCGGTGGCGCGGCGCCCAGGTCGAGAACATCCTCCGCTTCGAGGAGACCTACCCTGGTGCGACGGTGGTGACTCTCGGGCGCAACTACCGCTCCGCGGAGCCGATCCTGCGCGCCGCCGCCGGGGTGATCGCGCACAACAGCCGGCGGCGCGTCAAGCGTCTCACCTCCGAAGCCGGCGCGGGCGGTCCAGTGGTCACCTACCAGGCCGCGGACGAGGGCGACGAGGCGCGTTTTGTGGCCGACGAGATCGGCCGGCTGCGGGGCATCCACACGGGCGGCGGGATCGCGGTGCTGTTCCGGGTCAACGCACAGTCGCGCCCCTTCGAGGCCGAGCTGGTCCGGCGCGGGACCCCGTACGTTGTGGTTGGTGGGATCCGTTTCTGGGAGCGTGCCGAGGTCAAGGACACCCTCGCGTACCTCCGGCTGATCGTCGCCCCGGACGACGCCCTCGCCTTCCGCCGCGCCATCCACGTCCCCGCTCGTGGGATCGGCCAGGCAACCATGGAGCACCTGGACGAGGCCGCTGCGAGCTGGGGGGTAACGCTGCCGGAGGCGGCGAGACGGCGCCCGGACACGCTCACGCCGCGGGCCCGCATCGCCCTCGAGGAGTTCTTCGCGCTTCTCGACGCGCTCCGCGGGGCGGCGGGCAGCACGCCCCCCGGCACGCTGGTCGAGAGCCTGCTGGAGCGCTCCGGGCTGGCGTCGCAATACGTGGGCGAGGACGAGGAGGATCAGGCCCGGCGCGCCAACCTCGATCAGCTCGTCGCCGCCGCCGCCGAGGCCGCCGAGCGAGGCCTCGACCTCGCGGGGTTCATGGATGAGATCGCGCTCCTCACCGACGCCGACACGCGCACCGCGGGCGACGCGGTGCAGCTCTCCACCCTGCACGCCGCCAAGGGACTCGAGTTCGACGCGGTCTTCCTGGTCGGCATGGAGGACGGCCTGCTCCCGCTGCGACGCAACCAGGAGGAGGACCCCGAGGAGCTCGAGGAGGAGCGGCGCCTCGCCTACGTGGGGATGACGCGCGCCCGGCACCGCCTCTACCTGACCTGGGCGGGGGCACGGCGCCTGCACGGCCAGGTGATGCCCGGTCGTCCCTCGCCCTATCTGCGCGAGGTGCCGCGCGAGGTGGTCGAGGACCGGTCCGCAGCCAGCGGGCGTGACGCCTTTCGCGCCGCCGTGGCGCCGCTCGACGGTGCCGGCATCCCGCACCGGGGCGCGAGGTGGGACCGGGATCGCGGCAAAGAGGTCGAGAGTCCGGACCGCCGAGCCACCGGCTCGGCTCGCAGGGCGGTCGCAACACATCCGGAAGGATGGCGGCCGGGCCTCAAGGTCCGTCACGCGACGTTCGGCCAGGGCGTCATCCTGCAGGTGCAGGGGTCGGGCGCGCAGACCCGACTGGTGGTGTTCTTCGACCGCGCCGGGCGGAAGACGCTCATCCCCTCCCTGGCACACCTGGAAAAGTTGTGAGGCGACCGAGTCGTCGGCGAAGCCGGTAGGCCGCGCCCACGATCGAACCGGTCCGGTTCAACTCGAATGGTGGTCGATGATACCGTCGAGGCTCTTGACCGCCTTGAGCAGTCGGTTCCCGATGTCGGGAAGCGCCGAGACGACGCGTGCCCAATTGGGCAGTGCCGGCGTCCCGAGCGGGTCGTCCTGGAACTGCTGGCACCCCTCTGCCAGCGCGAGAGAGAACGTCTCGATCACCTCCTCCTCGGCGTGTCGGTCGTACGCGAGACCGTTGAAAACCGAAACCGCATAGGAATCAGCGACGGCATCCTCCGCATACCGCTGATAGGCGACTCGCATGCTCTTGAACGATCCCTCCGGCAGCACCACGCCGGCGGCCGAGAGGGTCCGCAACAGGTGCTTGATGATGTCGACCGCCATCCGATGCAGGCCCTGAGAGGGGTCGGTGGGAGAGAGCTCCTGGTGCTTGTGCTCGAATCGGTCGGCGACGTCGACCTGACAGACCCGTCGCGGCGATCGATGCCGCAGGGTCTCGAAGAGAAGGCCGACCTCGAGTCCCCAGTCACCGGGTATGCGTGCCCACCGCCCGAGGTCGATGGCAAACGCGAGCTCTCCTGCGAGCGGGTAACGAAAAGCGGACATGTAGGAGAGGAAGGGGTTGCGTCCCACGACATCCCCGAGCGCCTGCAGGAGGGGACGCATCAGCAGACGGGTGACCCTCCCGTGAAGCCGGTCGGTGAAGCGGGCGTAGTACGCCTTGGAGAATTCGAAGTTGAGTTGAGGATGAACGATGGGCGAGACGAGGTTCGCCAGCAGGGATCGGTCATAGTCGAGCACGTCGGCATCGTGGAGTGCGAGGCAGCCGGCGCGGCTCTCCGCGAGCGCATATCCGAGCGCCATCCACACTGCCCGCCCCTTACCCCTGGGGGCGAGCTGGATCACATTCGACTCGATGGCGGCCACGATGTGCGCTAGCGCGGGCGCGTCGTTCCACAGTAGGACGGTACGGTGGCCCAGGGCCTTGAAGTAGGCGAGCGCCCGCTCATAGCCGGCCCGGTCAGCGCGGTCGAGAGAGATCACCACGGTGTCCAGATAGGGGGCCTTGGCGATTTCGCTCACCATCCCGGCCAGGGCGGGCTGATCCATCTCCGTCACCAGGCACGGGATGATCAACGTGACTGGAGCCTTCTTGGCGAAGACCGCGAGCTCGCGCTCGTGCCGCCGGAGATCGTGCTGGACCAGGCGGGGCAGGGTGGTGATCGGTCCACGCTGCTGGAAGTCGGTCATTGAGTCCTCCTCTTCGGTCGTCGGCGACTCTCCGCCCATCAGGCTGACACGGCGTGGGACGGCCACGGGGACGGGTCTGGCGATGATCCACGATGTTACGTGCCGGCTGCAGACCGGGGCAAGTCCTTGGTCGCCTGTATAGTGGCAACGAGGCGATCCATCGACCGTGGGGAGCGACGCTTTTCTCATTCTGCTCGGGGCCCTTCTCGTGGTGGCTTTCCTCGCCGAGGAGGCCTTCCGCTGGCAACGGCTACCCCCCGTGCTCGTCCTGATGACCTGTGGTCTCCTGCTTGGCCCCGTAACCCACGCGCTGCCCGTCGAGGACTTCACCCGCGTCGCGCCGCACTTCGGCGCCCTTGCGTTCCTCCTCATCCTCTTCGAAGGCGGCCTCGACCTCGACCTCAAGGCGGTGGTTGGCGGCTTCGCACCCGGTGCCCGACTGGCGCTCTACAACTTCGTTGCGGCCCTAATCGTGGCCACTGCCATCGCGCTAGCCAGCGGCCTGCCGTGGCTTTCGGCCCTGGTCCTTGGCCTGGTCCTGGCGCCGATCTCGGGAGCGATCGTCCTCCCCCTCTCCGGGAGGCTCGGCCTCCGGCCCGAGCTCCGCGCCCTCGTCGTCCTCGAGGGGGCACTGGCCGACGTGTTCGGCGTGCTCGGGCTGGAACTCGTGGCGCGATGGCTCACCGGGGGCGGCCTGGCCGGACTGCTGGCGATCGGCTCCTTGCTGGCCGCGGCCTTCAGCGTGATCCTCGCGCTGGTCGCTGGCCTGCTCTGGCCCCGCGTCCTGCGGGCCCTCGGCGAGCGGCGCTACATCGATGTGCTGACCTTTGGGATTGCGCTCGCGATGTGGGGGTTTGTCGAGTTCCTTGGTGCCTCGGGGGTGCTCGTCGTCTTGTGTTTTGGCCTGACCCTCGCGAACGAGAGGGAGATCCTGGCAGTGATCGGTCTCGACCCTTCGCCGGTCGCAGAGATGGCCAGCGACGTCGTCACGCGCCTGCACGCTTTCATCGTCCAGCTCACCTTCCTGGTCAGGGCCTTCTTCTTCGTCTTGCTGGGTGTGGTCGTTCAGTTCACGGCACTGGCAGGACGGCGCTACCTGGAGGCCCTCGCGGTCCTCGGCCTGTTCGCCGCGGTCCGCTTCGCCGTCCTCAAGGTGCTGGAACGTCGTGGACGTATCGCGCTGGCGCCGAGCGAACGCCGGCTGGTCTGGTATCTGCAGCCCCGGGGCCTGGTCAGCGCCGTGCTCGCAATCGAAGCGGTCCACCTCGGAGTCGCCGGTGCTGGCGCGTTCCTCGCGATGGCCTCACTGGTCATCATCGGCAGCAACGTCGTGATGGCCGTCGGGCTCCGCGCCTTCCCGATCGGCGCGACGATGGCGGGCATCGGGAAGCAGCCCACCCGGGAATAGCACACGTCGCCATCCCTTGAGAGGCAGCCGCTCGGAGGTCGGGGAGCCGGCGTGGCAAGATGACGTCATGACCCTCGTCGATGCCGTCATCGTCGTGGGAAGCCTGGTCGCCGTGGTGGCGCTCGGTGGCTGGCTGGCGGTGCGCCAGCGGGTCGCCGGCGACTACTACCTGGCCGGGCGGCGCCTCCCGGCCTGGGCGCTGGGCCTGAGCCTGGCGGCCAACCAGGTGAGCGCCATCTCGCTCGTCGGGGCGCCCGCTTTCGTGGCGCTCCGGGCCGGAGGCGGGCTGCGCTGGCTGCAGTACGAGCTCGCCGTGCCGCTGGCGATGGCGGTGCTCGTGATCTGGGGCGTGCCCTTCATTCGCCAAGCCCAGGGTGCGGACGTCTACGCCGCCGTTGAGGCCCGTCTCGGGGCGCCGGCGCGTCGTGTGGCGGCGGGTCTGTTCCTGGTCGGGCGCGGTGCCGGCGTCGGCGTGGTCCTCTACGCCTCTGCACTAGTGGTGGTTGCGGTGACCGGCTGGAGCCTGGTGACGTCGCTGGCTGTCGTCGGTGGAGTGGCGGTAGCCTACACCGCGCTGGGTGGCCTCGCCGCGGACGTGATCAGCGACGTGGCCCAATTCGTCATCCTGTGGGGCGGCACGGTGGTCGCCGGCGGGTTCCTCGCAGTGCGCCTGCTCGCCGACGGTGCCCTGTTTGAGGGGCTCTCCAGGGACCGGCTCCTGCCCCTGGACTTCGTCCACCACGGGCTTGGCGACGGTGCGACCTTCGCCTTCTGGCCGATGCTCGTCGGCGGATTGTTCCTGTACCTCGCATACTACGGCTGCGACCAGACGCAGGCCCAGCGGATCCTCGCCGCCCGCAGCCCGGACGAGGCCCGCACCGCACTGGCGGTCGCGTCGTTCGCACGCTTTCCTCTCGTGTGCACCTACTGTCTGTTCGGCGTGCTCCTGGGGGAGCTGGTCGCTGCCGAGCCGGCGTTTGCGGCACGGCTGGCAGGGAAACCGCCCGACGCCCTGGTGCCGGAGTTTCTCGCCTCCGCCGTCCCGGTCGGCATCCGGGGTGTGGCCGTGGCGGGCATCCTTGCCGCCGCTCTGTCCTCGATCGACTCGGCGCTCAACTCGCTCTCGGCGGTCTCGCTTGAGGAGCTGGCGCCAGCGCGGTTCGGCGCCGGCCTGTCGGTGGCCCGGCTGACCACGGTCGCCTGGGGAGTGCTGGCCTTCGTCGCGGCGTGGCTGTTCTCGCATGCCGGCAAGACCACCATCGAGCTGGTCAATCAGGTGGGAAGCGCGCTATATGGGCCGACCCTGGCGATCTTCGCCCTTGCCTGGTTGTCCCGGCGTGCCAACGGCCGCTCGGCGGCGATCGGAGGGCTTGCCGGAGTCGCCGCCAACCTGCTCGTCGGCTGGCTCGCGCCGGCAGTCTCATGGCTGTGGTGGAATCCATTCGGCTTCATCGTCGCGACCGCGGTGGGTGTCGCCTTCGGTCGCTCCGGGCAACGGACGGCGCTGCCTGCGGTCGATGCGCGAGCCAAGCGGACGGCGGGCTCCCTGCTCGTCCTTTTCCTCGTCATCCTCGGAGTGCTCGCCGCGATCTGGCTGGCCTTGTGACGCCGTTTCCGGCGGGGTGGGACGAGGGATGCCCGGCGCGGCGCGGTGCTCGCACCGCGTCCTCGTTGTCGGCGTCGACGGCGGCCCGAAGCCGGGCATGAATGTCCGGGATCGCGGAGTTGGCCCTGTTCCAGTTGGGGATCTGTGGCGCGCCCAGCGGGTTCCGGCCGAACTCGTCGCCGGCCTGGTCGATGACCTGGCCGAACGCCTCGGCAAGCATGTCCTCGTTGTGGCGGTCGTAGACCAGGCCGTTGATCGCGGAGAGATCCCCATACTGGCGGATGGCGTCCTGTGCGCAGCGCAGGTAGGTAGCCCTCAGGCTGCGAAAGAACGAGGGACGAAGCTCGATGCCGTCGGAGGCCAGAGCCTGAAACAGCGTCGCCGCAATCTCGTGAGCCATGCGGACAAGACCGGTGAAGCGAGGTGCCTCGATGCCGGTCTCCTGGTGTTTGTGATCGTAGTCGATGGCGAGGTCGACCTGGCACACCCGACGGGCGGAGTAGTTGCGGAAGACCTCGGCGAGAGTGCCGATCTCCAGACCCCAGTTCGCCGGAATGCGGTTGATGCGGGCGACGTCGGCGTGCATGCAGAACTCGCCCGCCAGGGGGTAGCGGAAGCTGTCGAGGTAGGCAAGAAACGGTGAGTCTCCCAGCATTCGCGAGAGCGCCCGCAGGAGGGGCGTGACAAGGATGCGCGTGACACGCCCGTGCAGGCGGTCGGTGACACGAGCGTAGTACCCCTTACAGAACTCGTAGTCGAGGTTCGGGTTCACGATCGGATAGACGAGCCGGTGAAGGAGGACGGGGCGATAGGTGAGAATGTCGCAATCGTGCAGGGCGATCGCGTAGACATCGCTGTCGCCGAGGAGGTAGCCGTAGGCCAGCCAGGCCGCCAACCCCTTGCCGGGTTCGCCGGGAAACAGCGAGGCGGCTCGCATCTCCTCCTTGAGGGCGGTGATCCTCGGTCCGTCGTTCCAGATCACGCGGACCTTGTAGGGAAGGCGCGAGAAATAGCGTACGGCATCGCGGTAGTCCCGCGGCCCCGCCACGCCGAGGGTGACAACGACCTCCTTGAGGTAGGTGATCTTCGCGAGGCCGTCGAGGATGCGCGGCAGAGCCTCACCCGCAAGCTCGGAGTACAGGCTCGGGAGGACCAACGCCACCGGGCGCTGAGCCGCGAAGGTACCGATCTCACGCGCCAGGCCCCGAGGGTCGGGACGGCCGAGCTGATGCAGGGTGGTGATGACACCGTTCTGCAAGAAGTCACCCATCGCGCACCGCCTCTCACGGGTTCGGGACCCGAGGTGAGACTCAGCCCTGCAGCCGGGCGAGCCAGTCGAGCACCGCGCGGCTCCAGCCTTCAGGTCCGACTCCAGAAACAGTCCCGAGCGACGCCGGTCGGGGCGACAGGTGACCACCGGCGGGTCGCTCGACGAGGATCCCCTCGTCCACGATGCTCAGGAGCGAGATGTCGTTCTCGCTATCGCCGAGAGCGAGCGAGACGGGGCGTGCGCCCCACCGCCGTGTGACTGCCTTCAGGAGCCAACTGCTGGCCGCGCCCTTGTCGTTGTCGCCGGTGAGGTGCCAGAAGCGGCCTCCGCGAGTGACGCGCAGGCCGCGCTGGGCAAGCCACGATCGGACGCTGGCCAGCGTCGCGGCATCCGGTTCGGGCCGCCACACGAAAGGCTCGTCGAAGTCGCGTTGACGGGCGAGGACAGCCTGATCTCTCGGTAACCCGGTCCACACGGCCACCTCGTCCACCTCGACATCGCCGAAGCCGGTGAGCTGGAGCCGCAACGTGGCACGGAGTTCGGCGAGGGTCGTTCGGAGAACGGCGTAGGGGGCGCCAAACCGTTTCACCGGGAGCCCGTCCATCCGGTCTGGGAAGAGCTCGTTGAGGTCGTCCCACTCGCGCAGGAACACTGCACCGCCGTTCTCCGGGATAAACGGCCCGCTGACGAAGAGCCGATCCTGAACGGAGATGATCTCGGCTCGGGTCTTCGACGAGGTGAAGACGACCGGAATCTCGCGGGCGGCGAGAGCGGCGAGGGCCGAATGGGCCGGGCCGCACTCGTAGGTAGAGTGGTCGAGAAGCGTCCCGTCGAGATCAGTGAAGACGATCCCAGGCGCCGGATTAGCTTTCCCGTCCTTCAACATCGCTCGGAACCCTCGACTCTCAATCTACTACTAACAGCTGGCCGGTCGAGATGCAAGGACGCGGTCGTGGCCGGTCGCGTCGTCTACCACGCTCTTCCGGTCGTCCTCGGGGTCGATGGGTATGATGGGGAGCGGTCCGTGGTGCGGGCGGGAGCCCGTGCGAGTGTTTCTCGAGGCCGTGGAACGCGACCCAGGAAACGGGGGCGAGGGCGATGTTTCGGATCCGTCGTATCCACGACGACGTGCTGCCGGCCAACCGGGAGGCCCTACTTCAGGTCCAGGTGATCCTGCGGGCGCAGTTTCCAGCCATCCCGGCTCGCGAGGTCGACCTACTTCCTGAGAAGCTGCGCAATCCGCTCAAGTACCGGTTCCGGTCGATCCTCCTCGTGGCCGAGAACGCGAATGGAACAGTACAGGGGTTCGCTCTGCTGATGCACGCCCCCGATCTCGACTTCAGTTACCTAGACTTCGTCTCCGCCGGACCGAGACTCGAAGGAAGGGGAATCGGCGGCGCGCTTTATGAGAGAGTGCGCACTGAGGCTGCCGCGCTCGGGGCCAAGGCCTTGCTCTTCGAGTGTCTGCCCGACGACTCAGCGCTCTCTCGCGATGCCGCGATCCGCAGACAGAACGTCAGCCGGCTGCGCTTCTACGAGCACTATGGTGCGCGGCCGGTGGTCGGCACGCGGTACGAGACTCCCCTCAGGGAAGGCGGCGATAACCCTCCCTACCTCGTCGTCGACACCCTCGGGCTCGACGTGCCTCTGCGGCGTGACGCGATGCGTGAAATGGTACGCGCCATTCTGGACCGCAAGTACGGCCCGTTGTGCCCGCGCGACTATGTGGACATGGTCGTGGAGTCGTTCCAGGACGAGCCGGTTCGGCTGCGCGAGCCCCACTATGTCAGGAGCGAACTGGGAACGATTGCGGTAAGCGTGGCTCCGGAACGACGGATCGCCCTGGTGGTCACGGATCAGCACGAGATCCACCACGTCCGCGAGCGCGGCTACGTCGAGTCGCCAGTACGCATCCGGTCCATTGTCAAGGAGCTGGACCGGACTGATCTGTTCGTCCGCCACGAGCCCCGTCATTTCAGCGAGCGGCACCTGCTCAGCGTCCACGATGGCGATTTCGTGCGCTACCTGCGTCGGGTGTGTGACACGGTTCCGGCCGGGAGCTCGGTCTACCCGTACGTCTTCCCGATCCGCAATGTGGCGCGGCCGCCCAAGGAACTCGCCGTGCGCGCCGGGTACTACTGCATCGATACCTTCACGCCGATCAACCGTGCCGCCTTCACAGCGGCCGAGCGTGCCGTCGACTGCGCCCTCACCGCAGTCGACCACCTCCTTCACGGCGCCCGTCTCGCCTATGCCCTGGTACGACCACCTGGTCATCACGCCGAGCGACGGTCGTTCGGAGGGTTCTGCTACTTCAACTCGACGGCCATCGCGGCACACACTCTGAGCGTTCTCGGCCGAGTCGCCATTCTCGACCTCGACTATCATCACGGGAATGGCCAGCAAGACATCTTCTACACCCGCGGCGATGTCCTCACGGTCTCCATTCACGGCCATCCGAGCTTCGCGTACCCCTATTTCTCGGGCTTCGAGGATGAGAAAGGGTCGGGGGACGGCCTAGGCCTCAACGTCAACATGCCGCTTGCCGAGAGCCTGGAGGGCGCAGCCTACCTCGAGGCGTTACGGAAGTTGATCGCCCGAATCGGGCGGTTCCGCCCCCGCTACCTCGTGGTCGCTCTCGGTCTCGACACCGCGAAGGGCGATCCCACCGGAACGTGGAGCCTGGGTGCCCGCGACTTCAAGGAAAACGGGCGGCTGGTCGGGGCCATGAGGCTGCCGACCCTTGTCGTCCAGGAGGGCGGGTACGACAACCGGGTCATCGGTGTGAACGCGCGCAACTTCTTCGCTGGGCTGTGGGCCGGGCACTGGGCCGCGTGAGCTCGGTCACTGCAGCTGTCGGACGCGCGTAGCCGATCTGGACAGGCAGTTCGGTCATCGGTAGACTCGCGGTGTCAAGCTGAATAGGAGGGCCGCTGTGGCAGTGACGTGGTCAGTCAAGGATGTCGGTACCGCTGCTGGGAAGGTATGGCAGTTCCTGCACGCCAACGAGAAAGCGAGCCTGAGCGCCATCGAGAAGGGTGTCGATGCCCCAGCCTCCATGATCCACATGGCGCTCGGCTGGCTGGCCCGCGAAGGGAAGCTGGTCATCGAGCAGGAGAAGCGCTCCATCCTGATCTCGCTGAGCCACTCGTAGGCGTTTCCCTTCACCGGTTCTGCACCCGATCGACGAACGCCGCACAGGCCGATGCGAGCACGCTCGACTCCCTGCTCCTCGCCTTGCGGGGATCAAGGTCTCGGCGCGTCGCCCCGCCTCCGGGTGCGGGCGGCGGTGGCTCGAGAGACTACCCGCCGGGCCAGGGGTGCAACCGTGAGTCCCTGTCCGATAATCGAGAACACGACCACCGCGAAGGTCATGAAGACCACAACGTCCCGACTCGGGCCGGGGGGAAGCGCCAGGGCCAGCGCCACCGACACGCCGCCCCTAAGTCCACCCCAGGTCAGCAGCCGAACCGTGCCCTGCGGGAATGATCGACCGAGTCGGAGTGCGGCGAGCGGCGCGCCGACCGAAGCTGTCCGTGCGATCAGGACGACGGGGATGGCAATTGCTGCCGCTGCCAGATGTCCCGGGGTGAACGCCACAACCATGACCTCGAGACCGATGAGGACGAAGAGCACCGCGTTGAGGATCTCGTCGATCATCTCCCAAAACGTGTCGAGGTGTTCACGCGTGCTGTCGGACATCGCGAAGAGGCGACCGTGGTTGCCGACCAGCAGACCCGCGACGACCATCGCGATCGGTCCCGACGTGTGGATGCTCTGGGCCAGGACGTATCCCCCGGTCACCACTGCCAGCGTGATCAAGACCTCGACGGTGTAGTTGTCAACGCTCTTGAGGGTGAGGTAGGCCGCCCACCCGAGCAGAAGGCCGAAGACCAGTCCGCCGGCCGCCTCGAGGAGAAACAGCCCCACGACTCCCCCTGCACTTGTAGGTGCGGTGGCTTCGTGCGTGGCGAGGCCGAGGACGATGGTGAACACGACCACGCCAACGCCGTCGTTGAAGAGCGATTCGCCCGTGATGAGAGCCTCCAGACTCTTCGGCACACCGGCGCGCCGCAGGATGCTGAGAACGGCGATGGGATCGGTGGGCGAGATCACGGCTCCGAAGAGCAGAGCGGCTCCGATGGGCAGATCGAAGCCGATCATCCGCAGTGCCGGGTAAGTAAGGCCGGCCACCGCCAGCGTTGAGAGCACTACGCCGACGGTGGCAAGCACGAGGATCGGCACGCGCTCCTCCGCGAGGTCGGCGAGGTTGACGTGAAGCGCCCCCGCAAAGAGGAGAAACGAGAGCATCCCCTGGGTAAAGAGCTCGTTGAAGGGTATCCCCGCTAGCGTCGACTCCGCCCACGCTCGCAAGGCAGTCCCTGCGAAGAGCACGAGGCCGAGCGAGGTGAGCAGACCGCCCAGCATCACCCCTACCGGGGTCGGCAAACGCAAGGTGCGCTCGTTTGCGTAGGCGAACAGGGCGGTCAGCGTGATGAGGAGAGCGACCGCAGAGAAAAGGCCCATGGAGCAAGTCTACTCACTGTCGCTTCCCGCATCGACCGCGAGGTATCGCCCCGAGGGCCGGAAGCCGCCACTCAGCCATGATCCGGCGCGGCGAGTCTGACTACCATCACCGAACAGGGAGCGTCGCGCACCACGGCCTCGGCCACGCTTCCCAGGACGAGTCGAGCGACGCCGGTCCGGCCGGTCGTCCCGACAACGACGAGCTGGGCGGGGAGACGTCCCGCGGTGGCAGTAATGGCCGCCGCCGCTGGTCCCTCGACAACCAGCGGGTCGCCCTCGGCTCCATGAGCTGCGAGCGCCTCACGCAGCAGGCCGCGCGTCGTTGCCCTGAACTCCTCGGAAACCGAGGGCGGGATCCCCGCGGGTACCGACCCGAACATCACCCCTGAGGCCTCGACCGACGTGAGGCCGAAATCGAGGCTGTGGAGGATCGTCAGTCCTGCGCCCAGCCGGGCCGCCTCACGGACCGCGGCGGCCACGGCAGGAAGCGAGGGATCGGAGAAGTCGGTGGCGACCAGGACCCGACCGTCGCGCCGCTCCCGCGCCGCCAGCACGGGGCAGTGGGCATAGCGGACGACCTTGTCGGCCACGCGGCCGAGGAGGAGTCGGTCGTTCGCCGAGCTACCGTGGGTCCCAACCACAACGAGGTCCGCCCCCCAGGTCTCGGCGGCCCTGATGATCGCGGCGTGCGGGACGCCATCCTCGACGAGCACCGTGAACTCGCCTGGCTCGCGTCCGGTCAGGGCGGCCGTCCGCCGCTCGACCTCGGCGACAGCGCGCTCGCGGATCTTGGGGATCTCGAGGGCCAGCCGCTGGCTGTACTGGGGGAAGAGGACGTTGGTCCGCATCGGATTCGGGATGACGTGACAGACGGCAAGCTGCCCACCGGCCGAGGCGGTCCGGTCGTGAGCGGCACGGATCGCGACATCTGCTCCCTCACTGAGGTCGGTGGCGACGAGCACTCGATCGAACATCGAATGCCCCCGGTCGCTCCGGGGATTACCTTCCGGTCGTTGACTGTAGGTCACGGCGACGAGACCTCCTCACACACGGTCAAGTAGGCATCCCTCGCGATTGTTCCCTCGGGAGCGGTTTCCGATCGCCACGCGATTGGCCCTGTTCTTCCGGTACCGAAAGGAAGGGCGGCGCGAGACCCGCCGTTCCCTGGCAGGTCAGTCGTCCGAATCGGCCACGCAAGCATGCTACGGTGAAGCCGGGCCTTGTCGCTCGCGGCGCGCCGCGGCGGGGCGTGTTCGGGGGACGGCGTGACGACCACCGTCGCATCGGAGGCGGGGTAGCCGCCCGAAAGGACAATGGGGATCGTCATCGACTCGCGGGCGACGCCGGCCGGGGCCGAAGCCGACGCGCGTGCGCCTCGAGACTGACCGACGAGAGTCGTGCCCGCGAGAGAGTCAGGCGGGGACCGAGCACGTGCAGATCTCTCCTCCTTCCATCAACCAACATCGTGCGGCATGCGGCGGTTCGCAAGTGCCCGGCTGGTGCGGGTCGCTGGCGGGTCGGGAGTCAACGCACCGTGATCTCGGTCTCCAATGTAACTTGCGATCTTTCCGTGAGTTGACTATACTAGTTGGAGTGCAGTGAGAGGTCGGGCTGGATGCTCGGCGCCCTCGGGGAGACGAACATGGGCGACCGAAACGACGCTCCGCCCGCCGTCGGCCCGCGACGCGGCCGGCTGATCCTCGTGTCGAACCGCTTGCCCATCACGATCGTGCGGGCACCACGCGGCCATGAGGTCAGGCCATCCGCGGGCGGCTTGGCGACGGCCCTGTGGCCAATGCATCAGGCGGGCGAGAGCGTATGGGTGGGATGGCCGGGAGAGCTTCCCGGTGATGCTGGCGAGGCGAAGGAGGCCCTGGCGGCGGCCCGAGAGCGCAGGCTGATACCGGTCAGCCTCGATGACGGGGACATCGAGGCCTACTATCACGGGTTCTGCAATTCCACCTTGTGGCCCCTGTTCCACTATCTCTCCCACGCCACGGTCCTGGACCGCGGTTGGTGGGAGGCGTACAGGCGGGTCAACGCACGGTTCGCCGGGGTCGTCACCCGCGTCTACAGTCCGGGCGACACCGTGTGGGTGCACGACTACCACCTCATGCTGCTGCCGGGAATACTGCGGGAACGCCTCGTCGACGCAAGGATCGGGTTCTTCCTCCACATCCCTTTCCCATCCGCGGAGATCTTCCGCATCCTGCCGTGGCGCCGCGATCTGCTCCGCGGCCTGCTGGGCGCCGACCTGATCGGCTTCCACGTCTACGACTATCTTCTCCACTTCCGCTTCGCTGCACGACGGGTCCTCGGCGCCGAGGGACAGGGAGATCGCTTGAAGGTGGAAGGACGCAACGTCGAGCTTGGCGCTTTCCCGGTTGGCGTGGATGCCGAGCGCTTCTCCCGACAGGCCACCGAGGACCCCGAGACCCGAAGCGAGATCACCGGCCTACGAGAGGAGCTTCGCGGCCGGACACTCATCCTCGGCGTCGACCGAATGGACTACACCAAGGGGCTGCCGGAACGGCTGGTCGGATACGAGAGCTTCCTGGAGAGATACCCGAGATTCCAGGGCCGGGTGGAGTTCATTCAGATCAGTGTGCCGACTCGAACCAGGGTCGACGAGTATCGCGATCTCAGGCTACGTGTCGAAGGGATCGTCGGACGGATCAATGGGCGCTTCGGCACCTCCGACTGGACACCGGTCAAGTATCTCTATCGGCCGGTGCCGTTCCATCGGCTGTGCGCCCTCTACCGTCACGCCGGGGTCATGCTGGTCACACCTCTGCGCGACGGCATGAACCTGGTCGCGAAGGAGTATGTCGCCAGCAAGAGGAACGGGGGCGACGGCGTTCTCATCTTGAGCGAGTTTGCCGGAGCGGCTACCGAGCTGGGCGATGCGTTGCTGGTCAACCCGTACGACACGGAGTCGATCGCCGCCGCTCTCTACCAGGCACTCGTGATGCCCGCCGCCGAGCGCCGCGCGCGCATGCTCGCTCTGATCGAGCAGGTCTGGCAACGCGACGTGCGACGGTGGGGCGAGAGCTTCCTGCGGTCACTGGTGGAGACCAACACCTCCTCACAGGTGTTTCCTCCCCGCCTGGCCGGGCCTGCCAGGTTGGGCCTGAAGTCTGCCTGGGGCGATTCGCGGGAGCGACTCGTGCTGCTCGACTACGACGGGACCCTGTTGAAGATTTTTCCGCGTCCCGAGCTCGCGAGACCGGACCGCGCACTGATGACTCTGCTGGCCTGGCTCGCGAAGCTCCGCGGCGTGAGCGTCGTGGTGGTAAGCGGACGTGATCGCACCACTCTCGAGGGCTGGCTGGGCTCCCTCCCGGTTGGCCTCGTGGCCGAGCACGGACGGTGGATGAGGCATCGGCATGAGGGCTGGGAGGACCTGCTCGATGGCCGCTCCCCGATGTGGCTTGCGCCGGTGACCTCGCTCTTTCGCGAGGCGGCGGAGACGACGCCCGGCAGCCTCGTGGAGGTCAAGACCGCTTCGGTCGCCTGGCACTATCGGGGGGTGAACCCGGAGCAGGCCGACACCCGAGCGCGAGAGCTGATGAACCGACTCGAAGGCCTTCCGGCCGACCCCCCAATCAACATCATCCAAGGGAAGTGCGTGATCGAGGCGCGGGTCGCGGGTATCAACAAGGGCAGTGCCATCCTCGCGCTGCTCGCGGACCGTCCCCCGACCGACTTTCTCTTCGCGGCAGGAGACGACGAGACCGACGAACAGCTGTTCGCCCAGCTCCCTCCCACGGCGTGGAGCATTCACATCGGTTCGAGTTCGTCGCGGGCTCGCTTCTCCCTGCCTGACCCCGGGGCGCTGCGGGCCCTCCTCCAGGAGCTGGGCAGCGTCCTCGAAAAGGAGGCATAACCATGAGCGTGGCACCGTTCAGTTTCCGGGATGCCGTGAGGCTGAATTGCCCGACGGGGCAGTCCGCGGCTACCCTGCGGGAGTTTCGCAGCGCCGTCGAGCAGGCATCGGGTGGAGTCCTCCATCACCATCTGCGTGAGACTCCCTTGCGTTTCACGTTTACCGAGTGGGACTACCCCAACGACTTCGCACTGTGGGCCGCGAACGCTCTCGAGAGCCGGCCCTTGGCGGAGAGGCTCGCGATGCTCGATCCATTCCACGAACGCGACCTCGAGGTCTTGCGAGAGCGAGTGCTGGAAACGATCGAAGCCACCCTGGAGGAGGGCGGGACCACCTTTCCAGTCCCCGAGGGCCAGGAGTTCCACTTCTCAGCGTCGGCACTCATCGAATTTGATCTCGGGGTGGCGGCACGGTCGTTGCCCGAGATGACCCGACTGCTCGGCGAGGTGCCGGCGAGCTCGCTCTACTATCACCTCTACTCGGCTCGGCTGCGGAATCCTGACGGGTTCGACGACCTCTCGCGCTGGCTCGCGGACAACGGGTCGCAGGTCCAGGCCGAGCACCTTCGCGACCTCGACATCTACATGCTTTCGCTCGAGTCGTGCCGTCGCGTGGTGCTTGAGCTCCTCGAGGAGGTGGCATGAAACCGGCTCTGCGCGATGATGCCGTTCTGACCATCGATCCCTATCTTGCCCATGTCCCAAGCTGGGTCGGCCACGAGCTTGAGTGCTTGGCGCGGCCTCTCCGGGGAGCGACGATCGTGCACGTGAACTCGACCGCCTCCGGCGGTGGTGTGGCGGAGATCCTCCACCGCCTCGTCCCGCTGCAGCGGGGACTGGGCCTGGACGCACACTGGTTGGTACTTGACGGTGACGGTGATTTCTTCAGCATGACGAAGAAGGTGCACAACGCCCTGCAGGGCTTCGAGGAGATGATCAACGAATCCGCTTGGGCGCACTACACGGACGTCAATCGCGCGAACCTGGCGGATGCCAGTGAGCTGCTCAGCAGGGCCCACTTCGTGATCGTCCATGATCCCCAGCCCGCCGCTCTCCTCCGGCTGGCCCGCGAGCGCAAGGGCAAGTGGATCTGGCGATGCCACATCGATCTCTCAAGACCGGAGAGGACCGTGTGGCGAAGGCTCCGGTCTTTGCTCGAACCGTTCGACGCGAGCATCTTCTCGCTCGCAGCTTTCGCGCGTACCCTGCCGCACCCACAGGTGACGATCACCCCCGCCATCGACCCGCTGACCGCCAAGAACCAGCCGATGGACGAAGCCGAGGTCGAGAGGATCTGCCGGCGCCTGAACGTCCCTCGCGACCTCCCCCTCTTCGTGCAGATCTCGCGGTTCGACCGCTTCAAGGATCCCCTCGGCGTCATTGCGGCCTTCCGGCTGCTGCGTCGCCATCGGGCGGCGCGGCTCGTCCTCGCGGGCGGCAGTGCCACCGACGACCCCGAAGGCCAGCAGGTACTCGCCGAGGTCAGGCAGCTGGTGGGGGAGGATCCCGATGTCCTCGTGCTGGAGCTCCCTCCCGACGCGAACCTCGAGGTCAACGCGCTGCAGCGCGCGGCGACCGTCGTGATCCAGAAATCGATCAAGGAGGGGTTCGGGTTGGTCGTCACCGAGGCGCTGTGGAAGGGTCGACCGGTGATCGGCGGTGCCGTGGGCGGTATCACCCTGCAGGTGCGTGACGGCCTCACCGGCTACCTGGTTCGGACCGTGGAGGGTTGTGCGTTTCGCATGCGCGAATGTCTCCGCCATCCGCGCCGCGCGCAGGAGATGGGCGCGCGCGGCATCGAGCTGGTCCGAGGTCACTACCTGATCACCCGTCAGCTGCGGGACAACCTTGCCCTGATTACCCTCCTTCGCCGGGAAGCCGCCTTCGGTCCCGAAAAGCCGCGACGGAACGCGGCGGCGTGAGGTGGAAGCCATGAGGCGCCGTAACCGCGGGCGACAGGTCTGGCTGGGTGCGGCGCTGATGGTCGCCGTGTTCGCGCTCGCTCTCGGAGGCGAGAGCCTGGCGCAACAGGCCATGGGGATCGCCGATCGGGAAGTCATCAACGCTGGCCTTGGGCCGCCGCCTCCACAGGTCGGGCGGAGTACGCCAGCCATGGCGTGGCGATCGTTCTTGAGCCTTGGGCGGGCGGGTGAGTTTGCAACCGCAGCCCATCTGCTCGACCTCTCGGAGGTCCCGGTCGCCCAGGAGCGCGCGGTCGGCGCCGAGCTCGCCGACAAGCTTTTCCAGGTCGTCAGAGCACTCGGCCTCGGCCCCGAGGAGGTGACGAACGACACCTCCGCCGGCCCCACCGAGGCGGGAATGCCGCTCAACGTCGTGGTTGTCGACCGCTTCCTGCGCAAGGGCATCGCCGGTGAGATCTGGCTGCGAAGGACCAAGAACGAGAGGACCGGAGAGGTGGCGTGGCTGTTCACCCGCCAGACCGTCTCCGGCATCCGCTTCTGGTACAGCGTGTTGGTTGGCGGTGAGAAGCCGCACGACGAGACGTCGTTCAACGCCGGTCTCGGACCGCCCCCGCCGAGCGTGCAGAGGGCGAACCCACGCCAGAGCGTGGCCGGGTTCCTCGCTGCCGTCGACCGGGGCGACTTCCGCCTCGCCGCCAACTATCTCGACCTCGGTGACGTGGCGCCCGCTCAGCAGCCAGTCGTGGGCCCACGCCTGGCGCGCCGGCTGATGCTGATCTTCTTCAGCCACGATCCCATCGACCCGAGCACTGTCTCGAACGATCCCCTCGGTGCACCCGAGGCGGATGTTCCCGACAACGAGGAGCGGATCACGACCATCACGGTTGGCCACGAGAAGATCGACATCCTGCTCGAGCGCCATTGGGACGCCCAGCTCGGACAGGTATGGACGTTCTCGCGGGGAACCGTTTCGGAGGTCGACCACGCGTATCGGGCTCTGGGCTTCGGCTGGCTCGCCGACCGGCTGCCGCACTTCTTCTTCTCGGTCCGGTTCATGCAGCTTCAGCTCTGGCAGTGGACGGCGTTGGTCCTGATCATCGGTCTGGGCTTTGGTGCGGCCCGCGTCATCGGGCACTGGCTGGTGCTCGCCTTGCGCGCGGTGGCGCGGCGCACCGACGTGACCTGGGACGATGTCATCGTCGGTGCGTTCGACGGGCCGATCGGGTTCATCTTGTGGGCTCTGGGGGTGGCCCTCCTGTCCCCCCTGGTCGGGTTGAATGAGAGTGCCCGCAGGATCACCCAGATCGGTTGGAACCTGCTTGCGCTGGTCGGTTTGGGCTGGCTCCTCCAGCGTCTCCTCGACGTCCTCGTCGGTCACCTGCGGACGATCGGAGGCGCGAACTCGGTCGCAATGACGTTCGCGCCGATCATGCGACGAATCGGGAACGTCACGGTCGTCGTACTCATCGTGCTGGCCGCCCTCGACGTGGTCGGTGTGAAGGTGGTCGCGCTGCTGGCCGGGCTTGGCATCGGCGGCGTGGCGATTGCCTTCGCCGCCCAGAAGACCATCGAGAACCTCTTCGGGGCACTGGCTATCGCCGGGGACCGGCCGTTCTCCGTCGGCGACTACGTGACCATCGGCGAGGTCTCCGGGACGGTCGAGGACATCGGGCTGCGCTCGACCCGAATTCGGACCTTGGAGCGGACCCTGGTAACAATCGCGAACGGGAACGTGGTGGCCGGGCTGATCACCAACTATGGAGCCCGCGACCGGATCTTCTTCAACCCGACGATCGGCGTGCTGTACGGTACCTCGGCGGCCCAGCTGATCTACATCACCGACGAGATTCGCAAGCTCCTGCTCAGCCACCCGAAGGTCTGGCAGGACATGCATCGCTGCCGCTTCAAGGCCTTTGGTGCATCCTCGCTGGACATCGAGGTGTTCGCCTGGATCGACACCACCGACTACAACGAGTACACCGCCGTCGCCGAGGAGCTCAACTTTCGGATCGCGGAGATCGTCGAGGCAGCGGGCACCGGCTTCGCGTTCCCGTCACGGACGGTGTACGTGGCCCAGGACACCGGCATCGACCCGGAGAAGGCGCGGTCGGCCGAGGCGGAGGTCGCGCGGCGGCGGGCGGCGGGGGACCTGGCGGTGCCCGAGCCCTCGCCGGAGCTGGCGGCGCGGCTCCGCAGGAGGCCAGCAGGGTGAGAGGGGTCGTGACGCGATGAGCGGCCGATCCCTACCGCGGGGACCGGCGTGACGGTCGCCTTCACCCTGCCGCGTCTGGGCGAGGGAGAAGCGCGTGTGCGCCGGACCCAAGTGCTGGCGGTTCTCGCGGCCGCGCTGACGGCGGTCGAGCCGGGCGCAGCGGTGCGTGCCGCGCTCCGGCGCGTCGGCGACGAGCTCCACGTTCGCGGCGACGTGATCGACCTCGGTGGGATCCGCAGGGTCCTGGTGGTCGGTGGCGGGAAGGCGGGGGCGAGCATGGCCGCGGCGCTCGAGGAGATCCTCGGCGACCGACTCGACGGCGGCGTGGTCGTCGTCAAGTACGGGTATCTGGCACCGACGCGCCTCGTCAAAGTCCGCGAAGCGGGGCATCCGCTACCCGACGCCAGCGGGGTCGAGGCGACACGCGCCATGCTCGAGATGGCCTCGGGACTGTCCGACCGGGACCTGGTGTTTTGCGTCATCTCGGGAGGGGGCTCGGCGCTGATGACGCTGCCGGTCGAAGGTGTCTCGCTCGGCGACCTGACGACGCTGACCGGGCTGCTCCTCGCGAGCGGAGCCACGATCAACGAGATCAACACCGTGCGTGCCTGCCTCGACCGGGTCAAGGGCGGGGGCCTGGCCCGGCTGTTGAGGCCGGCCCGGGTCGTGTCCCTCATCCTGTCGGACGTGGTCGGCAACGCGCTCGACGTCATCGCGTCGGGACCCACGGTTGCGCGGTCCGCGTCGGCAGCGGACGCGTGGCGTGTGCTCGAGCGCTACGGTCTGCTCCCGCGCGCCCCAGCCTCGGTGGTCGCCGAGCTCGGTGCACAGCAGGGTTGCGGGGGCTCGCCCGTGCACCCGGAGCATGGTCCGTTGCGGGTCGACAACGTGCTGGTGGGGAGCAACGCGATCGCCGCCGAGGCGGCGGTCGCCAAGGCGCAGGAGCTGGGATTCCACGGCCTCCTGCTCTCCACGTTCGTCGAGGGCGAGGCGCGGGAGATCGCCCGATTCCACGTCGGCATCGCGCGCGAACTCCTCGCCACTGGCCGGCCCATCGCACGTCCGGCGTGTGTCGTGGTCGGGGGAGAAAGCACGGTCACGCTCGGGGAGGCGCACGGTCAGGGGGGACGCAACCAGGAGATGGCGCTGTCGGCCGCCCTCGGGATCGAGGGTCTCGACAACGTGATCATCGCCTGTCTGGCCACGGATGGGAGCGACGGGCCGACCGATGCGGCGGGAGCACTCGCCGACGGCACCACCGTCGCACGGGCGTGGGCGGCCGGCCTGGACCCGGTCCGCCACTTGGCTGGGCACGACGCGTATCCGCTCTTCGCAAGGCTCGGGGATCTGCTCGTGACCGGCCCGACCAACACCAACGTCAACGACCTGACCGCCGTGTTCGCGTGGTAGCGGCTGGTGTCGTCACAGGTGGGAGAAGCCGTCCTCCCGCCCGCCCTCGGCCGGCCTGTCGCCGAAGCGGCGCTCGAGGACCCGGCGCGCCACATCTCTCCCGCCGATCCCGAAGGCGATGGCCAGACCGAGCATCACCGACCCGAACGAGATGATGAAGGCGGCCAGCACAATGCTTTTCGCGATTTCGAGCTGCTCGAGCGCCATGGCGAAGGAGAGGATGGCAATGAGGAACTTGACCACCAGGCTGATCCCGCGAGGCGAAGGGAGGCCGGCGTTGACCGCGGCCAGGAGGATGGCGCGGGACAGAAAGTTGCCGAGCAGGAAGCCGAGCAGGAGGATGAGCAGCGCCGACAGGATGCGTGGGAGATAGAGGAAGAACTCGGCGATCAGGCGGTTGATGACCGCGACGTCGAGCGCCGACAGTCCGGCCATCGCGAAGGTCACGAACCAGATCCAGAAGAACACGGTACCCGCCAGCCCGGAGGGCTTGGCGCGGATGTCGGCCCGGTCGAGGATCTGGGAGATCCCGGTGGACTCGCAGAAGTGGTCAAAGCGAGCGACCGACAGCGCGCGGCGAACGGCAGCTCGCAGGATCCAGCCCACCACCAGGCCGATGAGGACGATCACGACGGCGGCGAGCAGACCCGGCAGAAATCGGACGACACCCTCGAAGAACGCGTTGAGAGCGCCGATGAGCCTGTCCGTGAACGTTGCATTCACCGTGCACCTCCTTATCAGGAACTCCAGCGTTCCGCGAGGTAGGGCTTCAGTCTCTCGTACTCCAGGCTGAGCCCCTCGAGGATCTCCTCCACGGCGTCGGCGTCGGCGTCGGCCGTCTCGAGGACGAACGAGGCCGTCCGTCCAAGGTAGAGCGGCGTGAGCGACTTGAGCAGGTGATCGCGGTTGATCGTCTTGTGGTGGTAGGCGCACGCGAAGTCGTAGATCAGCCGGACCCACAGCTCGACCGGGAAGCGGAAGCCCGGCAGAGCGAGCGCACCGAGCTTCTGGACCTCGGCGAAGGTATCGGGCGCGAGCGCCCGCTCCCACACGGAGGCGAGGTCGCGTACGCCCGTCTGAAAGATGCCGAGCATGCGCTCGAGGTTGACGTTGACCGGTTCGAGCCCGACCGTGTACTCGAAGCCGAATCTCGGCACCTCTGCCGTGTGGTGGACGTGCCGCCAGATCTCCTCGTGGGTCTCCATCAGGCTGAAGACGGAGCTGACCACCTGGGTGAGCATGGCCGAGAGGTCGACCCCCGGATCCTTGACGTCGTGGATCTTGGCACCGAGGAAGGACTGGCAGATCTTGTAGCGCCCGGTGATCGCCGTGGTCGTCATCCAGATGTCGATACCGAAGCGCGCCACGTCCGTGTTCCAGACGTCATGGGAGAGGTAGTTGTCGGCGAGCCGCCCGGAGAATCCGAAGTCCCCGCCGATCGGCTGGCGCACCCGGGCACCGTAGAGTGCGCGCGTGATCGGATAGACGATCGAGTTGGTGATCGTGCCGTCGTACTTGTGGCGATGGTAGAGCGGGGCCACGAAGTCGAAGCCCTCGCGGTAGACCGGGGAGACCAGGAGTTCGATCCACTCCGGGGTGATGCTGCGGAGGTCGGAGTCGACCACGGCGCACGCCTTGGCGCCGAGCTCGGCAGCGGCACCGAAGACCGTCCTGAGGGCGCTCCCCTTCCCGGGGATGCCGTGGTACGGGGTGACGATCTTGTGGACGCCGCGCAGCGGATGGGCCGCGAGGATGGTGTGGAGGTCGTCGATCGAGGCGCCCTGGACGACGTCCGGTGTGCCGTCCCGGGAGCCCCCGTCCGAGTTGATCAGGAGGGTGCGGTCACCCCCGTAGTACCTGGCGAACCCGGCCTGGATGGCTCTCACGACATGTCCGATGGTGCGCGCGTTGTTGTAGCTCGGCACCCCGACCAAGATGTCGATCTCGCCGATCGCCTGGAGCTGCTCTCGCAGCGCGTCAGGGAGGAACGAGCGCTCTTCCATGGGCCTACTCGCACATCTCAGAAGTCATGACAGGACATCGAGATGGCAATGTCGACACCGTACCCCAGGGTGACCACGATGTCAAACTGCACGAGGCACCTGTCCCGGTGCTCCGTTCGTTCAGGCGACGATCGTGGCGTCGCGCACCACGACCCGGCCCCGTTTGACCACGTGGCGGACCAGGTTCACGCCGAAGTGGTAGACGAGGTGCCGCGGGGAGGGGGCGTCGAGGGCCACGAGATCGGCCTGCTTGCCGGCTTCGATCGAGCCGATCCGGTCGGCGCGGCCGAGCACGGCGGCAGCGTTCAGGGTCGCGGCGACCAGAGCCTCCTCGCTCGACAGGCCGGCGCCCAGACAGCCCAGGGCCATGATCTGGGTCATCGACTCGGTGTGTGAGGAGCCCGGGTTGCAGTCGGTGGCGAGCGCGACGGGGACGCCGGCATCGACGAGGGCTCGTGCCGGCGCGAAACGGTCGCGTAGGAAGAACGACACGCCGGGCAGCACCACCGCCACCACCGCGGCTCTGGCGAGCGCCGCGATCCCCGTCGGCGAGGCGTGCAGGAGGTGTGAGGCCGAGGCCGCGCCCAGCTCGGCGGCCAGTGCGGCACCGCCCAGGTCGGTGAGCTCGTCCGCGTGGAGATGCCTTCGCCAGCCGTAGCGCGGCGCGTCGGCCAGCAGACGCCTGGTCTGCTCGGGCGTGAACACTCCCCGCTCGCAGAAGACGTCGACCCCCTCGGCAAGGCGCTCGGAGTGGATGGCGGGGTAGATCTCGGAGATCACATGATCGACGTAGCCGTCGGGGTGGTGCCGCCACTCAGGGGGGACCTCGTGGCCGGGCATCGCGGTGGCGACGATCTCGACCGGGTGGTGACGCGACGCCTCGCGGAGGACACGCAGCTGTTTGAGCTCGTGCTCGCGGGCGAGACCGTACCCGGACTTCGCCTCGGTGGTGGTGGTCCCGGTCAGGAGCTGGCGGTCCAGCCGAGCCAGCGTCAGCTCGAGAAGCTGGTCGAACGGGATGGACCGGGTGGCCGCAACGGTGGCGACGATCCCTCCTCCGCCGGCGGCGATGCTGGCATAGCTCTCGCCGTGCAGGCGGCGGTCGAACTCGTCCTCGCGGTAGCCGGCGAACGGCAGATGGGTGTGAGGGTCGACGAACCCGGGGACGAGGGTGGCGCCGGCGACGTCAAGGGTCTCGTCGGGGCGCGGGAAGAGGCGGTCGTGATCGGCCGCGGAGCCCACGAACACGATCGCGTCGCCCTCGCAGCGGACGACGGCGCCATTGAGGAGCGCCACCCTTCCCTGCAACGAGCCCGCGGCCGGGACGCTCCCCAACGGCGTCGCCACCACTCGGGCGCCGGCGACCAGCAGGCTCATCGGCCTCTCTCCTCGAGTGGCACGCGGCCTGCGATCGTTGGCGGCGGGAGGTTGGCGTCCGGACCCCGGGACTCGGAACCCGGACCGCAACTCACTTCTCGGCCTTCCCCTCCCGCTGCCGCGGACGCAACAGGGCGACGGTCGAGCTCTGGTTGTCGCGGTCCTCGTCGGTCTCGTCGTCCTTGGCGAGACCGGCGAGGAGTTCGGCCAGCCGCCTCAGGTCGCTGCGTGCCGAGCGCCGCCGCATCCTCATCTGCGAGACCACCAGCTCGATGTTCTCGGCGCGGCGCGTGGCCTCCTCGATCACCCGGTCGGCCAGCGACTGCGCCTCGGCGACCACACGCTGGGCCTCGAGTTCGGCCTTGGCGATGGTTGCCTCGGCGGTCTTCTGCGCCGCCACGAGCGCCTCGTTGAGGGCATCCGACCGGCTGCGGAACTCCTCAAGCTCCTGACTGAGGCGCGCCACCTGGGCCCTGAGCTCGCCACGGATGCGGGCATCCTCCTCCTCGTCCTCGGCGATCTCGCTGAGGAACTGGCGGACAGCCTCGGGATCGAGACCCCGGAACCTGCGGGAGAAGGTGGCACGCTGGATTTCCAGGGGGGTGAGCCTCGTCATGGTGTTGCCTCCTGCTTCATTGAGCTTAGCTTAAGTCGAAAAGCAAGGTGTGACAAGGGTCACACGCCCACTCGCCGCTCCCCGAACACGGTGCGGCCGAGCCGGACCCAGTCCGCGCCTTCCTCGACCGCCACCCGGTAGTCGTCGCTCATGCCCATCGAGAGCTCCAGTCGAGGGTGGCCGAGCGAAGAGGAGAGCCGGTCGGCAAGCACCCGAAGCGACGCGAAATGAGGGCGCGCGCCCTCCGGGTCGGGGCAGTTGGGCGGGACGGTCATGAGACCGGTGAGGTAGAGGTGCGGGCAGTGTCGGAGGACATGTTCGGCCAACCGATGGGCCTCTTCAGGCGCGACGCCGCTCTTCTGAGGCTCGCCCCCGATATTGACCTCGAGGAACACCGGCAACACCCGGCCGCCCGGGCTCCCGCCTGGCGTGGCCGGGCGGATCTCCCGGGCGAGCAGAGCGTCGAGCCGGTCCGCGAGCTCGACACGGTCCACAGTCTCGATGACGTCGAAGAGCTCGAGGGCGCGCCCCGCCTTGTTGCGTTGCAGGGGGCCGATCAGGTGCCAGGGGGTCGCACCGGCGACCAACGGCCGCTTGTCGGCGGCCTCCTGCACGCGGTTCTCGCCGATGGCGTCGGCACCCGCCGCCACGGCCGCGAGCACCGCCTCCGCCGGCTGGGTCTTGCTGACGGCCACGATCCGCACCGCGCGCGGATCCCGTCCGGCGACGCGACACGCCTCGGCGATCCGGTCTTTCACGAGCCGCAGGTTGGCGGCGATGCTCACGGGCGGACCCGGCGTAGGCGCGCGCCGGCGCAGCCATACGGGTTTTCGCGTGCGCACCAAGAGCAGCGCAGCGGGGCTGCCCGGCCGCCTGGGCGGTTCGTCATGGCAGTGCCGCAGGTCGGGGGAGGGTCGACGACCGGCTGTCGATGGCCTGATTGGCCAGCCGGTCGGCGTCGCCGTTTCTCTCGCGGGGGATGTGCCGGACGGCCAACCTGCCGAAGGTCCGGGCGAGCTGGGAGGCGGCCAGCCACAGACGCTGGAGATGCGGCGCCTTGACTCGGTACGAACCGGTCATCTGCCTGACCAGCAGCTCAGAGTCCGAGCGGACCTCGAGCTCGCGGATCCCGATCGCGCGGGCCCGTTCGAGGACGGCAAGGAGAGCCGCGTACTCCGCGACATTGTTGGTCGCCTTCCCGAGATAAAGGGTGTGCTCCTCGCGACCGTGGCCCGCCAGGTCAAGGACGATGCCGCAGCCCGCTTCGCCGGGGTTGCCGCGGGAGCCACCGTCGATGGCCGCCACGGCGGTGGTCACCGCACTCATGGCTGGGCGGGGAACTGTTCCGGGTCGTAGAGCAGGCGGCGGCAGGAATCGCAGTACTGCAGAGTCTCGACGGTGCGCACGACCTGGACCAGCGACGGCCGCAGCTCGGCGTGACAGTACGAGCAGGACGTGCCCTCTAGGGGAACGACGGCGCTCGGCCGGCGGGAGTTCCACAGCTTGCGGAACCGCTCGAAGGCATGCTCACCGAGGTGGGAGCGCACTTCCCGGATCTCCCGGTCGATCTCCTGGAGCTCGGTCGACGCTGCGGCCCGGCCAGTCTCCCATGTGGTCTCCGCCTGCTCCCGCTGGGACCGCTCCTCCGGGGTCTCGGCCTCGAGCGTGGAGATCTCGCGATCGAGGGATTCGATCTCCTGGAGGATCGCGAGGAGCCGATCCTCCTTGCCCTTGAGCTGGGTCTCGACGTGGTCGAGCTCGGAGACCACTGCGGTGAGCTGCTTCATGTTGGTGACCATGGACTTCTGCTTGCGGAAGTGCTCGCGCTCCTCGCGCAGTGCGGTGAGCTCGTGCTGGAGACCGGTCTGTTCGTCGGCCAGTGACGCCCGTCTGTGCACCTTCTCCCCGAGGGCCTCCCGCCGGCTGGCAAACGCCGTTCGAAGTGCCACCAGCTCCTCGGGGGGCGTGTCCATCCGCTTCTTGAAGAACGATTTCTTGTCGAGCAGGCGCTGCAGCGCCACGAGCGCGGCCAGCTCCTCCCTGGCCGTCACCGCTCCTCCGCCGTGAGACGGTGGGTTGCGACGTTCGGCATCACGAGCACGCGTCCTCCTTGGTCTGGTGGGTCCACCAGGATTCGAACCTGGGACCAACCGGTTATGAGCCGGCAGCTCTGACCGCTGAGCTATGGACCCAGCAGGCCGGAATTGTAGGCCTCGCCGGGGTTTGAGGCAAGCCCGAACGAGCGCAGCCCGGGGACCACGTCGGCGGGTCCGGAGCCTTGCGGGACAGCGCCACCGGGCTGTCCGAGGGTCGCGCAGGACTCGTCGGGGGCGGCGCCGGGAGACCTCAGATCCCGCGGCGCGCGACAGCGCTTCCTGAGGCCCGCCGTCAGCCGACCATGTCGAGGTAGGGCTTGAGGAACTTTGCCCGTGTCGGATGCCGCAGCTTGCGCAAGGCCTTGGACTCGATCTGCCGGATCCGCTCGCGGGTCACGTTGAACGCCTTGCCCACCTCTTCGAGGGTGTGCTCGGTGCCGTCGCCGATCCCGAACCGCCGCCGCAGGACCTCCGCCTCGCGCGGTGTCAGGGTGCGGAGGACCGCGTCGGCCTGACTCTTGAGCGATGCCACGATGACCGCGTCGATCGGGGAGATCGCGGAACGGTCCTCGACGAAGTCGCCGAGATGCGAGTCCTCTTCCTCGCCGATGGGTGTCTCGAGGGAGATGGGCTCCTGGGCGATCTTCATGATCTTGCGTACCTTGGCCACCGGGATCTCCATCTTCTCGGCGACCTCCTCGGCGGTGGGCTCGCGCCCGAGCTCCTGGACCAACTGTCGCTGCGTGCGGGTCAGCTTGTTTATCGTCTCGATCATGTGAACCGGGATCCGGATGGTACGGGCCTGGTCGGCGATGGCGCGGGTGATCGCCTGCCGGATCCACCACGTCGCATAGGTCGAGAACTTGTAGCCGCGGCGGTACTCGGACTTGTCGACCGCCTTCATCAACCCGATATTGCCTTCCTGGATCAGGTCGAGGAACTGCAAGCCGCGGTTGGTGTATTTCTTGGCGATCGAGATCACGAGGCGAAGGTTGGCCTCCACCAT
>JBLMXF010000045.1:0-3787 GCA_050257595.1 Acidobacteriota bacterium | reverse complement strand
GGGGCGGCCGCCATGGGGCGGCGTGTGAACGTGCTGCTCATGTACTGGGCGCTGGACGCGTTCCGCGCGGACCGGATCGCCCGGCCGCACGGGCTCGCCTACGACGCGGTTCGACCTCGCCCGGACGTGCCCGTGGAGGGCCTCGCGGCAATCCCGTGGCTGGAGACGTTCCGCCAGGCGAAGGAGCTCGGGGAGATGAGCGTTCTCGCCTGCTCGGGCTCCCTGCAGACCCTGGGGATCGACCCCGCGACGCTCGACCCGCTCGTCGACTCGTCGGGTGGCATCGCCTCGTTCCTCATGGGCGCGGAGGGCGGCCAGATCCTCTTCATCTGAACCACCGGTCATCACGGCGCCGGCGGCGCGCCTTGCGGCCGCCGGACATGAACAGGGCAAAGGAGAAGCAACCCACATGGCCGATCACGAGAAGCTGGTCATCATGGCCACCCACGGTCCCGAGGACCCTGAGCTGGCCACGATCCCGTTCGTCATGGCCTGCGCGGCTCTCGCCTCCGACGTGGAGGTCGTGATGGGCTTCCAGGCCAGTGGCGTCTGCCTGGTGCACCAGGGCGAGGCGGAGCACGTCGCGGCACGCGAGTTCCCGCCCCTCACCAAGCTGCTCGGTGACTTCGTCGAGCTTGGCGGGACGCTCCTGGTGTGCGGACCCTGCATCAAGAGCCGCGAGATTCCCGAGGGGGAGCTCGTCGAGGGGGCCCAGGTCGTCGCCGCGGGCCGCTTCGTCGCCGAGATCACCTCGGCCACGAACAGCCTCGTCTACTGAGCACCTGAACACCACCCATCGGAGGCGCGTATCCCATGACCATCGAGACACCCACCAACCTGGAGTCGATCACCGCCGCCAAGGTGATCGACGCGCGCGGGGCCGCCTGCCCCGGGCCGCTCCTCGAGGCGAAGAAGGGGATCGGCGGCGTGCCGGTCGGCGAAGTCATCGAGATCTGGTCCAGCGACCCGGTCACGAAGACCGACATCGGCGCCTGGGCCGGCAAGGTCGGCCACGCGTTCCTTGGCCACCTCGAGGCGGTCGGCTACGACCGCGTGTTCGTGCGCCGCGGCAAGTAGCGGTGGCGGAGCAGATCGTTCGGCCGGACGCCTCCGTGCTCCGGCCGGACGAGATGCGACAGGCAGGAGCGTACGTCCGATGACAGTTCTCACCCCCACCGAGCCGGTGGCGAAGGCGCCGGCAGGCCCCCAGCGGATCCTCGTCTTCTCCACGAACAACATCTCGGATCCGGGCATCGACCTGGCGGGGAGCTCGCACATGCACTACTCGCCGGGGGTGATGGTCATCAACCTGCCCTGCACGAGCGGCATTCGGCCGAGCTGGATCGTCCACGCGATCGAGCAGGGATTCGACGGCGTCTTCATCGCGTCGGACGGTGACGAGTGCGCCTACCTGCCCGATTGCGCCGAGCGCTCCTCGAAGCTCGTCGCGCAGGCGCAGGAGCAGCTGGTGGCCAGGGGGCTTCAGCCACAGCGGCTGAGGATGGCCGCCATCTGCTCGGTCTGCGCCGATCCGTTCACCAAGCACGTCCAGCAGTTCGCGACCTCGCTCGCCGAGCTGGGACCGAGGACCGAGCCATGACCGACGCCCTGACCCAGGCCACCACCGATGCGCGACCCACGGACTACGACGTGCTGGTCGTCGGCAGCGGGATCGGGGGGATGGAGTCCGCCCTGAAGCTCGGCGACATGGGCTACCAGGTGCTCGTCGTGGAGAAGGAGGCCAGCGTGGGCGGGAAGATGATCCTGCTCAGCAAGGTCTTCCCGACCCTCGACTGCGCGAGCTGCATCTCGACGCCGAAGATGGCGTCCACCATTCATCACCCGAACCTGACCGTCCTCACGTACAGCGAGGTGAAGGGGATCACCCGCGACGACGACGGCCGGTTCCATGCCCGGGTCCGCCGCAAGGCGCGCTACGTGGACGAGGCCGCCTGCACCGGCTGCCAGCTCTGCGAGATGGCCTGCACCGTGGCGGTCCCGGACCAGTTCAACGCGGACCTCGTCGCGCGCCGCGCGGCCTACATCCCGTTCCCGCAGGCGGTGCCCAAGAAGGCGGTCATCGAGCGCCAGGGCAGCTCGCCCTGCACGTTCGCCTGCCCGGCGGGGATCGAGGCGCACGGCTACGTGTCGCTCATCCGGAGCGGGGAGTACGAGAAGGCCCATCGGCTCGTCCTGGACGCGACGCCGCTCGTCGGCACGCTCGGGCGGGCCTGCTACGCCCCGTGCGAGACGGAGTGCACGCGCGGGTCGCTCGAGGGCACGCTGCCGATCCGCCGGCTGAAGCGGTACATCTCCGATCGCCACGTGGAGACCGGCGCCGAGCTCGGGATCGACGTCGCCCCGCCGAACGGGAAGAAGGTGGCCATCGTCGGATCCGGGCCGGCGGGGCTCACCGCGGCCTGGCAGCTCGCCCGCAAGGGGTACGCGGTGAGGATCCTCGAGGCGGCGCCGGAGCCGGGTGGCTTCCTGCGCCTGGCGATCCCCTCGTATCGGCTGCCGGTGCAGGTCGTCGAGCGGGATATCGACAACGTCCGCGCCCTTGGGGTGGAGATCCAGACGGGCACCCCGGTGCGCGACCTCGCCGCCCTGAAGGCGGAGGGGTACGACGCCGTGCTCGTCGCGACCGGCACGCCGCGCTCCGCGAACCTGGGCGTCCCGGGAGAGGACCGCCTGGGCGTCATGGGCGGCCCGGACTTCCTCCGCAAGGTGAAGCTGGGTGCGCCGGTTGAGCTCACGGGGAAGCGCGTGGTCGTCGTTGGCGGCGGGAACGTCGCCATGGACGCCGCGCGCGTCGCGCGGCGCCTGGGCGCCGCCTCGGTGACCGTGGCCTACCGCCGCGGTCGGGCGGAGATGCCGGCCCACCACGTGGAGGCCGACGACGCGGAGAAGGAGGGCGTGTCCTTTGCCTTCCAGGTCGCGCCGACCGAGGTGCTCGGCGACGCGATGGGCGCGGTGAGCGGCCTGCGCTGCACGCGCATGGCGCTCGGCGAGCCCGATGGGTCCGGGCGCCGGCGCCCGGAGCCGATCCCGGGCAGCGAGCACGTCCTGCCGTGCGAGGTGGTCATCGCCGCCATCGGCATGTCGCCGGAGACCGGCGCCTTCACGGCGCAGGTCGCCGCCGGACGGGACGGGCGCCTCGAGGTGGACCCCGGGACCCTGCAGTCGCAGACGCCGTACGTCTTCGCCGCCGGCGACGTGGTGAACGGTGCAACCGACATCACCCGCGCCGTCGGGGAGGGACGGCGGGCGGCCCACATGATCGACCGCTGGCTCACCGGCGGGACGATGGACGGCTTCGACCTGCGCCTGCCGGTGGTCGACAAGGAGCAGGTGCTCGCCCGTCAGAAGACCTACACCCTTCGCCCGCCGTCGGGTGACGGCGTGACCCTGGAGCCGGCGCCCCGCGACTTCCGTGAGGTCGAGGCTCCGCTCTCCGAGACGGGGGCTCGCGAGGCCGCCGGGCGCTGCCTGGACTGCGCCGTCTGCTCCGGCTGCTCAGAGTGCGTCAACGCCTGTCCGGTCGACGGGTGCATCGATCTGCACGCGCGCGACGTGGAGGAGGACGTGGAGGTTGGGGCGGTGGTCGTCTCCACCGGCTTCAAGCTCTTCACGGCGGACGCCAAGCCGGAGTACGGCTACGGGACGTTCAAGAACGTCATCACCGGCATGCAGATGGATCGGCTGCTCGCGCCGACGCGGCCGTTCAACACGATCCTGCGCCCGGGCGATGGGAAGGTCCCGGAGCGGATCGCCTACGTCATGTGCA
>JBLMXF010000044.1:0-5704 GCA_050257595.1 Acidobacteriota bacterium | reverse complement strand
GGCCGTTAGGCGCTCACAGAGCGACTCGAGCGCGTGGATGCGGAGCTCGCGAAACCGCTCGCGCTCCAGCACGACCCAGTCCTCGTACCAGTCCGGGAGCAGATCGCCCGAGAGCAGCGCGTTGTCGAGGTCGATCCGCTCCAGGTCGCTCGACGGATCGAGGAGCCGGCGGGCGGCGACGACGGCCTCGCGATGGTCAACCGCCAGATCCGGGGAGAGCCGCAGCCGGCGGTTGTGCGACTCGACCAGCTTGCAGCCGAGCCGCCGAAGCCTCCACAGGGCCGAGCGCAGGCTCCCGGCCGCGCGGGCGTCGGTCGAGTCGAGCCACAACGCCGTGGCCACATGGCTCCGAGGCGAGGGACGATCCTGCAACGCGAGGAAGCCGAGCAGCCGCTCCGCGGGCCGCGGCAACTCGACCAGCTCGCCGTAGTGAATCAGCCGAAAGCCGTTCAGCAGCTCGAGCCTCGCGTCCGAGCCCTCCGTGCGCTCCATTGCTCCCCCCTCCGTGATGTCCGGGCCGAGGCTATCGCCGAACGCCGTCCCGTGACGAGTGATCGGGCCGTTCGCGGACCGACGTTCGAGGGAGGGAAGCGGACGACGGGTACGAAACCGGTGTTTGGTCCCTTCTCATGGGCTTTTCTCCTCGGTCTGCGATTCCGGTGCGACCGAATGCAGGCCGCGGGCCTGACCCAATGCGCCCTTGAGTCGTGCCCTGGCACCGGATTCAGCCGGGTGGCCATAGGTATCCATCACCAGCTTGCCGCCGTCGGTGTGCCCAAGCTGCAGGGCTACGTCGGCGTGCGAGGCCCCGCGTTTCAAGGAGCATCGTCGCGCAGGCGTGCCGCAGTTCGTGGAAGACCAACTGACGCCCGAAACGCGCCCGTACGGCCTTGAAGTGGTAATCGATGGCCGGCACTGACATTCGACGCCCACGCGGCGAATGGAAGACAAGTGGCGAGCCAAGCATCGGCGGGATGCCGAGCAGAGCATCACGTGCTGGCGGTGGGCAGGTGATCGTTCGCCGTCGCCCGTTTTTCGGAGGCCCGATGTTGCCGGTGCGATCGAGCGTCCGCGCGACGCGAATCTCCAGTTGGCCAAGGTCTAGGTCGCCGCGTTCGAGGGCACACAGTTCCCCGGCGCGCATCCCGGTGTAGCCAGCAACGAGTATGAGCGCCCGAAATTCCGGGCCCCACGCGGCCTCGTACACGACGACGGCGCAATCGGCGAGTCCTTCGAGCTCGGTCTCCGTAAGCGCGACGATGTCCTTGCGCCCACGGGAGCCAGGGATCCTGAGACCGGCAATGCTCCCACGGCTCTTCATCTGTCTCGTTTGCGCCACCCACTCAGCGGACAAGCACAGTAACTGGTGCCACCACAACGACCACCGTAGCTCCGACGACGAGCACGGCCACCTCGACGCCTACGACCACGGCTGGAACGACCGCGTGCGGCAGCGGGATCTCGGTTGGTCCGAATACCTCGTGCTCCTTCGCCGTCAACGTTAAGCAGGCATACGACAGGTCAGGAGGCGGCAACGTGACCGTCCAGGCCTCCAGCCCGACAACGGGCAAGACCTACGAGATGGCCTGTGGTCCCACCGGGGAAACGATTGTCTGCACCGGGGGCAACGGGGCCTCAGTCTTTTTCGTTCAGTAGCCGCACACGCGCGGTTCCCCCTATCAAACGCTCTTTCAATGCTCAGCTACGCAACTTGCGCCTGAGGGGTGCTCAAGGACTTGACCACTGACGCCGACAGAACAGATGACGGACGTACGGCGCCGGGAACGGGCACGTTTTCGCAGTAGAGCAGCTCATGGGTCGCCGGGTTGCAGTGCTGGATCGGGACGCCTTCAATCTTGGTGTGGTCTCGATCCCGGGCACCGCCGATGGGCGACCGCGAAGAGCAGGCCACAGAACCGAGGACCGGACCAACAAGCGCAAACAACTGGAATCGACACGCTTTTCTACGCACGGCGGCTGACGGAAGTCGGCCCTACGTATAGTCCGGGTCGAACGTCAAGGAGAAGTACGTCAGGGGAACGGTGGGACCACCGAATCGCATCCGTGCCCGGGCGCTGGGGCTGGTGGCGATGGTGGTGGTCTGCGCCTCGGCGTCGGCCGCGGCGACACCTTCGTCGGCACTCGGACGGGGCTTCCTGCGCTGGTCCCGGCCCGCTTCGGCCGACACGCGGCCGCCCTGGCCGCGTGGTGGAAGCGGACTGGGTCTGAACGCGGTCTCCTGTCCATCGCCGTCCTTCTGTGCCGGGGTCGATCCCGAGGGAAACGTCGTCACCTCGTCGGACCCGAGCGGCGGGGCGCGGTGGCGATTTCGCCACGTGCTGCCGCCCGGCTCCGAGCTCACGGAGCTCCGTGACATCTCGTGCCCGACGGCATCGCTTTGTGTCGCCGCCGCCGATCCCGTCTATGGCGGAGGTCCAGAGGTCCTCACCTCGACCGACCCGACCGGCGGTGCGGGGAAGTGGAAGGCGGCGTCTGAGGAGGAGATCTCCCACGCCGGCGACATCTACGCCGTCTCGTGCCCATCGGAGTCCTTTTGCGCGGCAGCCACCCGGGCCGGCGTCCTCACCTCGACGAATCCAACCGGGGGATCGGCGGCGTGGAAGCTGACCCGCGGGGCCAAGCTCGGCGGCAGCGGCGGGTCGCCCGACATCTCGTGCGCGTCCGAGCAGCTGTGCGCGGTACTCAACGCTGACGGCGACGTCCTCACCTCGACCGACCCGACCGGCGGACCGGCGGCGTGGAGCGTCGCCGACCTCGGTGCTGCCTCCGACTCGCTGCGGGCGGTCTCATGCGCCTCGACCTCGCTCTGCGTCGCGGTCGGCAGATTCTCGGTCCACGGCAACGTCTACGTCTCGACCGACCCGACCGGCGGCGCGAGGGCGTGGAGCGCCGTCGCCGTCGATGCCTCGGACCTGAGTGCTGTTTCGTGCTCGTCGCCGTCGTTCTGTGCGGCGATGGACCCTGACGGCCAGGTCATCACCTCTACCGACCCGACCGGGGGATCGGCGGCGTGGACGGCAACCGGGCTCCCTAAGACGGACTTGAGTGACATCTCCTGCCCTTCAAGCTCCTTCTGTGCGGTGGTCGACTTTAGTGGCCACGCCGTCGTCTCCTCCGACCCGACCGGCGGACCGGCGGCGTGGGGGACGAGGACGGTGGAGGGGTGGAGCGACCTGGCCGCGGTCGCCTGTCCGTCGATCCATCTCTGCGCGGCGGTCGATAACGCCGGGAAGGTGCTGACCTCGACCGACCCGACCGACAAACGGGCCTGGCAGGCGGCGACGATCGATCGCCCCAATTCCATCCGGGCGATCGACTGTCCCTCGGCATCGCTGTGCGTCGCCGGTGACAGTTCCGGAAACGTCCTCACCTCGACCGACCCGACCGGCGGCGCGAGGGCGTGGCAGCTGACCCACGTCGACGCCTCCACCCACATCAACGATGTCTCCTGTTTCTCCAGGTCGCTGTGCGTCGCCGGGGACAGTTCCGGAAACGTCCTCACCTCGACCGACCCGACCGGCGGACCGGCGGCGTGGAGCGCCACCGACCTCGATTCCATCTACGCTTTTGATGGCCTCACCGGCGTCTCGTGCCCCTCGCGATCGCTTTGCGTCGCGGTGGATGATGGCGGCAACATCTTTGCCTCGACCGACCCGACCGGGGGCGCGGCGTGGCAGCCTACCTTCGGTTTCGATATTGACGCACTCTCGTTTGAAGGGGTCTCGTGCCCCTCGAACTCGCTTTGCGTTGCGGTCGGCCCCAGCGACCTCTTCGTCTCCATCGACCCGAGGGGCGCCGACTCCTGGAAGCCCCCCGCGATTCATCTCCCCAGCCTGGCGCATCTCCAACACGTTTCGTGCCCCTCGAAGTCATTCTGCGTGGCCGTCGGCTACGGCTCATTTGGGGGGTCGCTCGTGATCGCCTCCAGGAACCCGGCCCGTACGTGGGTGCGCAGCGCCTCCTACGAGTACCCGAATGGACTGTCGGGCGTCTCGTGCGCGACCCGGTCGATGTGTGTGGCGATTGGCCACCAATACGTCGCCCTCGGGCTGGGTCGCCCCAACACGAAGATCACCGCTGCGGCGATCGGGCCGCGAAAGCATCGTGCGCGGTTTGAGTTTAGGGCCGCAGTTGCTCCGGCAAAGCGATTCAAGTGCGAGTTGAAGCGACGGGGCAGCGGTCATAACCAACCACGCGCACGCTTCAGGCGCTGCACCTCGCCGAGGACCTACCGGCATCTGCGCCCCGGCCGCTACGTGTTCAGGGTCCGGGCGCGAAACTCCGCCGGAGGCGACCCGACGCCGGCCCGCAAGCGATTCCGCATCGCGCGTCGGTGAGAGGTCGGGGACTAGCTGGAGGGGACGGCGAACGCCGGCCAGCGAAAGCCTGGTGAGCCGCTGATAGTTGGTGGGGCAGTCGCTACGCGCTCGCCAATAGGATGGCCGCATAGATGGCGGTCGTGGTTGGAGCGATGTTGCGATCCTCGCGCAGTGGAATCCGTCGTCTCGGCCTCCGCGCGACCCTTCTCGCGGCGCTCGCGCTCAGCGTGATCGCGGCGACTCCATTAATTGCCGGGGCATCGCCCTCTGGGGAGCCTGCGGTACAGGCAGCGAAGAAAAGCTCGAAAGTCGCCTGCTGGGATCACGAGACAAAGGCGGCGTCGGTGCCGCTCAAGTTTCGTACCGCACCGCTCAACGCCAACAGGACGGTGATCATCTGGAGATCCCTGGTTCCGAGTGGCCATGCGGCACATGGCCTTTGGCTTTTCCAGCCCGTCGCCTCTCGCCCGGCGACATCCTGCCTATGGCCATGACGGGGAGATCCGCGGGTTAGGAGTCCAGAGTGCTGCCGCGGAGTCTCAGTTGTTCGTCTCGAGGGTTAACTGCTCGGTTGCGAGAAGATTCCTGTGTCCGCTCTGAGAATCCGTTTGAAGCGTCCCGCTGCCAATGGCGGCGCGACACGAGGGCTTTACCCTGACCGCCTGGCTGTGTAAGCGAGTGAAGGGATTGGACGTGGCGAGGATCGGCAGAGAGGAGTTGGAGCGGGCGCTCGCGGACGTGGGCAGCTGGGAGCCCGAAGCAGGAGCTCAGAGGCACGACAGTCCCGGTGAGCCGGACCGCATCTTTGAGTGGCTGCAGGCCAACGGAGTTGACGCCGACGCTTTTGCGGAGTTCACAAGTTCCAGGTTGCCAGCGAAGTCCACGGAGTCAATGCGACCGCGCACTGTCTACCTCCAAGGGTTTGCGGTCGGGTTCCGAGCTGCGCAGATCGCGACCGAGAGAAGCACGCTCAAGACCGGCAAAGCCGCGTTTCAGCGAGCAGAGGCCGAGGGGTCTTGGGGCCGCGCCGAGGAGCTTGGCACCGATCCCGGCGCCACATGACAAGGCCGTCTACATAGAACTCAAGATTGGTGTCCAAGCCGGCAGATCGCGGAGGGATGCCGCGGGGCGGCACGCGCTCCCGTCGGCGGCATGAAGTGGGCGAGTAACGACGGGGGACGCTTCAGCAGCGCCGGCTGGTTTCTCGCGCGTCGAGAGCGCCCCCGCCGTTCCCCTGCCGCCTTCCATCCGCCGACATAGGCGATAACAACCTGCCCAACTCGGAGTTGCGGAGCGGGTAGCGCTACGAGACTCACCGGGAGGCAACCTTCCACCGGGCCGGATCGTCGCCAACTCGTCTCAGG
>JBLMXF010000043.1:0-2844 GCA_050257595.1 Acidobacteriota bacterium | reverse complement strand
TGGTGCAGGAAGATCTCAGCGATCTCGGTATCCGAGTAGTCCTCCTCGACGAGCACTGGGTCGGTAGTCATGTGTCGGGCGATCGGCTCGGCGCGACACTCGGCACGGCGCTCGATCGTCTCGTCGATCGAGCGCCGAATCATTCGCGCCGACGCCAGCTCCGAGACATAGCCGGGGAACAGCGCGGCCATGAACTCCCGCTCCCCGAAGATCCCACTGAAGCGGCCCTGGGCGTCGATCACCGGCAAGGCCGGCAGGCCGGCGTCGATCACGCGCCTAACGGCGAAGCCCACCGTGTCGCTATCGCGCAGTGGGGCAACCTCGCGGACGGTTTGCTTCACGATCGACCGTGACATCTCAGTTCCTCCGTTCAGAGCAGGACGTAGCGGATCGCCACGTAGGCCGTGGCGAGCCCGATCGAAACCGCGGTGACCGGAATGCCTATTCGCAGGAAGGCGACGAAGCCGATCGGCCTCCCGGCGCGCTCGGCGAGGCCCGAAGCGGCGACGTTCGCGGCAGCCGCGATCGCCGTCGCATTGCCCCCGAAGCAGGCCCCCAGCGCCAGAGCCCACCAGTAGGCGTCATCATCACCCGCCTCGAGGCCACCGCGCAATTCGCCGACCACCGGCACCATCGCAGTGGTGAATGGAATGTTGTCGACCAGCGCCGACCCTGCGGCCGCGATCCAAATGATTCCCATGAGCTCCGCCGTGCGGCCGCCGCCGGTTGCATCCTTGATCCCCTCGGCGACCCGGTCGATTGCGCCAGTCACTTGTAGCGCTCCGACCATCACAAAGAGCGCCATGAAGAAGAAGAGCGTCGACCACTCGATCTTCGCGAGTGCCTCCTCAAGGGGCACTCTGGTTACCAGCAGGGCGACGGCGGCTCCGGTCAAGGCCACCGTTGCCGGCTCGATGTGCAGAGGCTGGTGGAAGAAGAAGAGGAGCACTGTGGCGATCAGCACTGGGAGGCTGCGGCGGAGCTCCACCGGGTCGCGGATCGACGCGGCCGCCTCGAGCTCCATCACATAGCGGCGGTCTTCCTCTTCGACCTGCAGCTGGGGGCGGTAGTAGAGGTAGAGGCCGCCCACGACGATCGGCAGGGTGACGAGCACGATCGGCGCCAGGTTGAGGATGAACTCGTTGAACGAGAGTCCGGTCGCCCCCGCGATGATGATGTTTGGGGGATCGCCGATCAGGGTGGCGGTACCCCCGATGTTCGAGCTGATCACCTCGATGATCACCAGCGGGAGCGGGTCGATGTCAAGCGTGTCGGCGAGCAGGAAGGTGACCGGCACGATCAACAGGATCGTGGTCAGGTTGTCGAGGAAGGCCGAGAGAAGCGCCGTGGTCCCCGCCAGGGCGATCACGACCCGCAGGGGATCCCCGCGGGAAAGCTGACCGGCACGGATCGCGATGTAGTCGTAGATCCCCGTCCGCCGGGTCAGCTCGACGAGGATCATCATCCCGGCGAGCAGCCCGATCGTGTTGAAGTCGACCGCCTCGATCGCCTGCTCCTGGCCGAACTCGCCTACGAAGAGGATGACGATGGCGGCACCGAGCAGCGCCACGTTGGTGCGGTGGAGGCGCTCGCTCGCGATCAGCGCCAGCGCGAGGAGGAATGTCGCTACGGCAATGGCCACTTGTCAGGTCCGGGAATGAGCGCGACGACAACGAGGAGCGCTGGCCCTCGATGGTTCTCAGCCTGGCCGTGCGCTCCCGGTCGAGGAGAAGAGGAGGGCAACCCCGGCCGCCACGATGAGCACGACGAGCGTGGCGATGACGAAGAACGCAACCATGCACACCACGTAGACGCGCCACTGGTCCGCGTTCAGCGGCGACTCGTGGTTTGCCTGATCATCGACAGTTCGGCCTCGGCGGCCGCTCGGGGGCGCGACCGCGAGGCCACGTCTTTGCTTCCGAATTCGGGCCGGGAAGCTCCCTTTTGCAGCCGGTCCGCTGCTCACCGTTCTCATGCCCGAAGCTTGCCGATGGGCCGCACCCGCGACCATGGGGTGGAACCTCCATTCCGTGCGGAGCGTCGCCCAGGGTCGTGGGGGCGGGGCAAGACCACCCCGCGGCAGGGATCGGCGCCCCGCGCTCGTGATGCCCGGGCGCCTCTCCCCTGGAACTTCGCAGAGTGTTCGACCGTCACGGCGGCTTCGACCCGCTTTCCGAACAGATCCTCGCCGTCGTGGGCGGGGAGGGGAATGGGTGGAGGCCCCCATCTTCTGCGGCTGAGTGGCCCGCGATCCTGTTTCAGGATCTCCTGCAAATTGCCCAGGCGAAGGCGTCATCGGCGATCGCCAGTTCCGGATGCTCCTCTTTTCGTAGTCTCAGATCGTGGCCATGAAGCCGCGCGACTGCCGGGGAGACACCCGCCAGAAAGGGGTACATCCCCCTGATCTGACGGATACTGGCCGCATCGTAGGACTCATGCTCACGATCAACCTGCTGCTCCTGCGCCACGCGCTCGCCCCGCTCGGGCGGCGCAGGAGGCCGAGCAGCTCGGGGTTGCCCAGGAGTGCCACCACGAGGTCGCGGAATGCGCGAGCGAGCCTTGATGGTTCGGGCCGAGTTGAACATCGGCGGACGCCCGGAGGGAGGGGTGGAATTGGCCCCTGACCTGCCAATCGACGGGCAGCCGTGATTCCGCTCAAGACGAAGATCCTGCTCGCCGACGACCACGCCGTGGTCAGACGCGGCCTGCGCCTGGTGCTCGACGCAGAGCCGGACCTGGAGGTGGTGGCCGAGGTGGGTGACGGCGCAGAGGCGGTCCGGCGAGCCCTGGCCGACGACGTCGATCTCGCGGTGCTGGACGTGACCATGCCGCGGCTCACGGGCC
>JBLMXF010000042.1:0-3269 GCA_050257595.1 Acidobacteriota bacterium | reverse complement strand
TACTCACGGATACACATCGGCGTCCACTACCCGTTCGACGTAGTCACGGGTGCCCTCTGCGGGACGGCGCTCGCCCGGCTGACCAACGCCCCGATCGATCGCGCGACAGGCCTCGACCAGGATGCCGGCGCGGCCACGGCTAGGTGATGTAGAGCAGGCTTCTGAGCCCGGCGGCTTCGAGGGGCTGGGCGGCGGCGGCCTGGCTCTTTACTGCGGGATCGGAACCGAGATCGAGACGCCCGCCTTGCAGACGAACTTGGCGGAGGTTCGCTTCTTGACCTTCACCCGCAAGCGCCGCCTCAGCACGGCCGCGTTGCATGGAATGCAGTAGCCACGGGCAGCAGTGCTCCCTTGTCGTGCCTTGTGGCAGCGCCGTGGAGTCAGCGCAGCACTTCCGGTCTTCGTCCGATGCGAGCGTCTGAATTTGCGCCACATGCGCTCGCATCGCCTGCAAAGGAGGGGTGCGCTGCGCCGTACGAAGCCGAGGCCAGCGAACTTGCAGCTCGGTCCGCTTCGTGTGAGACTGCTCCCGATGGTGGAGCTTGCCGCCGGAGGGCAAGGCATCACCCCGATGGAGCTCGCGCAGGCGACGCGCAATCGAGGGATGCCTCTGGAGGCACTCGAGCACGACGTCACTCCCGTCGGGCTTCACTATCTCCTCATCCATTTCGACATTCCGGCCCTTGACTCCGGCTCGTGGCGACTGCGCGTCGGCGGCAACGTCGCTCGGGAGCTCGAGCTGACGCTCGACGAGATTCGGGAACGGCCGGCCACGACGATCCCGGTGACGCTGGAGTGCGCCGGCAACGGCCGGGCCCGGCTGGAGCCGCGGCCGATGACCCAGCCGTGGCTGAACGAGGCGGTTGCCACGGCCTCCTGGACGGGCACGCCGCTCGCGGGGGTGCTCGAGGAGGCCGGCGTCGAACCGGCCACCCTCGAGATCGTCTTCACCGGGGCCGACCACGGGATCGAGGGCGGCGAGGAACTGGACTACGCTCGCTCGCTCCCGGTCAGCGAAGCAATGCGCCCGGAGGTCTTGCTTGCCTACGAGATGAACGGCCGCCCGCTGGAGCCCCAGCATGGATTCCCGCTGCGGCTGCTGGTGCCAGGGTGGTACGGGATGACGAGCGTGAAATGGCTCTCGAGCATCGCGGCCGTGACCGAGCCCTTCCGGGGCTTCCATCAGGCCGTCGCCTACCACTACCAGCGCACGGAGGAGGACCCCGGCGATCCGGTGACCCGCATCCGTCCCCGCGCATTGATGATCCCGCCGGGCTTCCCCGACTTCCCCGAGCGCCAGCGGTACCTCGACCACGGTCCGGTGAACCTCCAGGGCCGGGCCTGGAGCGGCAGCGCACCGATCGTCCGCGTCGAGGTCGGGATCGACGGCGACTGGTTTGAGGCGAGGGTCGCCGAGCCAGTGGGGAAATGGGCCTGGCGGGGCTGGGCGTATGAGTGGCAGGCAACGCCGGGCGACCACGTGCTGTCGTGCCGGGCGACTGACGCGACAGGCGACACCCAGCCGCTGCAGCAACCCTGGAACTACCAGGGAATGGGGAACAACCTGGCCCAGGAGGTCGACGTCACCGTCCGGTGAGTGGAGGGTCGAGCTGCCGTCTGCCCCACGTCTTGCCACTCCTGTGCCGGGGGGCGGGTTCCAGGCGCGTTCTGCGTGTTCCCCCTGGGCGTGGCCGTAGCAACTGTTCTGATCCTGCCTACTCCCGCAGACCGGCGGCTTCGAGGGCCTTCGACTGGCTCGTGTAGGCCTTCCAGTGGACCATCAATCCATCCCTGAACGTGGCGACGTGTGCATATTTCCCGAGAGTTACCTCCATCCCAGTCGAGCGTCCGCGCGTTCGGCTGCTGCGTGTAGCGTCAAGAGTCGGCGACGGGACATCGGGATCTGGCCTTCTCCGGGCCTCGGTCGAAGGTGACGATCTCTCCGGTGCCGCTGTCGATCTCGCGGACGGGCCAGCCTTCCCGGTCGAGGGTGACCTCGTAGGTCTTGTCAGCTGCCCTCAGGTGCCGTGAGTGCCTCTCAAGATGGAACCCCAAACGGAACCTTTTCCGACGGACTCCGCCGCAGCCCGTCACGTCACACGCCTCAGGGCGGGCCTGTTAGACCGCCGCTTTGCATGGAAAGCGAAGGTTGTCGAGACCGTCGGTTTGCACCGTAAAGCAGTCGCAGAACCAGCCGCGGGGCCGGGGAACGGAAGGGGGGAACGAAACGGGAGCGACATACAGAGACCTGCGTTGACCCCGCAAGGCTGTCACCGGTGAATGTATCCCGGGTCCGGGCGAGGTTTGCCAGCTAGGCCCCGGCGGGCGGCCCGAACCAGGTGCCTAGTGCCTCGCGAAGCCCCTCTTCCGTGCCCTCTCCTGTCCAGGCAACATGCCCATCGGGGCGAATCAAGACCGCAGTCAGGGCGGTGACCTCGCCGAACACCGGCAGCTCCCAGGTACCGGTGTACTTGGCGTCGATCAGCTGAACTCGGTCTGTCCACCCAGCGATCTCGAGGCCGCCGGGCTCGCCAAGGTTGAGCAGCAGCGGCCGGGCAGCGTGCAACACCGTATAGACCCGCAGGGGGCCGTCGGCGGTCTCGATCTCGAGGTCGGGCATGCGCCGGCCGATCAGCGAGTGTCCCTCGCCGAGGTCATAGTGGATGTCCAGCTCGGCTATCGTCGCGGCGAAGCGCTTGCGCGGCTCGTCCATGCTGAGCAACTCGGCGACGCTCTCGCGCAGGGCTTCGAGACGGGCGTCGGCGGGGCGATTGAGCGCGACCTGCGCCATCGTGTTGGCGAGCACTCGGGCGGCGACCGGATGGCGCTCTGCGTGGTACGTGTCAAGCAGGCCCTCCGGCGAGGTCCCCTTCACCACCTGGGCCAGCTTCCAGCCCAGGTTGACCGCGTCCTGCACACCGGTGTTGAGGCCCTGCCCACCGACCGGGGAATGCACGTGAGCGGCGTCGCCGGCCAGCAAGACCCGTCCCTCCCGGTAGGAGGCGGCCTGCCTGGTCGTGTCGGTGAAGCGGGTGATCCAGGTCGGGCTGTGCACCCCGTAGTCGGTCCCATAGACCGCGACGAGGGCGTTGCTGAGGTCAGCGAGGGTTGGTTCGCCCTCGCCCTCTGGCCGCTCCTCGGTCACCCTGATCCGCCACGGTCCCTCGTCCGCGTAAACGATCTCGCCGTCACGGATCTCGTACTCCAGGCGGCCCAAGGAGTGAATGCCCAGCTCGTCCCGGCGGATGCCAAGTTCCGGCTCCTCGGTC
>JBLMXF010000041.1:0-4104 GCA_050257595.1 Acidobacteriota bacterium | reverse complement strand
CGCCGACGTCGCCCGAGAGGACGTAGGGCAGGCCACAGGCCGCCACGGAGAGCGCCGAAGCGCTCTCGACGACCGTGATCTCGGTGGAGGGCTCGAGCCGGGCCAGGCGGCACGCGCAGCGCAGGCCCGCGGCGGAGGCCCCGACGACGACCACCTGGCGACGAGGGAGGGTCACGTCACGCGCTCCCTCCGCTCAGGCGAGCTCGTTGCGCACCGACAGGGCGATCTTGTAGAAGACGGTAATGAGCACGAGGCCGATCGCATAGATGCCGAACGAGATCGCGAGCTCGGGAAGCGTCGGCGAGTACGCCGTCACGTGCCCGAGCGGCGAGGGCTCGAAGCCGGCGATGATCAGGCCGAGCCCCTTCTCGATCCAGAGCGCCGAGAAGACCGCGAGGCAGGCCACTACGAGCGTCTTCTCGTTGCGGCGGGTCTTCGGGTTCACGAGCAGGACGAGCGCCAGCACCGAGAGAAGCGCCGAAGCCCACATCCAGGGCACGAGGGTGGTGCGTCCGTCCAGGCCCGTGTAGAGGAAAGCGAAGTGTTCGAGGTGCTCGGGGATGTCGCTGTAGAGGGCCGTGAAGAGCTCCATCAGCACGAAGAAGACATTCGCGATCATGGCGTAGGTGACGATGACGGCGAGTTTCTGGACCGGCTCGCGGCCGGCGTCGAAGCGGGTGACCCGACGCAGGACGAGGCAGAACAGGATGAGGAGCGCCGGCCCGGCGGAGAACGCGGAGGCCAGGAAACGGGGCGCCAGGATGGCGGTCATCCAGAACGGCCGTGCCGCGAGGCCCGAGTACAGGAAGGCGGTCACGGTGTGGATGCTCACGGCCCAGGGGATCGAGAGGACGATGATGGGCTTGATCCAGCGCGGAGGGGGCACGCCCTTGCGCTCCGAGTCGAGCGTGACGTGTGAGATCAGCACGTTCAACACGAGGTAGCCGCCCAGCGACATCATGTCCCAGAACATGAGCGAGTGGGGCGTTGGATAGAGCATGACGTTGAGGACCCGGGTGGGCTGCCCCATGTCCACGAAGATGAACAGCATGCACATGGTGACGGCGGAGATGGCCAGGAACTCACCGAGGATGGTGAGCTTCCCGAAGGCCTTGAAATCGTGCAGGTAATATGGCAGCACGACCATCACGGCGGAAGCGGCCACACCGACGAGGAACGTGAACTGTGCGATGTAGAAGCCCCACGTCACGTCGCGCGACAGCCCGGTGACGCCGAGGCCGAAGGCGAACTGCCGCATGTAGGCGATGAAGCCCAGCAGGACGATGCCGCCGAGCAGACCGAGCCAGCCCCAGTAGCCGCGACCTCCGCTAAGTGCCTTTTCGAACATGACGATTTCACCTCACACCAGGTAGTAGACCTCGGGGCGCGTACCCAGGCTGACCTTGCGGCGCAGGGCGTAGCGCGAGCGTAGCGCGGCGCGTACCGCCGAGCCGGGATCGTTGAGGTTGCCGAACACGAGGGCCTTGGCGGGGCAGGCGCCCACGCACAGCGGCTGCTCGTTCCGGTCGAGGCGTTCGGCGCAGAGCGTGCATTTCTCCACGACGCCCTTCGTCCGCGTAGGGAAGTCGCGGCTCTCGTCCGCGATGAACGGGCGCGGGTCCTGCCAGTTGAAGCTGCGCGAGCCGTACGGGCAGCCGGCCATGCAGTAGCGGCAGCCGATGCAGCGGTGCCAGTCCATCATCACCACGCCGTCGTCCCGCCGCCACGTGGCTTGCGTGGGACAGACCCGCACGCAGGGCGGGTTGTCGCAGTGGTTGCAGAAGACGAGGATCGGCCGCGACGTGAGGGCCTCGTCGATCAGCTCGGCTTCCTGATCGGCGAACGCCGCGGAGAAGCTCTCCTTCCAGATCCACTTGACCTCGTGGCGCGGGTCCGGGATCGAGGGCACGTTGTGGGCGTGATGGCAGGCCGTGATGCACGCCGTACAGTCCCCGGCGTCGAGACACTTGCGGGGGTCGATGACCATCGCCCAGCGCGTTCTGTCGGTGGATTCGGCCGCCACCGCGTCACCCGCGACCAGTTCGAACGCTGAGCCGGAGGCGGCACCGAGCGCAACCACGCCCGCAGCCTTGAGGAACTCCCTCCTGCGGGTCCTCATGACGCCCTCCCCTTCGGCTCGACGTGACAGTCCCAGCAGTACGGGTTGACCGCCATCGTGGCGTGACACCGGTCGCAGAACTCGGCCTTGTTGGTGTGGCACGACAGGCAGGTGCCGGTGAGGCTCATGGTCACGGGTCGGCCGAAACCGTCGACGCCGTTGCGGCGCCCCGTCCGCACGACCTCGTCGCGCCACCGGTTGAGCAACTCCATGTGCGTCGCGCGAATCACCCCCGGGGGCGCGACGCACTGGGCGGCCTTGGTGCCGAGAGTGAGCGTCGGCAGGGTCGGCCGCGTGCCGAGGTTGGCCCAGACGGGGACCAACGCGAGGACGAGGAAGACGGCGATGCCGGCGAGGATCTTCGCGCGATCATGCATGGACGGCCACCTCCTCCTCCGCCGGCCGGGCGTCGGGCACGGAGGCGGTTCCCTGGGCCGTCGCGAGCGGGCGGCCGCGCAGGTCGGTGGTGCGCTCCCTCTCGCCGGTCATGACGAGGGCGTTGCCGACCAGCTCGTGCACCCCGGAGACGCCGACGCCGGGGACCCAGTAGTCCATCAGCGTGGTCAAGACCGCCCGGTCGATGGCGCAGACGCATGCGAGCGTGTTCACTCCGTACTTCTGATGCACGTACTTGACGGCGTTCGCCCGGGGCAGGCCGCCGCGCAGGCGCATCTCCATGTTCTCGTCGTTGCCGAGGCCGGCGCCGCCCCCGCAGCAGAAGGTCTGCTCGCGGATCGTGTTCTCCGGCATCTCGAAGAAGTGGTTGCACGCCGCCTTGATGCAGATCCGGGGCTCCTCGAGCAGGCCCATCGCCCGGCTCGGATTGCAGGAGTCGTGGAACGTGACGCGGACGTGGTCATTACGGGTGCGGTCGAGGCGGAGCTTGTCGTGGCGCAGCAGATCGGCGGTGAACTCGCAGATGTGCACGATCTTCGCCGAGCGCGCGTGGTCGAAGACCGTGCCGGTGACCGGGCTCTTCGGCACCTCGAGGAAGTCGGTCGGGCCGTGCATCGTGTTCATGTACTGATGGAGCACGCGCCACATGTGGCCGCATTCGCCGCCGATCAGCCACTTCACGCCGAGCCGTTTGGCCTCGGCGTAGATCTTGTAGTTGAGCCGCTTGATCGTGTCGTGCGAGGTGAACAGGCCGAAGTTCCCACCCTCGGAGGCGTAGGCGGAGAGCGTGTAGTCGAGCCCGATGTGCTCGAAGAGGAGGAGGTAGCCCAGGAAGGTGTAGATCCCCGGTTCGGCGAAGTAGTCCGCCGAGGGGATCACGAACAGCACCTCCGCCCCCTTGCGGTTGATCGAGGGCATGATGCGCCGGCCGGTCACCTCCTCGAGCTCGTCGCAGAGGAACTCGATGTTGTCCTTGAAGGTGTGAGGCTGGATACCGAGGTGGTTGCCGGTGCGCTGGCAGTTGGCGACTGGCTCCATGACCCAGTTGATGTTCAGGCCGATCAGGTTCAGCAGCTCGCGGGCGATCATCGTGATCTCGGCCGTGTCGATCCCGTACGGGCAGAACACCGAGCAACGGCGGCACTCGGTGCACTGGTAGAAGTAGTAGAACCACTCCTTCAGCACGTCGACGGTAAGTTCACGACCGCCGGCGATGCGGCCGAGCAGCTTCCCGGCCGTCGTGAAGTCGTTGCGGTAGACCGAGCGCAACAACTCCGCGCGTAGCACGGGCATGTTCTTGGGATCGCCCGACCCGATGTAGAAGTGGCACTTGTCCGCGCACGCGCCGCAGCGCACACAGGTGTCCATGAAGACGCGCAGCGAGCGGTACTTGTCGAGCCGCTCCCGCAGGCCCTCCCGGATGATCTCCTGCCAGTTGTCCGGCAGCTTCCAGTCGGCGTCGGTGGGTGACCACTCGCGGGGGTTGGGGAAGCCCAGATAGCGCAGGTTCTTGGCGGCGGCCGGGTACGACCAGGTGCCACGCCGCGCCTCGAAGTCGAGCGCCGGGTCGGTCCAGCTGCGCGGAGGGG
>JBLMXF010000040.1:0-51930 GCA_050257595.1 Acidobacteriota bacterium | reverse complement strand
GATCGTCAGGGGGACGGCGCCGAGCCACAGCGCCAGCCACCACCGGCGGATGCGCCGGATGCCCGCAAGCGCGAGGGCGGTGACCGGCGCGCCGATCGCGACCCCGAGGAGCAGTTCCTTGGCCCGGTCCCACAGCCAGCCGCCCAGGCTCTGGTCGGAGAGCGCGAAGCGGTGCGGGATTACGAATCCGCCCAGGTAGTCGAGCGGGAGTTCGAGCACCGCCGAGACCAGCGAGAAGAGGGCGAAAAACACCACTGCAGCCAGCCCGGGCCGGCGCACGAGACGAGCCGCCAGATCACGCAGCCGGCGTGAGATGCCGAGTCCGAGGACCAGCACGAGGGTCGCGATGCTCCAGACGACACCCGCAAAGTAGAGCGCGTCCTCCCAGCGCTGGTGCTCGCGCATCTCCTCGGTGACGACCACGCTGTAAGGGTCGCGGCCAGCCTCGAGGGCGGCAGGGCCGGCTCCCTGCCGCACTCCCGCGGGCGACGAGGCGCCAGCCGACGGTGTCATTGTGGCGGCCGGCTCCGCGGCGAGGAGTGACCCGGCGACGAGGAGGACGAGGACCACCAGAACGGCGACCGGTCCGGGACGTCGGTGGTAGGGCATCTCTGCCTCCGGGCGCTCCCGGGATGATAGCCAGGACCTGCCTCCCCGGCTAGTCGCGAGGAGGGGCCCCCGCACCCTCGGCCCCCCCGACCGGCTCGCCAAGCACATCCCCGGCGTTCGTCACGAGGACGCCCCGGGACTGCAGGCGGCGCGTCTGCCCGTCGGAGAGCGGCGCCAGCACCACCAGCGTCGAGCCCGATGGAACGGCGTCGAGTACCCGCACCGGCACGAACACGATCGGCATGCGCAGGGCAGCCTGCATCAGCTTCCAGCGGCTCTGCAGCGCCGCTGGGTCCGTCGCGAGTGCGGGAGCGTCGTCCGCCACATACACGACGCGTGGTGGGACTCCCGGTGTCGCGGCCTCACGCAGTGCCGCAGAGACGGCCGTCACGGCAGGCGCGTTCTCCGTCCAGCTGGGCGAGAGCAACCTTCCACTCCGCTGCGGTGAGCTCTCGTAGTAGGTCGAGCGGAGGAACTCGTAGATCACCGTCGCGGGGGCGAGAAGGCGGGCCTGGTCCCGGAGGAAGCCGAGTTCGCCGTGATCCAGGATCGCGCCGTTGCACTCGTTGCCCTCCTCGAGGACGAACACGGGCTTGCCGAGGAGCTTGCCGAGCCTCAGGAAATTGACCATCGCCGCATCGGAGGCGTGACCCCAGTCGGGGTACTCGCAGTTGGTGTAGAGGGAGACGCCAAGGGCGTCGGCGCGGGCCATCCAGTCGAAGATGTCGAGAGCGGCGAACGCCAGGCGTCCCTTCTCGAACTTCTCGGGGACGTAGCCGGAGAACTGCAGCACGAAGGGGACACGACGTCGGGCATGGGCGTGCCAGATCGACCGGCAGGCCTCGTAACGGTCCACGACCCACTGGTTGACGGTGGAGACGAGCTGCCAGTACGCGGCCGCGGCACGGGGAAAGCGTGGATCGTGCTCGTTGACGGGGAGAGGGACCTCCTCGAACGAGGCGAACGAGGTGCCGAAGCGCGCATTGAGCGCCGCCAGGCCAGCGTCGAAACGCCGACGGAGCGCCTCGCCCCACAGATCTCTGAGGTACGGCGTGTACTGGCCGATTTCGTAGCTGCCGGTGGACGGTGACCAGCACAGCAGGCTGCCGCGCTGCGAGACGAACGGCTCGTTGAAAGGCCCGATCGAGAAGCCACCGAGCGCCGGCTCACCCGAGAAGTGCTCGGCGTAGTACCGCGTCTCCTCCTCGAGCCAGGCCTGGTAGGCCGGATTGCCGACCGTGGCGAGGAAGAAGTCGGGCGTCGGACTGCCGTCGGGGAGCCGCCCGAGCTCGGTGAGGATCCGGCCGAACAAGAGGTTGTCCCGCGGGCGGCCCGGCGGCGCGAAGGAGCTGCCGTCGATCCGGTTGAGCATCACGGTCACGCCCCTGCGGCGTGCAGTACGGAAGATGCGGCGGAGCGTCGCCAGGCTCTCGGGCTGCTCCCAGATGCGCGGCGGCGGCACGACGTTGAGGACGCCAGCACCGTTTGCGAGGGCGAAGCGCACCAGCCGTTCAGCCTCGGCCTGACTGTCGAAGCAGTCCCAGTGGATCGTGTATCCGAAGCGTGCCACTCCTGCCACCGTGCGGGGCTCGGGGCCAGCCGCCGCCCACGGACCGGCGCAGAGGCCGGCGGCGACCACCAGGAGCCAGCCCGGGAGAAGCCGTGCCGGCACCCACCGGGAAGTCCCTGGAACGCACCGGGCAGGTCCGCGTCTCACCGCGGGCGACGATAGCATTACGCCAGTGCCGGCGTGCTACGATCCGCCCGCCAGTCGGTGACCGCACGGAACGCGGCCCCACCGGGCGAGGGCACACCAGAGGCACCGTGTTCGGGCTCGTCAGACGCGTGGTCGTGCGGGGTGGGTCAGCCCACCGGCCGTGGTTGGCGTTGGTCGCCGGCATCGCCCTGCTCGCCTCCGGGCCGCTGGTGGCGGCCGACGCGGTGCCCATCAAACGCGTCCTCGTCCTCTACGAGCCGGGCCCGACGGAGGTGGCAAGCGGCCTCGGGGACGCCCGCCAGCTCCAGCAGCTCCTCGGCCACTTTCACACCGCGGTCACCCTCGAGCCGGTGTCCCGCTATCGCAGCGGCGAGATGACTGGGTTCGACCTCACCTTCTGGGTCGGCTTCACCGCCCCCTACACCCCCCCGCCGAGCTTCCTGCACGATGTGGTGGGCGACGAGCGGACCTTCGTCTGGCTCAACACCGGGCTCGACAAGCTGGCCAGGCAGGCGGACCTTCCGGGCCGGTTCGGCTTCGAGTGGCAGCGGTGGGACACGACCTCCGGGTACGACAGCGTCGAGGCGAACGGCTCTGCCTTCACGAAGACGGACCCGAGCGCGACGGTGCTCCGCGTCACCGACCCGCAGCGTTGCACGGTGCTCGCCACCGCGAGGTCCAGCCGCACGAAGGCGGCGATCCCGTATGTGCTGCGCAGCGGCTCCTTCTGGGTCGTGGCCGATTCGCCGTTCTCGTACGCCACCGAGAGCGACCGCTACCTGCTCTTCGCCGACCTGCTCCACGACATGGTCGGCGAGCAGCACTCCCCGTCCCACTCTGCGATCATCCGGATCGAGGACACCAACCCCTTCTCGGACCCCGCCAGTCTTCGCGACATCGCCGACATCCTGTCGTCGCGCCACATCCCCTTCCTCGTCGGTGTCATCCCGTTCTACGTCAACCCCGCCGACGGCACCCGGGTGGCGATGTCGGACAAACCGGACTACGTGGACGCCCTTCGCTACATGGTCGATCACGGCGGCACCGTGGTCATGCACGGCATCACCCACCAGTACAAAGGCGAGACGGCGACCGACTACGAGTTCTGGGACGAGAGCCGCGGCCAAACGATCCAGGAGGACTCCAGCGAGTACGTCGAGCGGAAGATCCGCGACGGACTGGTCGAGTTCTTCCGCAACGGGATCTACCCCCTGATCTGGGAGACGCCGCACTACAGCGCCTCGGAGCTCGACTACGCGGTGTTCGCCCGCCACTTCTCGAGCGCCATCGAGCAGCGCCTGGTGCTCAACCGCCTCGACTTCTCGCAGTACTTCCCCTACCTGATCGACCACGACCTCTACGGGCAGCGGATCTACCCCGAAGATCTCGGCTACGTCCCGCTCGACCCCGACCCCAAGAAGGGGGAGGCCTCCGTCGACACACTGCTCGGATTCGCGAGGGACGACCTTGCGGTCCGCGACGGCTATGCGAGCGCGTTCTTCCACCCCTTCGTCGATCACGCCCTGCTGATCCGGCTTGTCGACGGGATCCGCTCGCTCGGGTACACGTTCCGCGATCTCAGGGACGACGCCCACACGGTCACCCTCGCCGACCGGGCGATCGTGACCGGTGCCGCTCATGTCACCGTCACGCTCCGCGACCAGTTCTTGCGCGAGACCACCTACAACGAGAAGAACCAGGTCGTCCGCCGTGAGGTCTCGGACCGACGCCTGGCCGGCCCGGTGACGCGGTCCGTGAGTCTCCCCCCGGGGTGGATCTTCGTCATCGAGCCCACGGAGTATCGCGAGCGTGCGCTGTCGCTGACGGACCGCGTCCGGCTCCGCGTGGAGGGGCTCTGGCGGAGCCTGGTCCCCGAATCCAGGCCCCACACGCCGATTTCGGCGATGGCACTTACGGTGGCCGACGCCACTGGCGGAGCCGCCAACGATCAGGCGAGTCTGCCGGCGCCACTGGTGGCGCTCAACGTCCCCGTCTCGACGGTGACGGTCACCCCTGACACCGAACTCCTGCTCGCGGCCCAGAACCTCGTCCTGGTCCCCTACAACGTGGCCGAGAACCTGAGCGATGCCCAGGTCGCTTCCCTGGTCGGCTACGTGAAGCAAGGTGGTCACCTGGTCACCGACTTCCGCAACCCGCTCGCCGTGGCGCTCGGCGTCCGCTTCCTCGACTCGACCATCCCGATCGAGCACGCGCGTGACCGCCTCTACCCCGAGGAGGTGTTGCGCTGGCCCTCGCGCGAGGTGATGAGCAAGTTCGAGACCACGGACGCCGACGAGATCCTCGCCATGGACGACGCCACGGAGATGCCCGTCGCCTTCTGTCGGCGTTATGGAGGCGGCGCCTTCATCTTCTTCGGCACCCGCTTCGACCCCACCTCCGACGGAGGCTTCTCGCGCTTTCCGTACCTCGCGCAGGAGATCGGCCACTGTTTCGGCCTCACGCCGATGCTGCGCCGCGACGAGCTCGAGATGTACTTCGATCCCGGCTACCGCCACACGGTGAGCATCGAGCAGCTCGTCGCCCGCTGGACCACGCTCGGGATCAAGGTCATCCACGCCGGCGCCTGGCACGAGTACCCCAAGTACACCTACGACTACGCGCGGCTGATCCGCGAGGCACACGCCAACGGGATCCTGGTCTACGCCTGGCTCGAGCCTCCCCAGGTCAGTCAGAAGTTCTGGAACGAGCACCCGGGGTGCCGGGAGAAAAACTTCAAGGGCCAGGATGTTCAGGCCGGCTGGAGGTACCCTGTCGCCCTCGCCGACGAGGGGTGCCTGACCGCCGCGACCGAGAGCTACGAGAAGCTCCTGCGCGCTCACGACTGGGACGGCGTCGACATCGGCGAGCTGCATTTCGAGCCCGGGTTCAAGGACCCGTTGCACATGACGCCGCTCGATCCTGCGGCCAGGGCACAGTTCAAGAGCTCCGCGGGCTTCGACCCGGTCGAGCTGTTCAACCCGACGTCGCCACACTTCTGGAGCCACGACCCCGTCGGAGCCGCCGCCTTCACCCACTACCGAGTCGCGACCGTGACCAGGCTGCACGAGGCGCTGCTCGCGATGGCGGCCCGAGTCCAGAACGATCGGCCCGGCTTCCAGGTCGTGGTCACCCTGCTGGACAGCCTGTCGGCACCTGCGCTGCGCGCCGACCTCGGGATCGACGGCCGTGCGGTGGCGGGGGTGGCCGCACGCTTCGGCGCCACGCTTCAGGTCGAGGACCCGGAGTCGATGTGGTCCGAGGACCCCCGTCGCTACCAGGCGATCGCCAGCCGCTGGAGCTTCGTGCCCCAGGACCGGCTGGCCCTCGACCTCAACATCCTCGCGTTTCGGGCGCAGGACGCCATCGTCCCCTTTCCCACCCGCATCCAGACCGGGACCGAGGCCGCGTGGCTGGTCCACTCGGCGGCGCTCGGCGCGCCACGGGTGACGATCTACAGCGAGTCGAGCATCAACCAGCAGGACCTCGCCCTGCTCCCCTACGCGCTGGCGGCCAGGGCACAGGTGAAGGCCGACCACGGCGGATGGACCGTGAGCTCGCCGGACGGTGTCGTGCTCGAGCTCACGACCGGTACCAACGAGGTCCGCATCGACGGCCGGCACGCGCACAGCATCGGCGGCTCGCGCTTCCTGCTCCCGGCCGGCATCCACTCGGTGGATCTGGTGCCTGCCTCGCTCGACGCCCTGACGCCCGAGATCCTCGAGACGCGCCTCGGATCGATCACCGGCGAGCTCACCTTCCAGCGCAGCGCCCAGCGTTCTGTCCAGTTCGGCTACCGCTCGCAGGCCCGCTGCATCGCGACCTTCGCCCGGCAGCCCTACGCCCTGCTCGTGGACGGGCGCGAGGTCCCCTGCCACCCGCTCAAGGGCGACGGGCGCTTTTCGCTCATGCTTCCCGCCGGCACCCACACGGCTCTCGTGGTGACGGAGAGTTCGGTCTCCTACGGGGTCGACATCACGAGCTACTGGTCGTCGTTCCTGATCGCCGCCTTCGGGGTGATCTCCTCTTCCCTTCTGGTGCTCCTCTACCTCACCGTCCGGATCCGCCGGCGCGCCAGGGCTTGATATGGCGACGGCCCTCGAACTCGATCTCTCCATCCTGTTCATCGTCGCGGTGATCCTGATCTGGTTCATGATCGCCTACCAGCTCATCCTCACCGTGGCCGGGTTCTTCCACGTCCTCCGCTCGACCAGGGAGCAGCGGCAGGTCGACACGTTGAGCCTCGAGTACCCCCATGTCACCGTGCTCATCCCGGCACACAACGAAGCGGCCGTGATCGCCTCCACGGTCGAGGCGATGCTGGCCTTCGACTACCCGCCCGACCGCTACGACGTTCTGGTGATCAACGACGGTTCCTCCGACGCAACCGGGGAGATCGTCCAGCGCTACGCCGACCGCGACCCCCGCGTCAGGATGTACAACGTGCCGCCGGGCGAGGGCGGAAAGGGCAAGTCGCGGGCACTCAACCTCGGCCTCGCGCAGACCGACGCCGGAGTCATCGCGGTGTACGACGCCGACAACCAGCCCGAGCCCCCCGCGCTACGCTACCTGGTCGCCCAGCTGATGCTCCACGACAACCTCGGGGCCGTGATTGGCAAGTTCCGGACCCTCAACAAGTCGCGCAACCTGCTTACGCGCTTCATCAACGTCGAGACGCTCTCCTTCCAGTCCATCGTGCAGGCCGGGCGCTGGAAGCTGTTCCGGATCTCGACGCTGCCCGGCACCAACTTCGTGATCCGCCGCGACCTCCTCGAGCGACTGGGGTGCTGGGACGAGTCCGCTCTCACCGAGGACTCCGAGCTGTCGATCCGGATCTACATGGAGGGCTTCCGGATCAAGGTCATCCCGTACGCCGTGACCCACGAGCAGGAGCCCGAGACCTGGGCCGTCTGGCTCAAGCAACGGACCCGCTGGGTGCGCGGCAACAACTACGTCGCCCTCAAGTTCGCGCGGGAGATTCCGAAGTTCACCAGCAAGCGCCTCGCCGTCGAGGTTCTCTACCTGCTCTCGCTGTACTACGTCTTCTTCGTCGCCATCGTGGTCTCCGACCTCATCTTCATCGCCAGTCTCGCGCACCTGATCGCGATCCCGCTGCCGGGACCGTACACGACCGTCTGGGTCCTGGCGTTCCTGCTGTTCATCATGGAGATCATGCTCGCCCTCTCCTACGACGGCGAGGACACCCGCGGCAACCTCGCCGTCCTGGTCCTCGCCTACTTCACCTACTGCCAGCTGTGGATCTTCGTGGTCGCCAAGGCGCTGTGGATGGATCTCGTCCGCCGGCAGGAGCGCACCTGGGTGAAGACCGTCCGCTTCGAGACCAGACCGTCTCCCCCACCCGCCCCCGAGGGCTAGGCGTGGCCTCGCGCAGGTGCTGCGGTGCCCTCGCGGAACCGCGCCGGCCCGTTCTACCCGCATCAACTCGTGGACATGAGAGGGAGGAGATCGACGATGCGCGACCAGACAGTTGACGCTCTTTGGGGTTGCACTGCTTCTCATGATCGAGGCAGCGGCTGCCCCGAGCGCGAGATTATCCCCGGCGGCTTCTCCGCTTCAGTCGCGCCTGCAGGCGCACGGCTCCGCATGTGAAAGCGATCGCGAAGTTGTTGACATGTCGCGCATTGACAGGCAGGATTCTCCTTCCACATGGTTGGAGGTGGACGATGGGTAGACTTCTGGCGACCCTTTACCTGGCCTCGGCACTGGCGCTCCCGGCCGGCGCGAGCACCTACACGAGCGCCTTCGGCTTCACGCTCACCGTGCCCGACAGCTGGCTCGCGCTCACCCGCGACCAGCTCGCCTCTCATCCCGACCTCCTCAACCCCAGCAACTCGAAGCTACCCTCCGTCGACCCCAAGGCGCTGGCGGACCTCAGGACCAAAATCGAGGCCGGCACCGTCGAGATCTTCCTGCGGCCGGCCCAGGACCAGACCTTCACGGACAACATCAGCATCCTCCGGCAGAAAAGCCCTGCGCCACAGAGCGACGCTGAACTCACCGCGATGTGCTCGGCCCTGCCGACCCGCCTGGCCAAGCGGGCGGGACGGCCGATCGCGGTGTCGTCGTGCATGTTCGCGAACTCCGGCGCGGGCAAGTCGCTCTACATCGAGTACGACGGTTTCGTCCCCGGCACCACGGTCATGCAGTACCAGCTGCCGCGGCCGTCGGGCGCGACGGTGGTGATCACCGCCACGGTGAAGAGCTCGGAACTCGGCACGCTGCGGCCCGAGTTCAAGTCGGTCGTCGGCTCGATCCGCGAGGAGTGACCGACCCCGCAACCACCCGGTTGAGAGCCGACAGTCCAAGACCGGGAAGCCTCTTGCCCGGCTCCCCCTGCGGGCAGCCCTTCACCACTATTGGGGTTGCCTCAGACTCCTACTCGCCACCTTCCCTCTCCCATATTGGCCTTGAGACCACCCCGTTTGGTCTTGACTTCATCATCGAGCCGTTGAGCGGGCGCATCCTCGAACCCAGCGAAAAGCAAACTGCCATCCATCATCCACGGCCGCTGCGAAGACCGCATTCCCACCCCTCTCCGCCAATCCTATAATCGGGCCATCGAGCCACCGAGCGGGCGCGGGGGGGTGGGCTGACAGTGGACGGAGCCGGGAATGCCGCCAAGACGGCGAGACACCTGATCATCGATTCGGTTCTCCTGGGAATCGTGGGCGCCCTCAGCGCCCGGCTCTTCATGTGGATGCTCGGGGTGGCGCAGGACCTGCTGCTGGGCCGTGTGGCGGGATACCTTCCGCCAAGGTTGCTCGCAGAGGGCGGCCCCCTGAAGGAGACGATCGGAACGCATGGGCTGTGGTGCATCCCTGTGGCGACCACACTGGGCGGTCTCCTGTCGGGTGTTCTCATCTACAGCTTAGCTCCCGAGACCGAAGGCCACGGGACCGACACGGTCGTGAAGTCGTTTCACCGGGCCGCGGGATATCTCCGTGCCAGGGTCCCTCTCCTGAAGATGATCGCGTCCGCGATCACCATCGGGTCCGGGGGCGCCGCCGGGCGTGAGGGGCCCACGGCCCTGATCACTGCTGGTTTTGGATCCCTTTACGCGACCCTTTGGCACCGGCCGGACAAGGAGAGGCGGCAACTCGTTCTGATCGGCATGGCGGCCGGGCTGTCGGCGATCTTCCGCTCGCCAATCGGGACCGCCATCTTCGCGATCGAGGTGCTGTACAGCGACATGGAGTTCGATGCCGGGGCCCTGATCTACACCATGCTCGGATCCGTGGTGGCGTATGCCGTGAACGGGCTCTTCGTAGGGTATGAGCCTCTCTTCCAGGTCCCCGCCAACTTGCCGGTCCCCTCTTTCGGCGCCTATGGGTGGTTCACGGTGTTGGGAATTGCAGCGGGGGGCGTCGGGACGATCTTGCCGGAGGTGTTCTATCGCGTGCGGGACTTCTTCTCGGGCCTGCCGGTGCCTCCCCACGTCAAACCGGCGATCGGGGGACTGGGGATCGGCCTGCTAGCCCTCTGGCTCCCCCAAGTCCTCGGGGGCGGCTACGGCTGGATCCAGGAGGCCATCGATGGGGCGCTGCCCCTGAAGCTTCTACTTCTCCTGACCTTCGCCAAGATCCTGGCCCTGTCCTTGTCGGTCTCCTCCGGAGGTTCCGGCGGCGTCTTCGCGCCGTCGTTGTTCGTAGGCGCGATGCTGGGGGGCGCCATGGCGGATGTCTTCCATCAGCCCGCGGCGCCCCTGGTCATCGTCGGGATGGCCGCCGTGTTCGGGGGGGCGGCGCGGGTCCCCGTCGCCACGTTGCTCATGGTCGTGGAGATGACAGGCGGATATCACCTCCTCGTCCCTGCGGCCCTGAGCGTCGTACTTAGCTACATCACTCAGGAGATCCTCTCCGCGTCGTTCAGGTACCACAGCCTCTACGAGGCGCAGGTGCCGGGCCGGGCCGATTCGCCGGCACATCGGATGGAGCATCTGAGCGCCGCCCTCCGCCTGGTCGGCGAGCAGCCGGGGACGCTGCCGCTGGGGACGGGTGAGGGGAACCTAAAGGGCCTTCTTGCGTCCGGGATCCCCGTGACGCTGCCGGGGGGAAAGCAACTGCTCCTCCGGGTGATCCGGGCAGGCAGCCCCCTGGTCGGCAAGCCGGTCCCGTCCGACTTCCCCGCGGACGCCGACGGCCGGATGGAGGTTCTTGCCGCATTCCGCGAAGGCGAGACCTACATGCCCAACACCGACTTCCGGATTCAGGCCGGAGACCAGATGTTGGTGGTCATTCCGCCGGGGACCAAAGACCGGATGGTGAAGAAGCACTTCGCCCCCATCCTGTCGTGACCGCTGTCTTAGCGATCCCGTCCGGCACATCGGGTGGCTTCGTCGGGCAGGAGCCGCATTTGTCCTATCGCGCCCTTCCAGCGAGGGGTTGAGTTCGTATGAAAGCGTGGCGGGCTGCCATGTCCGAGGGGCACAGCCACCGCGAAACGAGCTTCGGCGCCGAAGGTACGACGGCCCCTATTCGTCTCCGGAGGTCCCGATTCTCAACCTACCGCTGGCACAGTCTTCTGGTTTTGGGTCATGGTCTGTAAGTCATGGTGCCGGAGGAGGGAGTCGAACCCTCACGCCCTTGCGGACACGGGATTTTGAGTCCCGCGCGTCTGCCATTCCGCCACTCCGGCAGTGCGGCGGAGTCTAGCAAAAGCCGGAGGGCAATGCCTCGCCGACGCGCGGCGGGAGGGCGTGCGGGGGAAGCCAGAGGGCTGGGATTCTGAGTCGCGCGTCTGCCATTCCGCCACTCCGGCAGTGCGGCGGAGTCCAGCAAGAGACAGAGAACAGGGAACAGAAAGGAAGGGACGGGGTCCGGGGTCAGGGATCCGGGGTCCGAGAGGCAAGTTCGAAAGGCCGAGACGGGGACCGGGGTTCGGGGTTCGCGGCTTGAGGCCTGTCCGCCGTCCCCTGTCCCCAGTCCCCTTTCTTCCAAGTACAATCCCCGCATGGCCACCACCGTAGAGCAGGTCGGGACTGCGCTTGCCAGCGCGTATCCGCTCATCGTCGTGCTGTCGCCCGAGGAGGACCGGATCGAGAAGCTCCTCGCCCGCTTCGCCGCCGGGGCCAAGCCCAACCCGCTGCCGGTGCTGGTGTGGAATTGTCTGGACGGCTTCCCGGATCAAGCCGGCACCGTCGACCCGGTGGCCGCGCTGCACTGGGTGGCGACCCAGACAAGCCCGGGCTTCTTCGTCTTCAAGGACCTCCACGCCGTCCTGCCCGGCAACCGGCAGCTCCTGCGACGCCTGCGCGACACGGTCTCCGAGGTACGCAACACCGGCCGCTACGTCTTCATGATCGCCTCCGTGCTCGAGCTCCCCGACGAGCTCAAGCCGTTCACCTACGTGGTCACCTCGCTGTTCCCGGACGAGGGGGAGATCTCCTCCACGGTGACCACCGTTCTGCAGCAGTCGCGCCGGCCCGGCGACACCGCCGTGGTGCAGGACCTGGTCGGCGCTCTGCGCGGCATGAGCCTGCTCGAGGTGGAGCACCTGCTGCGCCGCCTGCTCGCCCGCCACCAGAGCCTGGGCAAGGAGTTCATGGCCGACGTGCTCGCCGAGAAGGAGCAGATCATGCGCAAGGAGGGGATCCTGGAGTTCGTCCCCCCCGACCGCGGGCTCGGCGAGCTCGGCGGCCTCGACCAGCTCAAGACATGGGTGCGGCAGCGTGCGACCCTGTTCACCCACGAGGCGCGGTCGCAAGGTCTGCTGCGCCCCAAGGGCGTCCTGCTCATGGGCATGTCGGGGTGCGGCAAGTCGCTCGCCGTGAAGGTGATCGCCAACGAGTGGCATCTCCCGCTGTTCCGTCTCGACATGAACATGGTGTTCGCCGGTGTGCACGGCTCGCCGGAGTGGGTGTTCCACCGTGCTCTCGAGGCGGTCGAGGCCGTCGCACCGGCAGTCCTGTGGATCGACGAGATCGAGATGGGGGTGGCGGGCTACCACGAGGGCGACAGTGGATCGGGGACCCGGATCTTCTCCACCTTCCTGACCTGGATGCAGGAGCATCGCGCCGACGTCTTCGTCGCCGCCACCGCCAACCGGATCAACCTGCTGCCCGCCGAGATCATCCGCAAGGGCCGCTTCGATCAGGTGTTTTTCGTCGAGCTGCCCAACGAGGAAGAGCGCAAGGAGATCCTCACCATCCACATGCGCCGGCAGGGGCTCGACCCCGGCAAGTACGACCTCGTGCTGCTCGCCTCGGCGACGCGGGGGTGGAACGGCGCCGAGATCGAGCAGGCCGTCTCGGCCGCCCGCATCACCTGCTTCGCCGAGGGCCGACCGGTCTCCGAGCGCGATCAGCTCGTCGCCATGGGCCAAATCGTCCCTCTCTCGACGACGATGGCGGAGCAGATCAAGGCGATCCGCGGCTGGGCCCGCACCCGGGCCCTGCCCGCGACCACCCCGGACCGGCCTGAGATGTGAGCGCGCCGGCAGTGCGACCGGCGCTCGTGGGAACCCGGCGATGGCGGGCGATCAGGGCGCGGCGAGCGACGCCGGCGGCGGTGCTGCCTCGGTGCCGCCCTTGACCACGATGACGCTGGCCTCGCTGTCCGGGTAGGGAAGCTCCGGGGCGCAGCTGCGCGGCCGCGCGCCGCCGTGGCGGGCAATCAGATCGAGGACGAAGCGCTCCTCGGCCCTGCGGGCCAGGTGGAGCATGCGCCCGGCTCTGGGCGCAGCGACACAGAAGGCGAATTGCCCGTCGGCGGTGTTGGCGATGCCGGCGAGCACCGAGACGCCGCCGTCGGTCGAGGTGAGCGTGCCGGTCTTGCCCACCACCGCGGTGGCGTCGGGCCCGTCGGCGAGCTGCGGGAAGAACCGGCTCACGGTGCCGGGGTCGCACCCCGCCACCGGGAGAATTGACTCGACCGGGACGCCGGTGCGCTGGCAGGTCTGACTGAACTCGCGCAGGAGCCGGACCACGATCCGCGGCGTGAGCCGGTTGGTCCCCAGGCCCGAGGCGGTCTCCAGGGAGATCTCGCCCTCCGGCACGCCACACCGGACCCGCAGCAGGTTGGTCAGCTCGTCGACCGGACCGAGGTCCGCGCCGATCCGCTCGATATCGTTGTTCGAGTAGCAGTTGAAGCGCCGCAAGGCGTACGCGAGCGGGCTCGACCGGTGGACAAGGAGGAGCTCCCCGACCCGCTGGCCGTCCATTCCGACCCCACCGCGAACCCACACGCGCGGCGGCTGGCGGCTGTCGAGGCCGCGCCGCGCGGCGAACTGGCGCCAGGTCGAGCGCAGCAACCCGGTCCACCGCCGGGAATCGAGGGCCTGGCGCAGGCGGGTCGCCATCAGCAGGCCCCGCTTGACGGGGTCCGGGTTGACGCCTTCGGAACCGTTCTCCCATCCCATCCAGAAACGCTGGTCGACGATCACGGCGCCCCGCACCTCTCGGATCCCCATCCGATTGAGGGCGTCGGCGACCAGGAACGCGTTCTCGGCCTGGAAGTCGGGATCGCCCGAGCCATGGATGACGAGGTCGCCGTTGATCGTCCCGGTCTTCAGGTCGACCGGGCCGCGCGCGAAGATCCGGGTCTCGAAACGAAAGTCGGGCCCCAGACGCTCGAGGGCCCACAGCGAGGTACCGACCTTGACCACCGACGCGGGGTTGATCGGCTCGTCAGCCTCGTTCGACTCGATCACCGCTCCGTCGATGCGCTCCACGTGCCAGACCAAGTGCACGGACACCGGCCGCGATCGAGGTCGCCGCTTCGCTGCGGCAGCCGCTTCACCGGCCGGAACGACCAGCACGGCGACGGCCACGAGGACGGACAGGACGCGGGACGCGAGCCTCACGACGCCGAATTGTACTCCCTGTGGCCGGCCGTCCTCGTGTCGGGGTTCACATCCCCGGCCTGGCGCCTGATCGTGGGTTATGCTGGGCGGCACTTCCGGAGGTCACGACCGCGCAGGCGGCAGGCGGATGCGTGTGCCGAGCAGCGTCTCGTGGCCCCGGAGGCTGACTCGGCGTTTCGCGCGCCGACACGGGGAGGACGGTGTGAGCGGGATCGACGAATACGTCCGGCAGCGGCGCGAGGCCAACACCGCGGTCCTCGCCCTCGACAACCTCCAGATCAAACGCTTCTTCAACCTCGACGAGGCCGCCTACCGCGACGGCGCACTGCCCGGCCGGGTCAAGGAGATGTGCGGACTGGTCGCGTCGCTGGTGTTGCGCTGCAACGACTGCGTGGATTACCACCTGGTCCAGTGCATCAAGGCGGGATGGCGGGAGGAGGAGATCGTCGACGCCCTCAACGTCGGCCTCATCGTCGGCGGGTCGATCGTCATCCCCCACCTCCGCCACGCCGTGACGACTCTGGCCGAGCTGCGCGGCCGGGCGGAGATCGAACTCTAGCATGGCGAGTTCGCCGCCCGCGGCGTCGGCTCGAGAGAAGAGCACGGCGCGAGGAAATTGTTTGCCGCCTCACGTGCTTCCGTCTGAGTAGAGCTGGAGCGGACAGAGGGGGAAAACGTGAAAGTTGGTGTGCCGAAGGAGAATAGGAGGGGAGAGCGGCGAGTTGCTCTGGTTCCCGACGCGGTCCGCCGGCTGACGCCACACGGCCTCGAGATCGTGATCGAGCGGGGTGCCGGAGCGGGATCGGGCGTCAGTGACGCTGAGTACGAGTCCGCCGGAGCCCTGCTGACCAGCGATCCCGCCGAGGTCTGGGGCGCCGACATCGTCGTCAAGGTCGACCGGCCTACCGACGACGAGATCGCTCTGCTCCGCTCTGGGGTGATCCTGGTGGCCATGTTGCGCCACCTGTGGGAGCGGGACCTCGTCGAGCGGCTGGCACGTGCCGGAGTGAGCGCGTTCGCCATGGACTGGATGCCTCGCTCGACGCGGGCCCAGATGATGGACGCCCGCAGCTCGATGAGCACGATCCAGGGTTACATGGCCGTGATCCTCGCGGCCGCCGCTCTGCCCCGGATGATGCCGATGCTGATGACGGCTGCCGGGACCGTGATGCCCGCTCATGTCTTGGTCATCGGAGCCGGCGTTGCGGGGCTATCCGCCATCGCCACGGCGCGCCGCCTGGGCGCGAGCGTGGAGGGGTTCGATGTCCGCCCGGCGACGCGCCAAGAGGTCGAGAGTGTGGGAGCGCGCTTTCTCGCCATGGACGAAAAGGTCGAGGGCGGTCAGGACTCACAAGGCTACGCGCTCGCTCAGAGCGACGAGGGGCTCGCGCTCGAGCGACAGACGATCAGCCGTCGCCTCGCCCAAGCCGATGTGGTGATTACAACCGCGCTGATTCCGGGCCGCGAGCCGCCGCTGTTGCTCACTCGCGACATGATGAGGACGATGCGGTCGGGATCGGTAATCGTCGACCTGGCGGCCGCCTTCGGGGGCAACTGCGAGGCCACTGTGGCCGGCGAGGCGAGAGTGAGCGACGGCGTCACGGTCATCGGGTACACCGACCTCGAGAGCCGGGCGGCGGTCCACGCCAGCCAGCTATACGCGCGCAACGTGGCCAATTACCTTCTCTATCTCGTCAAGGACGGTTCGGTTCGCCTCAGCCTCGACGACGAGCTCATCCGTTTCCCCTTGGTGACTCACGCCGGCCAGGTCACGGCCGAGATGCCCTCGGGAGGTGCGTGATGTCCGACCTCGTCATGCTGCTCACCGTCTTCGTGCTCGCCGTCTTCGTCGGCTTCGAGGTCATCTCGAAGGTGCCGCCGATCCTCCACACGCCGCTGATGTCGGGCTCCAACGCGATTTCCGGGGTGACCGTCCTGGGCGCGGTGCTCGCCGCCGGCGCCGCCGTCACCAGCGGCATGCGCTGGCTCGGCTTCGCTGCCGTGGTCTTGGCAATGATCAACGTGGTGGGCGGGTTCGCAGTCACCCACCGGATGCTCGGCATGTTCCGCGGCCGGAAGCCGCGCGGGTAGGGGGCCGGCGTGCTCAACCTCCTCTACCTCGTCGCCGCCGTCGCCTTCATCGTCGGCTTGAAGATGCTGGCGTCGCCGAAGACCGCCGTCCTCGGCAACGCGATCGGTGCGGTCGGGATGCTGGTCGCGATCGTCGCCACCCTGGTGGCGGGAGGCGTTCTCGACTTTCCCACCGTGCTCGCCGCCCTCGCTCTCGGCGCGCTGATCGGCGTACTCCTTGCGCTCTTCACCCCGATGACCGCGATGCCCGAGATGGTCGCACTTCTCAACGGTTTCGGCGGTGCGGCCTCCGCCCTGGTCGCCTCCGCCGAACTGGTCCGCAGCCACGCCTCGCAGGAGGCGTTCACCCTGGTTCCGGTCATCGCCATCGCGCTCTCGCTCCTGATCGGGTGGGTGACCTTCACCGGGAGCATGGTCGCCTTCTTGCGTCTCCGCGAATGGATAATAGGCGGACGGCCGACGGTGTTCGCTGGACAGCACTGGCTCAACCTTGCGTTCTTCATCGGCGCTGTCGCCCTCGCGGTCGCGTTCGTCCGCGATCCCGCGCCAGGTGCTCCGTTTGCACTCCTGACCGCAGTCTCGGCCGTGCTCGGTGTGACCCTGGTGATTCCCATCGGCGGGGCCGACATGCCGGTGGTCATCTGCCTCCTCAACTCGTACTCGGGGATGGCCGCGTGTACCACCGGTTTCGTGCTCTCGAACACCGGCCTGATCATCTCTGGGGCGCTCGTCGGCGCCTCGGGGATCATCCTGGCCAACATCATGTGTAAGGCGATGAACCGTTCGTTCACCAACGTCCTGTTTGGCGGCTTCGGCGCCACGGTGCATGAGGCCGCCGGGGCAGGGGACGCCGCAGCGAAGGCGGTCCGTCGCGGGGATGCCGAGGAGGCGGCCATGATCCTCGACGCGGCACGAACCGTCGTGTTCGCGCCCGGATACGGAATGGCGGTCGCACAGGCGCAGCACGCCGTGAAGGAGCTGGCGGACGCGCTGCAAGGCCGAGGCATCGACGTCAAGTACTCGATCCACCCAGTGGCCGGAAGGATGCCGGGCCACATGAACGTGCTCCTTGCCGAAGCGAACGTGCCGTACGATCAGCTCTGGGAGATGGAGAAGATCAATCCCCTGTTCCCTGAAACCGACGTCGTTCTGGTCGTTGGCGCCAACGACGTGGTCAACCCGTCGGCCAAGACCGATCCTTCGAGCCCGATTGCGGGGATGCCTGTGCTCGACGTGGAAAGGGCACGGACGGTCATGGTCGTCAAGCGCTCCCTCAACCCGGGCTTCGCCGGGATCGACAACCCGCTCTACTACCTGCCGAACACGCTGATGCTGTTCGGCGACGCCAAGAAGGTCATGCTCGACCTCACGCAGGCCGTCAAGGGGGTGTAGGCAGCGCGATCGAGGAGGGCTGGCGACCTCGTCACCGGCCCCGGCAGAGACCTGGGGCTTGGGGAAAAAGGGCTTGGCCCCAGGGCCTCGAGCTGATCGGCTCGGGCTGGTGGAGGCCAGCCCGGCCGGCTATCCTGAGATCCGGCAGTCAGGGTGGCATGATGGAGAGTGTGGATCCCGTCTCGCATGCGCTTCAGCAGTGGTCGGTGGGCGTGCAGCTCGGCACGGTCACCCTGCTGGCGCTGTTCTTCCTCGCCCAGGTCCGGTCGATCCGCCTGGCCGAGGTAGGGTTGTGGGCGAGAGCCTGGGTCAGCGATGCCGTCGCCATCGCAGCCATCTTCGTGACGTCGTTCCTGCACGCACCCTCGCTGGTCGCCCACCTGACGGTGGCCGTCTACGCGGCCGGCAAGACGGCCTACGTCCTCCTGCTCGTCGGCGGCGCCCAGTATCATCTCCGTCCCGGCCTTGAGCTTCGCCTGCGTCCGCGCTACCTCGCACTGGCTGCCGGAGGTTGGGGTGTCGCGCTGTCGTTCCTCGCCCCGCACATCCAACACGTGCGCCTGGCACAGTCCCTGCTGGTCGGGGCCGTGCTCACGGCAGGTGGCGTGTGGGTCCTGCGGTATCCGCGAGCGGAACGCTCGCGATGGCTGGGGTGGGCGCTCCTCGCCCAGGGCCTGCTCTTCCTCCACTACGTCCCTCTCCTCGCTCCCGTGCTCTGGGGTTCGCCGCCGCTGGTGAGGTATCTCGGCGTGGCATCGTTTTTCGACGCTGCGGCCGAGTTGTTCGTTGCCCTCGGCATCCTGGTTGCCCTGGAGTCGTCGACGACCGAACACCTCCGCCACCTGAACGACGAGTTGGTCGCCTCGCAGGACCGACTGCGCCAGCTTGCCGACCTCGATCCCCTCACCGCCCTGGCCAACCGCCGCACTCTGCGTGACGCCCTCGACCGGGTCCGGCCCAGCGGCGCGACGATCGTCTTTCTCGACATCCGCGACTTCAAGGGGATCAACGACCGCTTCGGTCACATCGTCGGGGATACCTGTCTGCGCCGAGTCGCGTCCTCCCTGACCCAAGTGTTCCGCGCCGACGACGAGCTGTTCCGCTACGGCGGCGACGAGTTCCTGGTCGTGGCACCTGGGCTCGACCACACCGGCGCCACCGAGCGGATGGCTGCGGTCCGCGCCCTGCTCGCCGAGTCCAGCGAGCAGGCGCCCCGCGTCCAGCTCGCCGTAGGCATCGCCTCCTTGCCGCCGGGTGGCGAGCCGGACATCGCACTGCGCGAGGCCGACATCCGCATGGTGGCCGACAAGCAGGCCCAGAAGGATGCGGCAGGAGGCACGGTATCCGGCGCACGCCAGCAGTGACCTCCGTCCCGGGAGACTGGAATCGGCGCCCTGCGTCTGGCCATCGAGACCCACGGTTTGACCCGCCGGTTCGGTGAGCTGACCGCCGTCGACGGCATCGACCTCGCCGCTTCCGCCGGCTGTTTCTACCACGGCTTTCTCGGGCCCAATGGCGCGGGGACGTCCACGACCATCAAGCGCCTGACCGGTCTGGTCCGACCCCCGGCGGGCGGGGTGCGCAGATCGCGATCGCACCCCGGCCGCCCGTCGGGAGAACCTCGCACTGGTGGCCACGGGACGATAGAGCGGGCGGCGACCCGGAACCCGACATCGGTACAATCCACCGATGACGCTGCGCAGGACGCTGGCCTGGATCTCCGTCCTCTACTTCGCGGAGGGGCTGCCGTTCGGCATCGCCTACGACGTCTGGCCCGTCTACTTCCGCACCCACGGCGTCTCGCTCACCGAGATCGGCCTGATGAGCCTGCTCTCCCTGCCGTGGACGTGGAAGATGGTGTGGGCGCCGCTCGTCGACCGCTGGGGGGCGCGCCAGCACTGGATCACCGCCGCTCTCATCGCCCTAGGCGCCACCACCGTGGCGATCATCCCGCAAGACCCCGCTCGCCCTTCGTGGCTGCTGTGGGGGACGCTGCTGCTCTTCACCACCGCCTCGGCCACGCAGGACATTGCCATCGACGCCTACGCGGTGGACGTCGCCACCCCCGAAACGCAGGGGCCGATCAACGGGGTCCGCGTCTCGGCCGCCCGCGCGGCCCTGCTCGTCGGCGGCGGAGGCGTGATCTCGCTCGCGGGTCTGGTCGGGTGGGGACTGCTCTGGGCCGTGCTCGCCGGGATCTTCCTCGCTCTCGCGGCCGCCGCTTTCGCCAGCCCGCGGGTGCCGCTCGACGCCGCTGATCGGCGCAACCCCGTGCAACCGGTGCTGCGCTGGCTGCTGCGCCGGGAGATGATCCCGGTCCTGCTGTTCGTCCCGCTCTACAAGCTCGGCGACTCCACCCTCGGTCGCATGGTCAAGCCGTTCTGGGTCGACCGCGGCTACACGCTCGCCGAGATCGGCCTGGTCTCGGTCACCCTGGGCGTCGTGCTGACGATCGCAGGGGCGCTGGCGGGAGGCTGGTTCGTCAAGCGCTACGGGATCTTCCGCGGTCTGCTCTGGCTCGGCCTCGCGCAGGGTGTCTCCAACCTCGGCTACGTGCTGGTCGCGTCGGCGGCGCTGCCTCGGGAGAGCATCTACGTCGCCTCGCTGGTGGAGTCGTTCACGCAGGGGCTCGGCACCGCGGCGTTCCTCGCCTTCCTGATGAACCTGTGCGACAAGGAGCACGCAGCGACGCAGTACGCCCTGCTCTCCGCTCTCTTCGCCCTCACCCGGGATGTCGCCGGGGCGTTCTCGGGCCTTGGCGCGGAGCGTCTCGGCTACCCGATGTACTTCACGATCACCACGTTCATGGCGGTGCCCGGCCTGGCCCTGTTGCCGTTCGTGCGCGGCCGCATTCGCGACGGCGCGCAGCCGGCGCCTGCGACGGCCGAGTGAGCACAGCCCACTTTCCCGCACCACCGCCCTGACGCCGCGGTTCCCGGGCCCCGATGGTCGCGGCTCACTCCGCGCGCAACGCCTCGACCGGGTCGAGCGACGCGGCCCGGCGCGCCGGAATCCATCCCGAGGCCACGCCGACGACGAGGCTCATCCCGACCGCCGCGAGCACCGCACCCAACGGGGTACGGATCGGCAGGCCGGGAATGGCAGCGTGGAGCAACCAGCCGACGCCGACGCCGGCGACGATCCCGACTAGACCACCGGCGCCGGCGAGCAGCACCGCTTCGAGGAGGAACAACCGCTCGATCCCGCGCCGGGGCACGCCGAGGGCGGAGAGCAGACCGATCTCGGCGGTGCGCTCGTGCACCGAGATCCACATGATGGTGAGGATGCCGACGGCACCGACGACCAGCGAGATCCCCGCGATGGCGGTGACCGCGGCGGTGATGATGGCGATCACGCGCCCGAAGGTGGCGAGCATCTCCCCTTGCGTGGTCACCGTGAAGTCCTCCTCGCCGCGGTGGCGGGCGGTGAGCACCTGCGTGATCCCCGCCACCACCGCGGGAACCGCCTCCGAGCTCGCGGCCAGGATGTCGATCTCCTGCAGCTCGCTGAGGTTGAAGAGGTCCATCACGGTCGCCACCGGGACCCACGCGCAGTCGTCGATGTCGAAGCCGAGGAGCTGCCCCTTGGGCTCCATCACGCCGATCACCAGCAGGCCCCGTCCCCCGATCCGCACGCGCTGGCCGAGCGGCGGCGTCGCGCCGAAGATTTCCCGCGCCAGCTTGGGACCGAGCACCGCGAAGGCGCCCTGGCGATGCGGGTCGAGAGGAGGCAGGAAGCTCCCCTGACCGACCTTGACCTGCCAGGCGGTGAGCAGCTCGGCGTTGACCCCGTAGATGTAGACGCTGCGACCGCGGCCCTCAGCCTCCACCCGCGCCTGGCCCATGGCGACCGGGACCACCGCCTCGACCCCGGCGACCCGGCGCAGCGCCTCGGCGTCGTCGACGGTCAGCTGGTGCGTCGTCCCGCCGAGTACCCCCGGGATGCCGAAGGTCTTGACCTTGCCAGGGTTGATTCCGATCAGGTTGGTCCCGAACTGGGTGAACTGCCCGACGATGTAGGCGCGCGTCCCCTCACCGAGCGAGGTGAGAAGCATGACCGCCGCCACGCCGATCGCCACTCCGAGGGCGGAGAGCCCCGAGCGCAGCCGCTGGCCCGCCAGCGATGAGAGCACGAACCGGAGGCGCTCGATCAGGGTCATGACAGGCTCCGGGTTCGGGCTCCGGGGCTCGGGGCTCGGGGAGAGACGCAACCGCCGGGGTGGGGCACCGGGCAGGCGGACCGGCCGCCACTGAAAAGGGTCGGACGGGTCATCGCCGGGCCAGGGCCGCGATGGGGTCGAGGCGGGTCGCCCGCCGGGCGGGCCAGACTCCGAACACCCCACCCACCAGGAGAGAGAGCAGGAGCGACGACGCTACCGCCCACGCCGGCGGGACTGCCGGGAACGACGGGTAGAAGTGGATGAACACCCGCAACGCCAGGCCTCCGACGGCCAGCCCGACCACTCCGCCGGCGCCAGAAAGGATGACCGCCTCGGCCAGGAAGGCTGACAGCACCTGCCGGTCGCGCGCTCCCACCGCCTTGAGCAGCCCGATCTCGGCCCGCCGCTCGGTGACCGACACCAGCATCACGTTCATGATCCCGATCCCGGCCACCGCCAGCGAGATCGAGGCGATCCCCGCCAGCGCGAGGGTGAGGGCGCGCATGATCGCCGAGAACGCGGTGAGGAGCACATCCTGGCTGATGACCGTGACGTCATCGGCCCGGTGGCGCTCGCTCATCAGGGCGAGAATGGCCCGCTTGGTCGGCTCCATCTCATCATGGGTGCGAACCTCGACCAGGATCCGGAACAGCGATGTGCGGTTGAACACCCGCATCGCGGTCCGCACCGGCACGAAGACGACGTCGTCGAGGTCGAAGCCGAGTGAGCGACCGCGCGGAGCGAGCACTCCCACGACCCGCAGGCGCCACGGCCCCACCCGGACGACCCGGCCGAGCGGGCTGTCGCTGCCGAACAGCTCATCAGCGACCTTCTGGCCGAGCACGATCTCGTTGCCACCCTTGTCCGGATCGACACTGGGGAGGAAATCGCCCGAGGCCATCTGGATGTGGCGGACCGCGAGGAACTCCGCCGTGGTCCCGATCACGGGAACCGCCCGCCCGCGATCGGTGAAGCGCACCGTGTCGGTGGCCATCGACATCGGGGCGGCGTTGCCTACCCGGGGGAGCCGCGAGAGGGCCACGAAATCCTCCAGCGTGAGGTCGTGGACTACCCCACCGAACGGCGCCGCCCCGGTGGTCTCCACCTTTCCCGGCAGCACGATGAGCAGGTTGGAGCCGAGCGAGAGGAACTCGCTGGTGACGTACCGGCGCGCCCCGTCGCCGAGGGCGGTGAGGGCGATGACGGCCGCGATCCCAACCGCGACCCCACCGATGGACAGGCTCGCCCGGAGCCGGTGTCCGACCACGGCGCCGAAGGCGAAGCGCAGCAGGTCGAGCGCCTGCACGCTAGCCCCCGGCTCGGGGCGTGAGACCCGGGGCCGGAGAGGTGGCGCCATGCCCCCCCTCCCGGTCCGCGGCTCCTGCCCGCCGATCCTCGCCGACGACGGCACCGTCGGAGAGGCGGACGACCCGACGGGCACGGGCCGCGATCTCGGGGTCGTGGGTCACGACCACCAGCGTGCGCCCCTCGCGGTTCATCGCTTCGAGGAGCTCCATCACCTCGACTGCCGAGTGCCTGTCGAGGTTGCCGGTCGGTTCATCGGCGAGCAGCAGCGAGGGACTCATCACCACGGCACGAGCGATCGCCACCCGCTGCCTCTCACCGCCCGACAGCTGGTCGGGACGGTGGCGGGCCCGATCGGTCAGGCCCACGCTGCGGAGCGCCGTCGCGGCGCGCTCTCTCCGCTCCTCGACGGGGACACCGGCGAACAGCATCGGCAGCTCGACGTTGCCCTGCGCCGACAGACGCGGCAGGAGGTGGAAGAACTGGAACACGAAGCCGATCCGGCGTGCCCGCAGCCCGGCACGCGCCTCGTCGGAGAGGGCACCGACCTCGCGCCCCTCGAAGGTGTATCTTCCCGCGGTCGGCCGGTCCAGGCACCCCATGATGTGCAGAAGCGTCGACTTCCCCGAACCCGAGGGGCCGACGAGCGCGAGGTGTTCGCCGGCGCCCACCGCGAGGTCGACGGATCGCAGGGCATGGACCGGGCGGTCGCCCATCTCGTAGGTGCGCCACACGCCGCTCAGCTCGATCACGGCGTATTCCGAGCCCGCGCCCGTGCTCCCGCCCTGATGTCGGTGGTGTCCCTGACCGTGACCACGAGGTCACCCTCGGCAAGGCCGCCGCGGACCTCGGCGAAGCGCCAGTTTCGCAGTCCGGTGGTGACGGTTCGCTCGACCAGGGCGCCGTCCTTGAGGAGGAGCACCTTTCCGCCTTCTGCAATTGCGGCGGTGGGGATGCGCAGAGCGCCCTCGCGACTCGAGAGAATCACCTCGAGGTCCGCGGAGGTGCCGGGAAACACCTTCGCCACGGCTGCCGTGTCGCTGAACTCGGCCTCGACCTCGAGGGTCCGGTTCTGCTCCTGGACATCGAGGACGAAGGGCGCAATGCGGGAGATCCTCCCAGCGAACGACTCACCCGGTCGGGAGTCCACCGTGATCCTGACGTCCTGACCGACCTTGACGCGCTCGGAGTCCACCTCGTCAATCGGCGCACTGACGTAGAGCGACGCCGTATCGAGCAGGTCGATCACCGCCGGCAGCGGCACCGCTGGCGGCGAAGGGGTGATCCACTCGCCCACCTCGGTGGCGACGTCGGCGATGACCCCGGCAAAGGGTGCCCGCACCTCGGTCAGGGCCAGCTCGGCACGCGCCAGGCGCACGTTTGCACGCGCCTGATCGAGCGCGGCGCGGGCCGCCTGACATGCGGCGCGGGTCTGATCCCGGTTCGACTGCAGCGAGTCGAGCTGCTGATCGCTGGCGATCCCGTCCTGGGCCATGGCACGACCCCGCTCCCACTCACGCACCGCGAGGTCGGCGGCCAGGCAGGCCTCGTTGGCACGGGCCTCGGCGGTGCGGACGTCCTCGTCGGCGAGGCTGACCTGGGCGCGCTGGATCGAGTCGTCGAGCTTGAGGAGAAGCGCGCCCCTTGCAACGGGCGATCCCTTGCGGAACGGGATGGCATCGACCCGGCCGGCGGTCTGCGGGGACAGCTTGGCGCGCAGGCGCGCCTTGACGCTGCCCGCCCGCGTGTTGGTCACGGTCTCCTCGACCGTACCCCTGTCCACACGAGCCACCGTGACCTCGACGACAGCAGGCCGAAATACGAGGAGGCGCAACGCCACCACGACGGTCACCACGGCGAGAACGATCAACAGCCAGCGAGGGATTTGCCGCATGTCTCATTCTACGCGGCGAAGGAAAGGCGGCCCCCGCGCGCGCCCCGGCACCCCCCGACCGCGAGCCTCCGGGCGCGGGCGAGAGCGCGAGCGGTCTACGGTCTATCGGCGCCGGTCCGGTCCGACCCACCCAGCACCCCGGAGGGCGTTACGATTCTGTGACAAGTGGTTCGCCCCGGACACCCCACACGGTCGCTAACCCACAGAACAATTTTGAGATCGGTGCTTAAACCGGTGCGGCGCGGGTCTTGCTTTCACCCCCCGCGTGGACCCCGTGCCGCGTCTGCCATTCGTTCGCTCCGGTCCGCCGTCACTGACCTCGTTGGGCGCGCACGGAGATTCGCACCCGCGAGCGCGGAGGCCGGGCGACAGTTTGAGGAGGAGCCCGTGAAGCCACCACGACCAGGGACGGCCCTCGCACTGTTCGTGTGCTTCGTGGCGCTCGTCGTGCCGAGGCTGAGGGCTGACGGCGGGTCACCCACCACCGGCAACGCTGCTGCGCCCCTCGCTGGGGTCCATGCCGGCCTGGCCTGCCGCGAGTGCCATGGCACGGACGCGACGCTGTCGCGCTTCGATCCTGCCTCCCCCCTCAGCCGTCCGCGCGTCGCCAGCACGTGCGGCGCCTGCCACGAGAAGGAACGCGACGCCTACGCCATCAGCAGTCACTCCCAGGCGCTCGCGAAGGGGAACGGTTCGGCGCCGACCTGCGTCTCCTGCCACGGCGCGCACAACATCCTGGCGGTCAGCAACACCGCGGCGTCGGTGGCACCGGGGAACCTCGCGCGGACCTGTGGCGATTGCCACGAGGACCCCGCGATCCTGCGTGGCTCGGCCCTGCCCTACGACGCCGTCGAGGGGTATGAGGCGACGCTCCACGGGGTCGCGCTCACCCACGGCATCAGCGACGTCGCGACGTGCGCCTCCTGCCACGGCGCGCACGACATCCTGCCCGGGTCGGACCCGCGGTCCTGGGTGAGCCCGGCGCACCTCGGTCACACCTGCGGGACGTGTCACTCTGAGGTGACGGCGGGGATGATCGAGAAGGTGACCCACCACGCCGGCCCCCCCCGCGAGGCCGGCCTATTCGAGAGGCTCCGCGTCTACCTCCCGGTCGCCGGCGCGACCGTCAACCCGCTGCTGATCTCCGGAATGGGTGCGCTGGTCGGTTTCCTGTCTGGCCTTTTCGGGGTCGGCGGCGGCTTCCTGATGACGCCGCTGCTGATCTTCATCGGGATCCCGGCCGCCGTGGCCGCCGCCACCGACGCGGCCCAGATCACGGCCGGCGCGACCTCGGGAGCGCTCTCACACTCCCGCCTCGGCAACGTCGACTTCAAGATGGGCGTGTTCATCGTGGCCGGAGGTTGGGCCGGGGGCGTCGTCGGCGTGCAGCTCGTCAAGGTGCTGCGCAATCTCGGCAACTTCGACTTCTTCCTGAAGTTCGTCTACGTCGTCGTGCTCGGCTTCATCGGCACGACCATGTTCCTCGAGGGCCTGCGCGCCTGGCGCGGCCGCGGCCACGCCGGCGAGCCGAGACGCAGCAAGCTCACGCTTTTCTTCTCCCGGCTCCCCCTCCAGGTCCACTTTCCGAAGTCCGGGCTCGACACCTCGCTGCTCCTCCCCTTCGGAGCCGGCTTCCTGGTCGGCGTGCTGGCCGCGTTTCTCGGCGTTGGGGGAGGTTTCATCATGCTCCCGACGATGATCTACATCATCGGCATCCCGACCCGGGTGGCGGTCGGCACGGACCTCTTCCAGATCGTCCTCACCTCCGCCAACGTCACCCTGCAACAGGCCATCACCAATCACACGGTCGACGTGCTCCTCGCGGTCATGCTGTTCCTCGGCTCCGTGATCGGCGCGCAGTTCGGTGTGATGGTCAGCCGGCGTCTGCGCGGCGAGCAGATCCGGGTCTTCCTGGCCGGCATCGTGATGGTCGTGATGGTCATCCTCCTCGTCCAGCTCCTGACCCCTCCGGCGCACCTCATCGACTTCGCGAAGTCGGGTGGAGGCCACTGATGCGACCGCGCGTCCTCCTCCTCGTCCTCGTCCTAGCTCTCTGCGGCGTGCCCGCCTGGACGCAGGACCCAGGCGCATTCGTCGCGGTCCACCGTGTCAACGTGTCGTTGACCTTCTCGGGACAGGACGTGTTCCTCTACGGCCGGGCACCCAAGGGGACGACCAGGGCCCTGGCCATCCTCGAGGGCGGATCGGCCGGGGCTCTCCGACTGATGGAAAAGGGCCGGGTGGCGTTGTTCTGGCTCGGGGTCAGGCAGTACCGGCTCACCGGGGTGCCGGGGATCTACCTCGTCAACGCGAGCTGTCCGCACTGCAACGGGCTCGAGCAGTGTCGTCACAGCCCCGACCTCGCGTACTGGAACCAGGTCCTGGCACCGTTCGACACCTCGGTAGGCATCGATCACCTCCGCGCGCAGGCGGACCTCGAGTGCCTCTCCGGCCCGCTCGAGACCGGCGAGGTCGAACGGACCCTCGAGGGGTTCTGGACGCTCGAGGAACTGCGCGGACTCTACGTCGTCAACGGGAACGCGATCCGCCTGAGCGCCCAGGGCGGCTTCTACCACCGATTCTTCCTCCCGACTCAGGCACCGGACGGGAGGTACACCATCACGACCTTCTTCGCGAGCGACGACCGAATCCTCTCCGTCGAGAGGAACGACCTCTTCGTTCGCAAGGCCGGACTGGTCGCGTGGCTGACCCGGCTGGCCGAACGACGCGCCTTCTCGTATGGGATCTTCACGATCCTCATCGCCGTCGCCGCGGGGTGGACCGCCGGTACTCTCTTCAAGCGCGGCGGCGGGCACTGACCCGCGATGATCATCGACGCCGTTGCGCGAGCGAGCGCCGGGTCCCGCGTCCACGCGGGCGCGTCCCTGGCAGGTCGCGGGGAACACCCGCGGAGGTGAGTTCGGAGGACCGTCATGCCTATCGTGTTTGTCTCCAGCGTGCCCTTCGGCGGCGGTGAACGCCTGGCGAGAAGCCTGGCCGACAAGCTCGGCTGCGCCTTCCTGACCCGCGACGACGTGGTCGCCAGGGCCAACGAGTCGGGCATCCCCGTCGGCAAGCTCGAGGTCGCGATGGTTCACAAGCCGGCCGTTCAGGAGCGCCTGGCCCGGCTCAAGGACCGCTATCTCGCCGTGGCCACGGCGACGATCTGTGAGAAGGCGGCGGAGGGCGATCTCGTCTACTTTGGCCGCGCTGGCCAGTTGCTGCTCCCGGGCGTCACCCACGTCGTACGCGTCCGCGTCATCCCCGAGCACGGTCAGCGGGTGGAGACCGCGGTGCAGCGGACCAAGCTCACGCCCGAAAAGGCCGAGACCTTCCTGCAGGACATCGACAGCGACGTGCGCGCCTGGGTCCACTTCGTCCATGGGGTGGAGATGGACGACCTGCGGCGCTACGACTTCATCGTCAACCTCGAGAACATGAGCATCGAGAACGCCGCCACGGCCCTGTGCGGGATCGCGCAGCTGCCGGACTTCCGGCCGACGCCCGCCAGCCAGCGAGCGATGGAGGAGAGGCTCCTGCAGTCGCGCGCGCGTATCCGGCTGGCCCTCGACGAGCGGACCGCCGATGCCGATCTCACCGTCCGCGCCGCCGAAGGGGTCGTGACGATCTCCTACGTGCCGCGGCAGTCGTCGGTCGCGCCCGCGATCCCGGAGGTGCTCGGCGACCTCCCCGGCTGTCGGGAGGTTCGCACCACCGTCGCCACCACCAACATCCTCTGGGTTCAGGAGGAGTTCCGGCCCGACTCCCCTGCCCTTGGGCAGGTCGCCGAGCTGGCACGCCGGTGGGGCGCCGCGGTAGAGCTGCTACGGTTTCGGCCCGATGCCGCAGGTGACGGAGAGCCGGTTGGGGCTTCGCCGGCCCCGCTGCTCGCCCGGCGACCGGAGACGGGCGGGATCGAGGACGACGTTGCCGAGCCGCAACGGGCCGGCGACGAAGGCTTCCACCAGGCGCTCGCCGTGCTCGTTCAGCAGGGTAGGTCGGGCGGCGGCCAGACCGTCGCGGGTGGCCAGGACAGGCTGCTCACCGCCGTCAATCGGACGATCCCCTACAGCCTGGTGGTGGTCGGGGACGTCTTCCTGACCCGCCCCTCCGCGGCCCGCACCCGGATGGCGCGGGACCTCGGGTCGTTCCTTGCCCGCCACTTCAAGGCTCCGGTGATCTCGACCGCCGACCTCGGCGAGCAGCTGCGCTTCGGGACCAAACGCGTGATCCAGACGGCTGCCGCCCTGGCGATCATGGTCCTCCTCTACCTCGTCATCTTCCAGAATCAGGGCACCGTGATCGACATCCTGGGCGGCACCTACCACCAGCAGCACCGCTGGGTCGCCCCGGTCGTCGTGGCACTCGTCGCACCCCTGGTCGCCGGACTCTATGGGCTGGTGGCCGCGTCGTTGCTGAAGCTCATCAGGCTGGAGTGAGCGGGAGGATTACGGGGGACACCTCGATCCCGCAGGAGGAGCGTCATGCCGGCAGTTCTCGGTGACATCTTCGTACAGATCTCGTGGCCGATGGCACTGTTGGTCGTCCTGCTCGGCTTCATCGGCGGGGTGCTGAGCGGCTTCATCGGCAGCGGCGGTGCCTTCTTCATGACGCCGGGCATGATGAACCTGGGCGTCTCCGGGGTCGTCGCCGTCGGGAGCAACATCACCCACAAGTTCGGCAAGGCCCTGGTCGGCGCCCGCAAACACGCCCAGATGGGCAACGTGGACAAGAAGCTGGCAATCTACCTGTTGGCCACGTCGCTAATTGGCGTCCGTCTGGCGGTCTGGATCAACAGCTTGCTGTTCCACGGCGGCACCGGGCATGGCGAGGGGAAGAGCGCGGCGTCGGACCTCTACATCAGCGCAATCTTCATCGGGGTGCTGAGCGTCGTGGCCATCTCCATGCTCCGCGACGCGCTCCGGCAGTCCGCGGACGGTCAGGGACCCTCGCGGACGATCACCGAATACCTTGGGAGACTCCACCTCAAGCCGGTCATCAAGTTCCCGGTGTCCGACGTCGAGATCTCCCTCTGGGTGCTGTTGCCGGTCGGGCTCGCGACCGGATACCTGGCGGGCACCATCGGTGTCGGGGGCTTCATCGGCGTGCCCGCGATGATCTACGTATTCGGCGTGCCCACGGCCGTCGCGGCCGGAACCGAGCTGTACCTCGCAATCTTCAACGGCGCCGCAGGAGCGCTCAACTACGCCTTCGAAGGGCTCGTCGACCTCCGGCTCACCTGCCTCCTGTTCCTCGGCTCGCTGGTCGGCGTCTACATCGGGGTCTACGGTGTCAAGGTGCTCAGCGAGCGGTTCATCCGGATCGCCACTGGGCTCATCATCGGGCTGTGCGTCGTCAGCCGTGCCATCGCGGTGCCGGTGTACCTGCGCGAGCTCGGCTGGGTCCGTTACGCCCCGTCGTGGGACGCCTGGTACAACTACGGGAGCACGGCCATGCTGTTCCTCGCCGGGGTGGGCGGCGCCGGCATGATCCTGTACCACGTGGCCAAGGCCCACATCGAGCGGCAGAAGGTCCAGACGACGCTGCTGGTCAGCCACCCGGCAGCCGAGTCGTGAGGAGAGCCACGCCATGGAAGAGAGACTGCAGGTCCTCGTCCTCGATGACGAGCCGATCGTCGGCAAGCGCCTCCAGCCGGCTCTCGCCAAGGTCGGCTGCGACGTCGAGGTCTTCGATGCGCCCGCCGCGGCCCTCGGGCGTCTCGCGGAGAAGCCCTTTCACATCGTGGTCACCGACATCCGGATGGAGGACATCGACGGCATCGAGGTGCTCGAGCGGGTGATGGAGCGGTCGCCCGCGACCAAGGTCATCATGATCACGGGATACGCGACCGTAGAGGTCGCCCGCGAAGCCATGGTGAAGGGCGCCTTCGACTTCATCGCCAAGCCGTTCAAGCCCCAGGAGCTGCGCGACGTCATTGCGAAGGCGGCCAATGCGCTCGGCTTCAAGGGCGTGGGCGAGGCGGTCGTCGCGGACTCTCCGTGAGCGGGACCGACGCCCGACCCGGGGCAGGCGTCGGGATGGGGGAGGTCGGCGCCGGTGCGGCCGGACCGACGCTGCTCAGCCGACCCAGCCTGGGCATCCGCGCACGATTGGTCCTCGGGTTCCTGTCGTTTTTCGTCCTCGCTGTGGCGGTCACGATCACCGCGTGGATGATGCTGTCCCGGCTGGAGGTTCGGCTCCGCTTCCTCGAGCTGGCCGATCGCTACACGATGGAGATCCAGCAAGCCCGTCGCTTCGAGAAGAACTACCTCCTCTACGGCAGCAACCTCTCGGACGTCCAGGAGCACCTGGTCAACGCCCGGGCCCTCCTGTCGGCCGCGCAATCCGACACCACGCTGGCGCTCACCGCCGGTCAGCTCGGCCGCATGCGCGACCACCTCGACGGTTACGAGTCGTTGATCCGGACTCTGGCCACCGCGGAGAAGGGCGGCCCGCCGAACGTCGCGGCCGGGCGCGTCGCGATCGAGACCAACCTGCGGCGTCACGGAGCCGAGATGGTGAGCGTGGCGCTCGAGCTGGCGGAACGGGAGCGCAACGCCGTCAATCAGACGCTTGCCCTGTTCAAGCGACTGCCCGTCGCGTTTCTGGTGTTTCTCCTGCTGTTCTCGGTGATCGTCGCCAACTTCCTGGCGCGCCAGATGGTCGTGCCTCTCAACCGGCTGATGGCGGCGACCGAGCGGATCGCTCAGGGCGACTTCACCCCGATGACCCCGACCCGCTGGTACCGGGACGAGTTCTCCAAGTTCGCGGTCGCGCTCAACACCATGATGGATGAGCTCAGGCACCGTCAGGATGTTCTCGTGCAGTCGCACAAGCTCTCCGCCATCGGCACCCTGACCGCCGGGGTCGCGCACGAGCTCAACAACCCGATCAACAACATCACGCTCACCGCCGAGGTCCTCCGCGAGGACTATCCCACCCTGGCCGATGCCGACCGTCTCGACATGGTCAACGACCTCGTGTCCCAGGCCGAGCGCGCCCAGAAGATCGTCCGCAACCTGCTGGACTTCGCGCGCGAGAGCGAGATCACGACCGAGAAGCTCGACGTCGCCGACTTGCTTCGACAGGCCGCGAGCCTGGCGGCCAACCAGATCAAGCTCTCCGGCGCCAAGATCGCCCTCGACGTCTCCGAGAACCTGCCCGCGATACACGGCGACAAGCACTCCCTCAGCCAGGTCCTCGTCAATCTCCTGCTCAATGCCCTCGATGCGGTCGGCAAGGGGGGCCACGTGCGCATCACCGCGACGACGGCCCGCGAACCCGGCTACATCCGTGTCCAGGTCGCCGACGACGGGCGGGGGATCCCACCCCACGTGCTCCCCAACATCTTCGACCCCTTCTTCACCACCAAGTCAGGGGGCAAGGGCACCGGCCTCGGCCTCTCGGTGAGCCTCGGGATCGTCCGCCAGCACGGCGGCGACATCCTGGTGGAGAGCACACCGGGTCAGGGGACGGTCTTCACGGTGGTCCTGCCGGCAACCCAGGTCCCGGGTCTCGGCGGCGGAGAGGACGGCGCTAGCCGGCCTTCGCCGCCTTCGTGACCAGCTTGACCAGGTCCTTCATCTTGAACGGCTTCGCGACGAAGTGGAAGGCCCCGAGGGCCTCCGCCTCGTGGTTGGTTTCGATCGTGGCGTAACCCGTGATCACGATGACCTGAGTCGTCGGCGCCTGCTCCTTCACGAAGCGCAGGACGTCCATCCCGCTGGGCCCCCGCATCTTCATGTCCGTGACCAGGACCCGGAAACGGGTCTGCTGGAGACGCTCGATGGCCGCCGCGCTGTCGATGAACACCTCGACCGTGAAGCCCTCCTTCTCGAGGGCCGGCCGCAACCTCTCGCCCACGATCGGCTCGTCGTCGAGCACCATGACGTTCTTCTCAGCTGCCATCGCCGTTCTCCTCTGCTCCCGAATCCTGTCGCGCCGGCATTATGGCGCCGACGCCACCGGCAGGCAAACGTGGAAGGTGGTCCCGCGCCCGGCCTCACTGGTGACCTGGATGTCGCCGCCGAACTTCTTGATGATGCTGTAGCTCACCGAGAGGCCGAGTCCGGTCCCCTGACCGGGTTCCTTGGTCGTGAAGAAGGGGTCGAAGACGTGGGGGAGGATATCCGGTGGGATGCCGACGCCGTCGTCATGGACCTCGGCGCACACCTTCCCCTCCTCGTGGCTGGCCGCCGAGACCCGCAGCGTCCCGCCCTTCGGCATCGCCTGCACGGCGTTGAGAAACAGGTTGAGAAAAACCTGCCTCAGCTGGTTGGAGGCCCCGCGAACCCGCGGCAGCCCCGCCGGAAGATCACTCTCGTAGGTGACGTTGTTGATGGCCATCTCGTTCTGCGCAAGACGGACGGTCGACTGGATGACGTCGGCGAGGTCGAGCGGCACGAGGTCGGGCTTTTCCCGGCGCGTGAAGTCGAGCAGGCTGCGCACGATCTCCGTGGCACGCTCGGTCTCGAAGTAGACGTCCTGGAGGAGCTGCCACTTCTCCCCGTCGGACAGCGACGCGAGGTCCTCCATGAGCGCCTCGGTGGTGATCGAGATGTTGTTGAGCGGGTTGTTCAGCTCGTGCGCGATCCCGGAGGTGATGGTGCCGACGGCCGCCAGCTTTCCCGCCTTGACGCACCGGTCCTGATGGGCCTGGAGCTCGGCCAGCATCTGGTTCACGGCGAGTGCCAGGTCGGAGAACTCGTCACGGTAGGCGCGCGACGCTGCAATGAGGGTGAAGTCGCCGGCGGCGATCCTCTTGGTGTAGGCCTGGAACCGCCGGATCGGGCCGACGAGCGCACCGGCGAAGAAGAACGTGATGAGCGAGAAGACGACGAGCAGCGCCAGCAGGAAGGCCAGCAACGCCTGGCGTGACAGGGCGACCATCCGGTCCACCGCGGCCCGCTGGCGCGCAGCCAGCGCGGCCTCGAGACGCCCGATGTCGGCCTCGCTCGCGGCGGCTTGCGTTTGCAGCGTAGGGAGCCGATACGCCAGCTCGGATCGCTGGGCGACCTCCTCGACCTGCAGCAGCAAGAGCCGGTATCCGTCGAGCCGCGTCACCAGCTCCGCGACGTCATCCGAGGCACCGGCGCGTGCCAGCGAGGGAGCCCGAGCGCGGAGCAACGCGAGCGCCTCGTCGAGACGGAGAACCGCATCGCCCAAGCCCGCTCGCCCGGCCCCCGCCCGGTGCCATTCGGTCGCCTGCTCCGCCCGCAACCTCACCCGTTCGAGGGACTCGAGCAGCTGCTGGTCGTCCCGTACCCGCGACGAGATGGCCAGCGTCGCGAGCGCGAAGGCGCAGCACAGGAGGAAGCACAGCGCCAGACTGCCGACCAGTCGCAGGCGGATGCTCAACCGGGGGCGGGCAAGAATCGCCGCCTGCGCGGTCCGGAGCCTGTCAGCCAGGTCGCGGTCGAGCCCCTGGTGGAAGCCGGGCTGCGCGGAGGGGTCCGCCGCGGCGGGCGGCGAGATGGGTCGTCCCGGGCTCACTCGTGTCGGTCCAGCTCGGCGCCGCCGCGACCCGGCTCCGCTGTGCCGCATCGCGACATGGAGCGAGTATAGGGCACGGTCGACCCGCCCGTGCGGTGGGCTATCATCGAGGCACCCGCAGTCCGGTGACGCGAGGGTCCGGTCGGGTTTCGCAGTGGGTTCAGGACGATGGTTCCCCGCTCCCGCGCAAGGGTCCGCCGACGGGACGACGGCCACGCCGGGGCGTGAACGGCGGCAGACATGTCGATCTGGCGGAAGCTTCTGGGTCGGTCCGGTGGGCAGGGCGACGCCCTGCTGCTCACCCGCCGGATCGTTCGCTTCCGGCAGCTGCTCGGTTCCTACGCCGCGTTCCTCGACCTGCTCGAGGATGCAGCCGAGAAGCAGGGCGGCGACTACGTCCTCGACCGCCAATACGTGATCGCCCTGGCGGACAAGGCCGCGGAGGTGGCCGATGCGGCCGTCTTCGACCTCAATGTCCTGACCTCGCAGCGCGATCTCGACAGCTACGACGCGCTCGCCGCCGCGCGGGCGAGAGCTCGGTCGGCACTGGCTGCCGGCGACGACACCGGCCCCGCGGACCGGCCGATCGAGACCCACGATGCGGATCCGGTCGGACCGGGAACGCTCGCAGCGGCTCTCGCCCGCCACCCGATCGCCTACCGTCGCGGCGGGCAGGTGACCTGTCGGGGCGTGGCGGCGGGCCGCGTCTACAACCTGGCCAGCGGTCACGCTGCGGACGCGATGCCCGCCGGCAGCGTCCTGGTGGCCAGAACCATCGTCCCGGACGACACCCTCCTCGCGACCCTCAGACGGGCCGCGGCGCTCCTCCTCGACGAGGGACATCCCACCAGTCCCGCCGCCAGCCTCGCCCGCGAGCTGCGCATCCCCGCCATCACCGGCCTCGGCGACGTCACGCGGCGTTTGGACCCCGACACGCCCGTCACGGTCGATGCGGACGAGAACACCGTCTACATCGGCGTGGTCCGCGAGCTGCTCGACTACTACGCGGCGGAACGGATCGGCAGCGAGGAGGAACCGGAGTACAGGCTGTTGCGGGCGGTGCGCCGCCAGCTCTTTCCGCTCACGCTCGGGGACGGGCCGCTCCCGGCCGGCGCCGCAGGCTGCCCAACCCTCCACGACCTGGTCTTCCGGGCCCAGGCACTCGCCGCCGAGGCCCTGACGGTCACGCTCTCCACCCACATCCCTCGGCCGGCGCCGCAGCCGGACGAGGGAGCCGGCGGCGGCGCGGCGTCGGTCGTCGACCTCCTCGGCGACCCGACCGAGCGAGCCGAGATTCTGCGAAACCGCGGCGGCGGGGACACTGGATCACGCCCACTCGCGGCGTTCCTCGCCGGCCTGAGCCGGGAGGTCGTGCAGGGTACGGGCTCCGCCCTGGAGTCGGTCGGCGCCGCAGTCAAGGAGGAGCAGGCCAGCATCCTGGTCCGTCATGCCTCCGGTGAGGACCTCGTCGACGCGGTCAGCGATGAGGCCGCCAGGCTCAACCACATCTACTGCCGACTCGCGCCCCATCTCGACGCCACCGCCCGGGATGGCCGGCGGGGCGTCATCGCGGCCGCCGTCCTGGCGCGGTACGGCTTTACCGTGTGGTCGACCGGCGATCGGATCAGCGGGTTGATCCGCGCGCTTCCCCCCGTCGAAACCGCGCAGCGTCTCGGCATCCTCGGGCGCCTCTTGGCCAGGCTGGGGGAGACTCCTCGCCGCGACCTCGCGGAGCATCCTCTCGAGGCGCATGTGGAGGAGTTGGTGCGGGAATGCGGACAGGTGCGGACGTGATGGCAGCCGCCATGGAGGGGAGCGGATGACCTCTCACCTTCGAGTGATGGTGCTGGACGATGAGCCCATTGTTGGCCGGAGGCTGAAGCCGGCGCTGGAGAAGATGGGCCTCGAGGTGGAGGTCTTCGAGGACCCCGCCGAGGCCCTGGCCAGGGCCGGCGGCACCCGCTTCGACATCGTGGTGACGGACATCCGGATGCGGGGGATCGACGGCCTCGAGGTCCTGCGCAGGATCCGCGCGGCCTCGGGCCGTACGAAGGTCATCCTGATCACCGGCCACGCCAGCGAGGACATGGCCCGTGAGGCCCTCACGCAGGGCGCGTTCGGCTTCATCGCGAAGCCGTTCAAGACCGACCAGGTTCGCGCTCTGGTCGACGCCGCCGCGCGAGCGCTCGCCGACCGTCCGGGAACCGAAGGTGAGGAGACGACCGATGTGGTCGCGGATCCCTGACGGCGGCGACTCTCCGCAGGGGCACGACCCTCTGCAGCACCGCTACCGGGTGCTCCGTCGTCTCCTCGCGACGAACAGCGAGATCCTCGAGCTGATGGGCGAGCTGGAGGCCGACCTCGCGCATCTCGACCCACTCCACCCGAAAGTCAGGGAGTCGGTCGCGCGGCTCCTCGACGGAACGCTGCTCCTGGCCGAGAATCTCGACCTCCTGACCGATGGCGCGCACGCCGCCCTCTACGAGGTTCATCGCGGAATCGAGCGAGACCTGCGAGCCACACTTCAGCCTCACCGTGCAACGGCGTCACCACTCGTGCTCTCGCTTCGGGAGGCCGGCGCCGAGCGGGTCAGGGAGGTGGGAGGGAAGGCCGCCAACCTCGGGCAGGTGCGGTCGGCGATGCCCGGCATCGTCCCCCCCGGTTTCGTCGTGACCACCGCGGCCTACCGGCTCTTCCTGGACGACAACCTGCTCCACCCGCCGATCCGCAGGCTCCTCAAGGATCTCAGCCTGATCACCGAACGCGACCTCTTCAAGGAGCGGACAGCCGCGATCCGCGCCCTCGTGGCCGCCAGTCCGCTGCCTGCCCCGGTGCTCCGCGCAATCGACGCCGGCCGCGAGATGCTGGCGCCCGAGCACCCGGAGTCGTGGGCCGTGCGCTCCAGCGCGGTCGGCGAGGACGGGCGGATGAGTTTCGCCGGTCAGTTCGACAGCTTTCTCAACGTGCCGACCGAGGGTCTCGCGGACGCCTACCGTGACGTTCTCGTGAGCCGCTTCTCCGATCGCGCCGTCCTCTACCGGCTGATCGCGGGCTACACGGAGGTTGATACCCCGATGGCCGTCCTCTTCCTCCCCATGGTGCAGGCACGCGCCGCCGGCGTCCTCTACACCCGCGATCCGAGGGATGCGGCGGGTGAGCACATGCTGATCGACGCGGTCACGGGCCTGGCCGACGAGATGGTCCGCGGCCTGCAGCGCGCTACGACGATCACTCTGAGTCGCGTACCGCCTCATCGCGTCGAGCAGCAGGGACAGGCCGGCGAAGGCGGAGGCGTGGCTGACCGACCCCCGTCGGGCGTTCGTGAGCCCTCCACCGGCCGCGAGGGGGAGAGCGGCCCGCTCACGGATGAGGAGTGCGCCGCTCTCGCCGAGCTGGGACTCGCGGTGGAGTCGTACTTCGGACGGCCGCAGGACATCGAGTGGGTGCTCGGGCCCGACCGTCGGCTGATGGTGGTGCAGGCACGACCGCTGCGCGTCGAAGATCGCGAGGCTCACGGCGCTCAGGCCATCGAGCCCCGGGATCCGATCCTCGCCGGAGGGGTGACGATCTACCCCGGGCGGGCCGCCGGGCCGCTCCACATCGTGGCAGGCCTCGACGACCTCGCCCAGGCTCCCGAGGGGGCCATCGTCGTGGTACGCCAGGCGACGCCCGAACTGGCCATCGCGCTGGCGAAGGCCGGCGGCGTCATCGCCGAGGCGGGGAACCCGGCCGGTCATGCCGCCGCCCTCGTGCGCGAGTTCGCCCTGCCCGCCCTGTTCGGCCTCGACGGAGCCTGCGGGGCGCTCGCGGAATGCGAGTCCGCGAGCCTCGACGCGACGCGCCGCCGGGTCTTCGGGGGGATCGTCTGGCCGGAGGTCCGCGAGCAGACACGTGCGAGGGTCGGGCACCCACGCACCTCCTCCCAGGCGACACCTCTCCACGACGCTATCCTCCAGCTCAACCTCACCGACCCCTATTCCGTGCACTTCCGTGCGCGCAGCTGCAGCTCGCTCCACGACATCGTCCGCTACGCGCATGAGAAGGCAGTGGCCGCGATGTTCGAACTCGGGGACAGGGCGGGCCGGGAGGGCGGCCGGCGGGTGTGGCGGCTCCGGACCACCGTGCCCGTGAACCTTTCGGTGCTCGACCTGGGCGGCTCCCTCGGCCCGGACGCGCGTTCCCGGCGCGAGGTCGTTCCGGAGGACATCGACTCCATGCCCTTCCAAGCGCTGTGGCGGGGAATGACCTTCCCCGGCCTCAGCTGGGCCGGGCGCACGCAGATCAGCGTCGCTGGCTTCGCGTCCGTGCTCGGCGCGACCGTCGCGGGTGCCCAGTCGTCGGCGCGCGAGCTGGGCGGGCGCAACTACGCCATCGTCGGCCCCGACTACCTCAACCTCAACGCACGGCTCGCCTACCACTTCGCCATGATCGACGCGTTCCTCACCGACGCCGCGGAGAACAACTTCGTCAACTTCCGCTTTCGGGGTGGCGCCGCCGATCCTTCCCGCCGCGACCTGCGGGCGCGCTTCCTGGCGGAGGTGCTGATGGGCTCGAGCTTCGGGGTGGACAGGCGTGGCGATCTGGTCACGGCATGGCTGCGGCGCTATCCGGCGGTCGCCTCCGAGGCCGCCCTCGAGACGCTCGGGAGGCTGATGGCTTGCGCCCGCCAGCTCGACATGCTGATGACCAGCGAGGCCGCCGTCCGCCATTTCGCCGACCGCTTCCGGCAGGGAGACTTCGCCGCGTTCGCGTGAGCCGCCGGCGCCGGAGCGGCGTGCCGCAGGGTGAGCGTGCGGCGGTGTCTTCGGAGCGCCCTCCCTCCGAGCGCGGCGGAGCCCTGACGGGTCACCCGGGCTAGTCGATCCCCAACGTCGAGCTGGCTGTCCCGAAGTCGAAGAACTCGAAGCGCTCCGCGAGGAACGCTTCGATGCACTCCTGGACCGTGGTCTCGGCGTGCATGATGACGTCGAGCTGGCGTGCGCACCCCATCATCCGGCCGAGCATTCTCAGCTTGGCCTCGATCTCCGGACGCGGCAGCTTCCGGACCCAGGCGTTGAGCAGGTCGCGCCTACGGTCGACCTCGAACCCATGTCGCTGGAGCACCTCGGCGATGAAACGAACGCGCCGCTCGCGCCGCTGGATGTCGGCCGCCCCACCCTTGAAACGGAAGATGATGTAGTTGTCGTGTACGGCGTCGGAGCACACCGACTCCAGGGTCGTGAAGTGGTAGCCGAGGCGCGAGCCAAAGTTGACGTAGTTGCCACCCAGTAGCGCATAGGAGTTGTCTCCGAGGCCCCGCTCGGTCCGCGCCGCGTCGACCATCGTATTGGCCCACACCGAGAGGAAACCCCGCACGTCGATCGGCCGCGCCCCGGACCAGCGGACTCCCGGCGTGGTGATCCCCTCCCAGAGGGCGCGCATGGGCAGCGAGAGGATCTGCTCGGGCACCACGGTTCGGGTGCCGCGCCCGATCGCCAGGCCCCCGCCGAGGTCGATGACGTAGATCCCGAGGGGGATCTCGGTGTCGAGGCGAAAAGCCGCCCCCCGTTCCCGCAGGTTCGACACGTCGTTGATGTTGAACATCTCCGAGATGGCCATTTCGTGGCAGAAGCGCACCACGTCGTGATACGTGGTGCAGTTCTTGGCGCGAAAAGAGTTCTTCGAGGGGTCGGTCAGGTTGAGGTGAGCGATCCGATGGGTGACGCGCTCGAGTGCCGCCAGCGACGGCGCGTCGTGTCGCGGCTGACGCCGGGCACCTCCCCGAATCACGAGCTCCTCGATCCGGCCGCGGTAGACGATGCGCCGGCTGGCATCGACCGTGACCTCGTCGCCTTCAGGCAGATCGGTGGCGTGACCGGTGTCGCACAGGGTCGGGACGCCGTACTCGCGGGCCAGCGAGGCCATGTGGCCGGTCACGCTGCCCACATCGGTCAAGATCGCGGCCGCGCGGGTCATGACCTTGACGAAACGCGGCGAGTTCTGGCGGGCGACCAGCACGCCGCCGTTGGGAAACGCCGCGAGGTCGTCGTCGCGCTCAGCGTGAACGATCGGGCCGGCGCCGACACCGGGACAGGCGGTGGCGCCACCCTTGAGGACCGTCGGGTAGCGATCGAAGGACTCGCTGCCGGCAGATACCCTGGGGTGGCCCTCGGCGAACGCGAGCGGACGACTCTGGAGTACGAAGAGGTGGCCGCGGCGGTCGATCGCCCACTCGACGTCCTGCGGGACGCGGTAGTGGGCCTCGAGGGTGCGGAGATAGTCGGCGAGCTTCTCGAGCTGCTCGTCGCTCACGCAGGGCGCCGTTCGCTGGTGGGTCGGCACGTCCTCCTCGACCACGTCCTCATCGCGAGCCGCCACGATGCGCCGGGGCTTGTCGACCACTCGCGCCTCGACGGGACGGGCGCCGGGCCGCCGCGGGACCAGCCAGGTGTCGGGGGTCATGCTTCCGTCGACCACCGGCTTGCCGAGCCCCCACACTCCCGAGATCATCATCGTGTCGAGATCGGGGTCGGTAGGGTTGAGGGAGTAGGCGACTCCAGCCGCTTCCGCATCGACCATCAGGAAGCAGCCCACACTCATCGCGATCTCCTCCTCCCGGAATCCCTTTGAGTGCATGTAGAAGAGCGCACGCCCGCTGAACTTGCTGGCCACTGTCTCCTTGTAGCGGCGGAGCACCTGTTCGAGAGGGACGTTGAGGAAGCTGGAGTACTGGCCGGCGAACGAGGTGCGGCTGTCCTCGCCGATGGCGCTCGACCGCAGAGACACCCGGGGATGACCGGGCGCCTTCCGGTAAAGGTCGTGGGCGGCGAGGGCGATCGACTCCCGGACATCGTGGGGAACAGTCGCGGCCAAGACGAGGGCCTGCATCGCCTCGCTGGCCCGCTGCAGGGAGGTCAGATCCTCCCAGTCGATGCCATCCCACAAGCCGGTGAGCCGCTCCTGGAGACGGTTGCCCTCGATGAACGACCGGTAGGCGAACGCGGTGACGGAGAACCCGGCCGGGACGGGGAGACCAACGGTGTTGCGGATCTCGCCCAGGTTCGCCGTCTTGCCGCCGACGGCGTCGGCGAGGTCCCGCGTGATCTCCTCGAGGGGGATGCACGCCGCGGTGACCGGCGTGCCGCGAACCGTGCGGAGGAGCTCCTCCAGACCGGTGGCGATCCGCTCGAGGTTGTGGTGGAGGCCGTGGTAGCGTCCGTCGGCGATCGTGTTGAGGTCATCCACCATCAGGCCCGTGCGCTCGTGAACCGCGGCCGAGACCGATCTCAGCTCGTCGGGGCTCATCCCCGAGCCGCTCGCGAGTGCACCCTCGAGATCGGTGATCTGCTCGAGGATCTCGTTGTTGGCCGCGAGCAACCGGCGGAAAGCCGCATATTTCCTGCGCAGCACCTCTCCGATGTCGGGTGGAGCCGAGCGAAAAAGGCCGCTCAGGAATCCCATCTCACGTTCCCGCGCGGCGGACGCGCTCGAAACCAAAGTCGCCAGAGAGGAAAGCCTGGGCAAGGATCTCCGCCGTGGATCGGCTCTCCATCACCATGTCGAGGTGGCGGGATGCCACCATCAGCCGGCCCAGCATGACGAGCGACTCCTCGATCTGCTCGGCGCCCCGCTTGGCCAGGATCGCATCCACACGGTCGCCCACGTGCTTGACGGCGAAACCATTGTAACGCAGGACTGTAGCCAGAAAATGGCCGCGCAGCGCGCGGCGCTCGGCGACTGCCGCACCGCCGAAGAACAGAAAGCGTGCATAGTTCTCGTTCACCGACGAGCCGCAGATCGCGTCCACCGTGGCGAAGTGGTAGGCGAGCCGCGAGGCGAAGTGGGCATAATCGAGCGAGCACAACGCGTATGAGGGCTCGCCGTAGCGCTGGTCGTCGGCAGCGCTGCGCACCACCACCGACATGAACCCCTTGAGGTCGAAACCGACCGGCCCCGACCAGCGCAGGCGCGGGTCCGTCATCCCCTCCATCAGTGCTTGGAGCGGCCGCGAGTTGACGTAGTCGGCGGGAAGGTTGCGGCCGGCAAAGGGAGCCAGGCCGCCGCCGAGGTCGAGGATCATCACCTCCATGGGCATGGCCCAGGCGAGCCGGCGGCAACGCCGCCGCTCGGCCGGCGCGAGACGCTCGATCGCGAACATCTCGGCCATCGAGCGCTGGTGCACGAATCGCGCGATGTCGTGCAGCGTCGTGCAGCTCAAGGGCCGGAACTGGGGTGACTCGGGCTCGGTCAATGTCAGCGGCTCGACTTTCTCCAGGAGCTTCCCGAGGGCGGCACGGACCGGATCACGCCGGCCCGCGTCCTCGGCCTCCCGCGGCCTGCCGGCGACGAGTTCGCGGACTTCACCTTCGTAGACCACGCCCGCCCACCCGTCGACCGTCACCACCGCCCCCTCGGTGAGCACCGCCGTCGCCGTCCCCGCCCCGACGATGCACGGAACGCCAAACTCGCGCGCCACGGTGGCCATGTGCCCCGTCGGGCTGCCGGCCGCGGCCACGATCGCCCGGACCAGCGGGATCACGCCCGCGAGGCGTGGCGAGGTGGTCGGCGTGACCAGCACGACCCCCTCGGGAACGCTGTCCACCAGTGCCGGATCGGTGATCCGATGGACAGGGCCCGACGCGACGCCTCCCGAGGCCCCGACGCCGGCACGCAGAAGGACGCGGTATCCATCGACGTTCGGCGAGTCCTCTCCGGACGCCTCCGTGTGCGTGGCCAGGTGGAGGGGACGCGTCTGCACGAGTCGCAGCTCCCCGCAGGTGTCGAGCGCCCATTCGATGTCCTGCGGGGTCCCAAAATGGCGTTCCAGCGCCCACGCGGTGCGGGCCACGCGGAGCGCTGTCGCCTCGTCGATGGCCAGCTCGCGGTCTCCCCGGACAGCATCGCGCTCCTCGATGAGCCCTCCGCCCGGGTCGCAGTGCAGCGAGAAAGCCCGCATGCCAGGAGTGGCCTCCAGAACCCGCGGCGGCTCCCCGGCTCCGACCAGCAGGATGTCCGGGATCACCCGTCCATCGACCACAGGCTGAGCGAGACCGGGAACCGCCGAGACCATGCAGACGTCCGGCTTTCCGGGCGACCTCGAGTACGCGACACCTGCCGCCCGGGGCTGGACCATGGCCATGACCAGGACGGGCATCGCAACATCCTGGTCGACGAAGCCGCGGGCGAGGGCGTAGCGCATCGCCTCGAGCCGGTACTTGCTCGCCACCACCCGCTTGTAGGCCGCCGGCAGGCCGTCCTCCCTGACGTTGAGCACGCTCTCGAACTGGCCGGCGAACGAGGATTCCGCGTCCTCGACCACTGCACTGGAGCGCACCGCCACGCCCCACTCCCCGCCGGCCTCGTGGCGCAGGCGGGCGAAGGCGGAGCGCAGCGCCTCGGCAAGCGGCTCCGGCACCGGGGCTTCGGCAATCGCCGCCGTCACCATGTCGGAGAGGGCTCTCAGGCTGGCGGCCTGTCGTGGATCCGTGGACAGCGATACGGCATCGACACGGTCCTGGATGCCGGTGGCCTCCATGAACAGACGGTAGCCGTAGACGGTCACGGCGAAGAACGGCGGGATAGCAGCAAGCGCGCCCGACACCGCCTCGGCAAGACGGGCGGCCTTCGGTCCGACGACCGGGGCCCGCGTGGCATCGGCATCCCCCGGCCACACCACCAGCGGTCCGAACTCGATTGGGCGCTCCTTGAGGACTTCGAGGGAGAGCTCGCGCTCGATGGTCTCGTAGCGCTGCACGAGCGACTGGTAGCGGCCACCGGCCATCGCGATCAGCGAGCGCGTCATGATCCCTACCGGCTCGCTGAGTGCCTGGCAGGCGGCCGACACCGCGCCCATGCCGACGACCGGCCTCCGGTCGAGACTCTCCCTCAGCGATGCCAGGCTGGAGAGGAACGCGTCGTTGGCCGCGCCGATGGTGCGGAAGTGGCGAAATCGCTCGGCGATGGTGAGCTCTCCCGCTGGCCTCCGGCGGGGGGGCAGGAATGCCCTGAGGCGCTTCCACACCCTCCCCATCGGGCTAACCGTGGAAGAGCTTTGAGTAGAGCTTGATCACCACCATGATGACGCCGATGAAGGCCATGCAGCCGAAGCCGAAGCGCACCCACGGACCGCCCGCCTTGCGCGTGTACGACGCACCGACCTGTGCCCCCACCGTGGTGCCGAGCAGCAGCGCAAGCACCAGCACGAGGTGAACGTTCCCCTTGACTGCGTGGGTGAGCACGCCGTACCCCGAGCTGAACATGATCTCGAACAGGTCGGTCCCGACCGCGACGACCGTGGGGCAGCCGAGGATGTAGACGAGCGCCGGCATCCGGATGAAGCCTCCTCCGACGCCGAGCATGCCCGAAAGGAAACCGGTCGCGAAGCCGATGACCAGGATCACCCACAGCGAGATCGACTCGATCCCCGAGGCCGGCAGCTTGACCATCGGCCATACCCGGATAGTCCGCAACTTGAGCACGACCGGAGAGGCCGGCGCCTCGGCCGTGAGCTCGACCCGGCCGGCGGCGCGCTTGATGGTGCGCAGCGACTCCCGGACCATGGCCTGCCCGAGGAAGATCAGCAGGAGGGCGTAGACCAGGCTCATCACCACCGACATCGTGTCGATGGAGCGCCCGAACACCTGGACCGTCCCCACGTTCTTGAGCACCTCGAGCACCTGCGCACCCATCTCGACGCCGGTGGCGGTCCCGGCGATCATCAGGAAGCCGAGCTTGAAGTCGATGTTTCCGAAGCGCATGTGGCGCACGGTCGCGGCGGACGACATGCCGCACATCTGACCGAGGTCGGAGCCGACCGCGATGTTGTAGGGAACCCCGAACACGACGTTGAGCATGGGGACCATCAGGAACCCCCCGCCGACGCCGAAGAATCCACCGAGTGCCCCGATCACGAAGCCGAACAGGGCGAGGTACGGGAAGTTGTCGAGACCGAGAAGAAAGTCACCGGCGGACATCAGTGCCCCCCTCCCCGACCAAGCTCGACGCCGAACACGCGCTCGATCAACCGCAGGCCAAAACCGACGATCAACCCGATGGAGACCGGCAAGAGCACGCTCACCAGCAGGTACATCGGCTGGGCCTGAAAGCCGGCACGAGCCGGATCGGCATCGCGCCCCAGCGCCTGCAGCCAGCTCAGGATGTCCACACCTGCCTCCCCGTCAGGGGTGCGTCAGCACCCACGTCGCCAGCAGACCATTCGCGACTCAGTGGTACGCGTCGAAGGGTTGGATATCGAGCTCGACCCGGCGCACGCCCTCGACGGCCAGGGCGATGCTCTTCAGCTCCTGTTCCCACCGCGTGCTCGCGTGCGTGAGCATGACCGGGGATGGGACCTCGCCCGCAATGTTAACGATGCTGCCGACGACGTTGACCGACAGATCCAGGCCGCGGCTGGCCGGATGGGTGGCGAGCGCGGCCCTGACGCGACAGGCGAGACTGAAGTCCCTCAACCGCACCTTGACCTCGTCAGTGACGAGGAACTCGGGACGCCGCGCCGCCTCCACAACCACCGCGCACGCACTCGGAATCGACATCGACTCCACGTTGATGACGAGGTCGTAGAGTGATGGGTCTCGGAGGTCGACGCCGTACATGGCCTTCGTCCACGCCGCCCGGCCCTCGTCACGCCGCGCAATCTCCTGCTCGGCCTGCTCGCGCGACTGGCCGGTGCGCTCCATCTCGGTCCGCACTCGCATCTCCATCGGTGCAATGAGACGGACGCGGAGGACAGCCGGCAGGCCCCGGAGCAGCAAGTGACCGGCGTATCCGTGGTAGACCAAGTCCCCCTTGGCCGCGTGCTCGGCCAGTGCCGCCTGCATGGCCACGACGTACATGCGGCGCTCGAGGGTGAGGCGCTCCCACAGGCCGGGGCCGCGCTCGATCTTCTCGGCGAGCGTCTTCTCGGGCACCCCGACGCGGGTGGCCGCCTCGACCAGGATCTCCCGCCCGACGCAGGGCGATCCGAGCGCGCCCGAGACACACTCCGCCAGCGCCTTGCCACCGCTCATGGACCCGCGTGACACCGTGATGATCGGCATGGTTCGTCCCTCGCCGGCAGACTATGCAAGCCCAATACCCCGCGTCCTGGCCCCGCCCTCCGCGGGACAAACATCGGCCAGTCAGCAGCTTGACGCTCCAACCGTGGGATCTCGCCGGTGGCGGGGCCGCTTCTCACGTGACTGTGGCGTGACGCACCGTCGAACACCTCTGTTACCTTTGGGTAACCGAGGGAGTGCTGTGTAAACTGGACCCGCACGTCGCAGTGGCGCAGCCCAGCGGAGGGAGTGGACGTGAGCGAACGGGTACGCTTCCGGGACCTGTCCGAGGCCCGTGAAACACTCTCGCCCGCGGAGCTGCGTTTCGAGCGGAGAAGGCGCTCGATCACCCTCCTCCTCGGCCCCGCCGCCTTCGTCATCCTTTTCCTCACACCCATGCCCACGCTGCAGCCGGCGGCAGCCCGTCTCACGGCCGTGCTCGCCTGGGTGCTGATCTGGTGGATCGGCGAAGCGGTCCCGATCCCCGTCACCGCGCTGCTCGGTCCGGCCCTCGCAGTGGTTGTCGGCGTCGGTCCCGCGGGCGAGCTCTTCGCCCCCTTCGGGGACCCGATCATCTTTCTCTTCATGGGCAGCTTCATCATCGCCGAGGCGATGTTCGCCACCGGGCTCGACAAGCGGATGGCCTACGCCATCCTGACCCGGTCCTGGGTCGGAACGTCGTCGGCGCGGATCCTCCTGGCATTTGCCGGCATCACGGCGGTGCTCTCGATGTGGCTCTCGAACACCGCCACGACGGCCATGCTGTACCCGATCGCCGTCAGCGTCCTGGTGGCCCTCTCACGACTGCTCGAGCAGGCTCGCGGGAAAGCGGTGGATCTCACCAAGCTGCGCTACGGGACGGCGCTGATGCTCGTGACCGCCTACGCCTCGTCGATCGGGGGGATCGCCACACCGGTGGGAACCCCGCCGAACCTGATCGTCGTTGGCCAGCTGGCCAAACTGGGAGGGGTAAGGATCCCCTTCTTCCAGTGGATGCTCATCGGCACGCCGGTGATGCTGCTCATGCTCGCGCTGCTCCTCGCCTACCTGCGCTGGGCTCTCCCCCCGGAGGTGGGCTCCATCAGCGGCTCCCGCGCTGTCATCGCCGGCGACAGGGCGGCGCTGGGACCGCTCTCCCGTGCCGAGCGCAACGTGCTCATCGCCTTCGCGCTCACCGTCTCGCTGTGGGTCCTTCCGGGGCTCGTCGCTCTGGCGGCCGGCACGGAGTCGCAGGCTTCCCGCTCCATCCAGGCGGCGCTCCCCGAGGGAGTCGTCGCGGTCCTCGGCGCGGCGCTGCTCTTCCTGCTCCCGGTCGACTGGCAGCAGCGCCGCTTCACGATGACGTGGAACCAGGCCGCGCGCATCGACTGGGGCACCCTCCTGCTGTTCGGCGCCGGGCTCTCCCTGGGCAGCGCGATGTTCCACACCGGTCTCGCCTCTGCCGTCGGCCGGGGTCTGATCGAACTCACCGGCGCACGCTCGCTGACCGCCCTGACCTTCCTCTTCTGCTTCGTCGCGATCGTACTCACCGAGACCACGTCGAACACGGCCGCGGCGACCATGGTCTGTCCTCTGGCGATCGCCGCCGCGCAGGCCGCCGGGGTGAGCGTGGTCCCCCCGGCCGTGGCCACCGCCCTCGGTGCCTCGATGGCCTTCATGCTGCCGGTCTCCACCCCGCCCAACGCGATCGTCTACGGCTCCGGTTGCGTGTCGATCACCGCCATGCTGCGCCATGGCTCGCTTCTCGATCTCGCGAGTCTTCTGGTCGTGCCGCCATCGGTGCTCCTGCTCTGCCGCCTGCTGGGACCGTGAGAGCGTGAGCCGCGATCGGCCGGCTGCAGGCCTGTCCGGGTGTCCGAGCCGGACACGATCGGGAGCGAGCAAGACCGGCGGCGCCAGCCTCGTGTTCTCGCAGCACCCCGCGGCCGCGTGCTGTTCTTGCCACCCGTGCTAGCGTGACGGGGTGGGGACCGTCACCCTCGACGACGTACGGGCCGCAGCCGAGCGGATCCGCCCGTTCGCGCACCGCACGCCGGTCATGACCAGTGCGAGCCTCGACCGCATCACCGGTGCCCGGCTGCACTTCAAGTGCGAGAACTTCCAGAGGGTGGGCGCGTTCAAGTTCCGCGGCGCCTGCAACGCGGTGTTCTCCCTGACCGACGGGGAGGCCCATCGGGGGGTTGCCACCCACTCGTCGGGCAACCACGCGGCGGCCCTCGCGCTGGCGGCCCGCTTGCGCGGCGTGGCCGCGCACGTCGTCATGCCGCGGACCTCGCGGGCGGTCAAGCGGGCCGCCGTCGAAGGCTACGGCGCCACGGTCCGCCTCTGCGAGCCCACCCTGGCGGCGAGAGAGTCAACCCTCGCCGAGCTCGTGCGCGACACCGGCGCTGTCGTCGTCCATCCCTACAACGACCACCGGGTGATCGCCGGCCAGGGCACCGCCGCGCTCGAGCTGCTCGCGGAAGTTTCCGACCTCGACCTCGTGCTGGCACCGGTGGGCGGAGGTGGGCTGCTCTCGGGAACCGCCGTGACCGTGACCGCCCTGTCCCCCGGGACGCGGGTGATCGGGACCGAGCCGGCGGCCGCGGACGACGCCATGCGCTCTCTCCGAGCTGGCCGAATCGTCCCCTCCGTCGATCCGCACACCGTCGCCGACGGGCTCCTCACGTCGCTCGGGGAGTTGACGTTCGCCATCATCAGGGAGCGGGTTACCGACATCGTGACCGTCAGCGAGGAGGCCATCGTCGCCGCCATGAGAATCGTGTGGGAGCGGATGAAGATCGTCATCGAGCCGTCGGCGGCGGTCCCCCTCGCGGCGCTGCTCGACGGCACGCTGGACGCGCACGGCCACCGGGTCGGGATCATCGTGTCGGGCGGCAACGTCGACCTCGACGCCCTGCCCTGGGCCGAACGCTGAGCGCGATGCCCCCCGATGCGGGCGACAGCGGCACGAGGGAAGGAGGACACATGCCACACCGGGTGTTCACGGCGGACGCTCCCTCTCCGGCCGGTCATTACTCGCAGGCGATCGTTCACCGCGGCATCGTATACGTTGCCGGGCAGCTGCCGATCGACCCGCAGAGCGGCCGCAGGCTGACCGGCGAGTCGATCGAGGTGCAGGCCGAACAGGCGCTGCGCAACCTGGCCGCGGTCCTCAAGGAGGCGGGAAGCGACCTCGAGCACGCGCTCAAGGTGACGGTCTACCTGTCGGACATCGCCCTCTGGGACCGGGTCAACACGATCTACGCCGCCACTTTCGGCGCTGCCAGGCCCGCCCGCACTGTCGTCCCGTGCCGCGAGCTCCACCATGACCTGTTGATCGAGATCGATGCCATCGCCGCAGTGCGGGAGTGAGCGGCGCACGAGTCGCGTTGAAAGGGCCGGCAGGGACGGCACGATCCCCGGATTCGCTTGTGCCTGCGGGGTTTCGGGCGTAACCTACCGAGTTTGAGGTGAGTATGCCGGCAACGGTCGTCGACAAGGTACTCGAGGCAATCCTGGGCTCCAAGCACGAGCGCGAGATGAAGCGACTCGCCCCACGGGTCGCCGCCATCAATGCCCTCGAGCCCGAGCTGGAGAAGCTCTCCGACGAGGAGCTCCGGGGGCGCCTGAGCATCGTCAAGGAAAAGGTCCGCCAGGGCACGGCGGAGCTGCCCGAGGAGTTCAGGGCTCGTCGTACCCACGTGCAGGAGATCCTCGACGAGCACCTCGTCGAGGTTTTCGCCATCGTCCGGGAGACCTCTCGGCGTGTGCTCAAGATGCGCCACTTCGACGTCCAGCTCCTCGGCGGCATGGTCCTCCACGACGGCAAGATCTCCGAGATGCGGACGGGCGAGGGCAAGACCCTCGTCGCCACCCTGCCGGTCGTGCTCAACGCGCTGACCGGCCGCGGCGTCCACGTCGTCACGGTGAACGACTACCTGGCCCACCGCGATGCCGAGTGGATGGGCCAGGTCTACACGTTCCTCGGCCTCTCCGTCGGGTGCATCCAGAACCAGATGGCCGACGCCGAGCGCAAGCAGGCTTACGCCGCAGACATCACCTACGGCACCAACAACGAATTCGGCTTCGACTACCTGCGCGACAACATGAAGTTCGACGCCGCCAACATGGTGCAGCGCGGCCACATCTTCGCGATCGTCGACGAGGTGGACTCCATCCTCATCGACGAGGCGCGCACCCCGCTGATCATCTCCGGGCCCTCGGAGCTTTCGGTTGGTCTCTACTATCAGGTCGACCACATCATTCCCAAGCTGGTCGAGGGCGAGGAGATCAAGGACAAGTACGGCAACAAGTCGACCACCGGCGACTACCTCCTCGACGAAAAGGCGCACACCGCAGCCCTCACCGAAGAGGGCGTGGCCAAGGCCGAGAAGCTGCTCGGTGTGCCCAACCTCTATGACCCTTCGAACATCGAGACGCTCCACGCGGTGCAGCAGGCGCTCCGCGCCCACACTCTCTACCAGCGGGACCGCGACTACATCGTCAAGGACGGTCAGGTGATCATCGTCGACGAGTTCACCGGGCGGCTGATGCCGGGACGGCGCTGGTCGGACGGCCTCCACCAGGCGGTCGAGGCGAGGGAGAACGTCAAGATCGAGGCGGAGAACCAGACCCTGGCCACGATCACGCTGCAGAACTACTTCCGCATGTACGAGAAGCTCGCGGGCATGACGGGTACCGCCGAGACCGAGGCCGACGAGTTCGACCACATCTACGGGCTCGACGTCGTGGTCGTGCCGACCAACCGCGAAATGGTCCGCGACGATCGGCCGGACATCATCTACCGCACCGAGAAGGAGAAGTGGAAGGCGGTGGTGGACGAGATCGTCGAACTCCACGGTCAGGGCCAGCCGATCCTCGTCGGCACTGTGTCGATCGAGAAGTCCGAGAAGCTCTCGGAGCTGCTCAAGCGCCGCGGCGTCAACCACGTCGTGCTCAACGCCAAGTTCCACGAGCGCGAGGCGGCCATCGTGGCGCAGGCCGGCCGCTTCGGGTCCGTGACCATCGCGACGAACATGGCGGGCCGCGGCACCGACATCGTCCTCGGTGGGAACCCGGAAGGCCTAGCCAGGGCGGAGGCCGACCCGGCGCAGGACGCCGAGGCTTACCAGCAGGCCTTCGAGAAGTACCTCGTGAAGTGCGCAGAGGAGCGCGACAAGGTGCTGGCGGCGGGCGGGCTCCACATCCTCGGCACCGAGCGTCACGAGGCGCGGCGTATCGACAACCAGTTGCGCGGCCGCTCCGGCCGGCAGGGTGACTCCGGCTCGTCGCGCTTCATCCTTTCGCTCGAGGACGACTTGATGCGGATCTTCGCCTCCGACCGGTTGCGCGAGTGGATGAAGCACCTCGGCATGGAGGAGGGTATCCCGATCGAGTCGCGCATGGTCTCGAGGTCGATCGAGCGGGCGCAGAAGCAGGT
>JBLMXF010000039.1:0-13253 GCA_050257595.1 Acidobacteriota bacterium | reverse complement strand
CGTCCGTCACTGTTTGCCGGAGTCCATCCGCGGCCGCCGTCCACCAAGGAGAGGGGCGTATCCGCCAGGGTCGCCTCGAGTGACCATCCTCTCTCTACGGCGGCAGCAACCACGAATGGCTTGACCAGGCTGCCGATCTGTCGGCGTGCCTCGGTGGCGCGGTCGAACTCTCCGGGAAGGCCCCGGCGACTGCCCGTCAGGGCAACGACTCGCCCGTCCGGTGCCATCACGACCACTGCGACCTGGATCGGGTCCCCGGTGTCGCGGAGCTCGCGCAGCCGGGCCGAACGTGCCTCCAGGACCCGCAGCCCGGCGTCGCAACCCGCGCGCACCGCGTCCTGAACGTCGGGGTCGAGCGCGCTGGCGACCGACCCGCGACCCGTCCGGGTCCCGTGAACCCAGTCGGCATAGTGCGCCGCCGGAGGCCAACGGAAGCGCCGCGCGGCGGCCGGGAGGGCGCTGGCGCCGATCGCTTCGGCTGCCGCGACCCCGAGGTGTCCCTCCCGGACCATCGCCTGGAGCGCCGTCCTGCGGCGGGAGAGCGCCTGGTCGCGATGCGTGAACGGGTCGAAGAGGTTGGGCGCAGCGACCAGACCGGCGAGAAGCGCGGACTCGGCGAGCTCCAGATCACGCGCGCGCTTGCCGAAGTAGTAGTGCGAGGCCGCCTCCACGCCCTGGATCTGCCAGCCGCCGTCCTGGCCGAGGTACACGCGGTTGAGGTAAGCCTCGAGGATGGTCCGCTTGTCGTAGCGGTACTCGAGGAGTGTGGCGAGCCAGGCCTCGAGCAGCTTGCGCGAGAGCCGCCGATCGGGGCGGAGGAGGAGCAGCTTGGCCAGCTGTTGCGTGATCGTGCTCCCCCCTTCCCGCACCCGACCGCTGACCAGGTCGTGCCAGGCCGCCCGCACGACTCCCCGGAGGGAGAGGCCGGCATGGGAGAGGAAGCCGCGGTCCTCGAGGTCCACGATCGCCGTGATCAGGCCGGGCGAGATGTCGGTCAGGGATACAGGCCAGGCGACCACAGACCCCGGTGCGGTGGTTCCGGCCACGCTCGCCCGCAGCGTGATCGCTGCGACCCGGCCGTGAGCGGCCGTACGAATGCCGATCCCCGAGGCACCGAACTCCACCGCTACGGCTCTCGTGGCGCCCTGCACGAGGCCAGGACCGATCGTGATCTCCCCGGCCGCAGCGCCGAACTCACCGGCCCCGACCTCGGCGCCGGGAGCGGGAGGGAAGCCACGTCTGAGCAGCGCCGCGCGGAGGTCGGCCTCGGTCCAGGGGTCGCCGTCGCGCAGCGTGAGAGGTGCCGCCAGGAGCGGTACCGACCGCGGCTGGCCTCTCTCCGTCATGGCGCGGTCGACGAGGGCGACCCCATAGCCGGCGAGAAGAGCGCAGCTGGCCAGGCTCAGACCAGCCAAGACCGCCGCCCAGCGCAGCGCGATGCGGGTCCGTCGCCGGTTCATCGGGAACCGATCCTCCCTGTTCCGACGAGTCAGCAGGCGCAGGGATCAGGGAGCCGTACGCACGAGCAGGACCGTGATGTTGTCCACGCCCCCCCTGCGGTTGGCCTCGAAGATCAGCTGCTGCGCCGCCGAGGAGAGGTCCTCGTGCCGGGTCAGCAGGTCGGTGATCTCGGAGTCGTCCAGCATCGTGTTGAGGCCGTCCGAGCACAGCAGGTAGGTCTCCTCAGGCGCGACCTCCCGCTCCTGGATGTCGACCGCCGGCTCCTGCGCCCCGCCGAGCGCCCTGGTCACCACGTTCTTGAGCGGGTGGTTGCGCGCTGCATCCTCACTCAGCAGGCCGGCGAGCACCTGCTCGTGGACCCACGAGTGGTCCGAGGTGAGCAGCTCGAGCGTCCCGTGCCTCAGGACGTACACGCGGCTGTCCCCGACATGTGCCAGGGAGATGACGTTCCGCTCCCAGTCGGCCAGGATGGCCACGATCGTCGATCCCATCCCCTTGAGGCCGACATCGCCAGCCACCGCTCCGGTGACCTTCCGGTGGGCGGCCAGGATGGCGCGCGCCAAGCGGTTCGCGTTGAGCGAGATCCTCGGGTCCCACTCCTCCGGCCAGGTATCCTCCAGGTAGCTCGTGGTGCTCTGGACGACCGTTTCCACCTCGCGGATCGCCAGCTCGGAGGCCACCTCGCCGGCCGCGTGGCCGCCCATCCCGTCGGCGACGACGTAAAGGCCGAGGTCGTCGCGAAGCAGGAACGAGTCCTCGTTGTGGTGGCGCCGCAAGCCACGATCGGTTGCCGCGAACGCTTCCCGCCTCACCGCTCTCCGCCTCCGCCGGTCCCCGGTCTCATCACCGCGAACTCTGTCGCAACTGCTGGAGCCATGATTCTACCGCAGGATCGTCCGGCGACAGCTCAGCCGCTGATTCGGCGAGCCGCGTCGCTCGAACGATCATCTTCGCCTTGGCGAACAGCCGGGAGGCGTCCAGCAGGATGCGCACGTTCAAAGGGTCAAGCTTAGCCGCCTGATCCACCTGGCGCAACGCCTCGTCCAGCCTCCCGGCGTGTTGCGCCAGGAACATCGCGTAGAGGTGGCGCCCCCGCGCGTTCTGGGGATCATGCGCGACCGATTGCGAGAAAAACTCCCCGGCCCTGGTGTGGTCGCCTTCCTTCATCAACCCGACGGCCTTGGCCAGCAAGGCCCGGGCGACATCACGTGGATTCGACAGCGTCTCCCGACCGGTCTGACTGAGGCTCTGGTCGTAGCGAGACCGGCGCTCGGGGTCGACGAGCACGTTGTAGGCCTCGGTGATCTCCTGGAACTCGATCTCGGCCTCGCGTTTTGCCCGACCCTGGAAGCGGTCGGGATGCCGTTCCCTGGCCAGGCGCCGGAAGGCTGCCCGGATCTGCTCCTCCGAAGCCTGCCCATCGACACCCAAGATCGCGTAGAAATCGCGCTGCACTGGCATAGGCGCTCGAACCTTTTCTGTCCGAATAGTAACTCACCCAGCTACTTTCGACTACTGAAGCGATCGTGGGCGATCCGCCGGACCACGGACGACACGTTCCGGTCACGCGAGAGCAGGCCGAGGTCGCGCTGGGACAACCGGCCGAGCAGCTGGACCGCAAGGCCTGGCGGCGTTCTCGGGTTGAACGCCAGAGTGCGGACGATGCCATACCGACGGAGCCAACGCCCTTTCTGGGCGATCATCCTCAGGCACTCGTCGTTGGCAGACCTCATCCCGGCGATCTGTTCGACCTCGTTCTCGTTGAGCCGGGGGGAGAGCATGACTGCGCGCACAACCAGGGGGCTACGATCGCGCGCCAGGATCAGGCGTTCCTCCCTGGTCCCCTTGAGCGCAGCCATGATCCTCTGGTAGGTGTTCATCAATGCGATGCGGACATAGGCGTCGCAGACCTCGCGCGGCGCGCCGTCGTCCGGTTCGGGCAGGCGCTCGCTCTCGACCTCCCCGCCGGGCAGCCGCATGCCGATCTCGCGGAGCGCGGCGAGGGCCTCCTCGATCGAGGGCGCCTCCTCGATCTCGGGCTCGGCCTCGGCCGCAGTCGCCCACTTGACGGCCTTTTCGAGGAACTCCTCTTCGAACTCCCGCACACGCCGGAGCGTTTCCGGAGCGGCATGAGGGTTGGCCCGTAAGTCGGTCAGGATCTCGAGACAGGCCATGATCCGCACCTGGTTGGTGATCAGGGCGTCCTGGGTGGACGCGGGAGCGGTCCTGGCAAGCCAGCGCAGGGTCTCGTTCGCCGTCTTCGGCAGACGGACGATCGCCTGGCGGAGGTCCTCGTTGGCCACGGCACGGGCCAGCAGGTCGATGTCCAGCGGCTCGAGATCGGGGAGCTGGAGAACGTTGAGGAAGTTCTCCGTCGAGAAAGTCGCCAGAGTCGCGCCAGCGGCCTCGGCGATCTCGCCGTCGGAGTCCGCGGCCAGGATGGTGACCACGCGAATCAGGTCCTCGCGGCTGACCGGCAGCAGCCCCTGGGCAGCGAACAGACGGACCGAGCGCGGCACCAGTCCCTGCCGGATCTTGTCGAGCAACTCCCGAACCGAGGAGATCGCAGCCTCGGCCATCACGGCGTCACCCTGGGTCTCTCGTCCCCGCCCTCGGGTCCGAGATGGAGCCGGGTCACCTCCCCTGAAGCGCCCGGGGACACGATGTGGCGGCCGAGGTAGTCGATCTCGACGCTGCCTCCGTCTCCCAGGACCAGGTCGACCCCCTTGCCCTGACCGGGGACCTCCCACACCGACCCGGCCGCCAGGAGCCGGGACTGAGAGCGCTCCCCGGCGACCGTGACCTGGACCCAGCATGCCCGCTCCCCGGAACGGATGTGCACAACGTCTGCCGTGGGTGTCACCGCGGCCGCCGGCACGGGCGTCGGAGCGGCCGCCAGCATGGGCGTTGGAGCGGCCGGAACCACGGGTGTCGGAGCCTCAACGGAGAGCAGGACTTCGGGCGTCGGCACACTCTCGGCTGAGCGCTCCCCGTCCTGGTGACGCTCGACCAGGACCACACCGATCAGAGCCGCGGCGACGAGGAGCAGCCCGACCAACCACGGCACCAACCTGCGTGCTGGGGACGGACCCGGCGCAACGGGAATCACCACCTGGCTGTCGCCCGCGAACCGTTCCAGCGCCCGTGTGAATGCCGACAGCCAAGGTTCGGGCTCGTCCCCAATGGTCGCCACGAACTGCCGCAGGAACATCCTCGGGAACGCGCCGCTCGGCAGCTTGGCGAATTCTCCGGTCTCGAACGCCTCGAGCGTGCGCCGGGAGATCTTGGTCCGTTCGGTAATCTCCTCGAGCGTGACTCCGGCGGCTTCCCGACGCGCGCGCAACGCGTCGCCGAACTCAACGGGAGTCGGGGCCGTTGGCAGGCTCATCGTCCTGCAAGTTAGCGACGATCGACCGCCAGCGCAAGTGGGGATTCACTGAGTGCTCGTCAAGCCCCCCTGCTGCGATACGCGACCAGCTCGGCCGCCGCCACGCGTATCCGGGCACTGACGTCGGGGGAATCGGCCAGCTCCGCCAGCTCTCGACTGGAAAGCGACACGAGCAGGCCCAGCGCCAGACCCAGGGGAAGCCTCTTCTGCCGCAGGGCGGTCTTCACGACCGTACGGCTCTGCCCCCACGTGCGGTGGCGCACGACCGCGGCCAGGCACTCGCCGGACTCGTTGACCGTGAGCAATCGCACGGTGTCCGTCTCGGTGAGCTGCGGGTTGTCGAGCAACGCCCGAATGCAACCGGGCTCCGGCACGGAAAGGAGACCGACGATCACCCCGCGCGTCGCGCGGCGCGCGAGCGCCACCCGCTCGCCGCCCGTGAGCTGGGGTATCCGGTCGAGAAGCCTGCGCTCGACCTGCCGCCGGACCGGCGGTGACGTGCGGGGGTAACGGGCGACTTCGACGAGGTCGTGCCAGCCGAGATGGGGAATCGCCTCCCAGGCGAACGGTCGCGGACAGGCCGGGTGACGAACCAGGAGAGGGAGGAGACGTTGCGAGCGGATCGCCCACCCGCAACCGGCCAGCTCCTCGACGAACCGGCCCGGGCATGCCGATGACCGCAACGCTCTGATCAGCTCGCCCTCGGTAGGCCTTCCGCCCGCGAGCACCAAGGCCTCGAGAGCCGCGAAGGAGAGCATGTGCTGACCGCTCATGGGACCCACCGCCACGCGTATCTTATCGCCGCGATCGCGCTTTGCTAGACTGACCACCCATGTTCAGAGGGTGCGACCGCAGGGGAATGGTCGAGGTCAGGCGAGGGCTACGCACCAGCGGTCTTGTCTCTTCGGTACGCGTGCGCTGGCCCCGGCTGGTTTCTCTCGCGTGCCTGGCCGCCTGGCTTGGCGTGCCCTTCATCGGGCTCAGCGCGTGCCAGCCGCGCACCGACCGCCGGGTGGTCATCACCGTCGGATCGTCGTGGGGTGGGCAGGCCGCAGTGGCTCTCCACCGTGAGCTCCTTCGCATCGCCGACGGCCTCGGGGCTGCGACCATCCAGGTCAGATCGTTCTCCTTGGCGGGGCTGGCCGAGTACCTGGACCGGAGCCAGGTGTCGCGGGGCGAGGCACGGTTGGATCTCGTCATCGTGCCGAACGACTGGCTAGGGCAGCTCGCGGAGCGCGGCGTCATCGGCGAACTGCCCCAGCCCAGGGTCGAGGTGCTTCAGGACACTCTCGTGCGCCAGGCGCTGCTCGCCGTCTCGGACCGCGACAAAGTCCTGGCCTACCCGGCCAGCGCCGACGTCCTCGCGCTCGTCTACGACCCCGAGAGGTTCCCGTCGCCGCCTCGGACTCTCGATGACATCATGCACGCGCGCCTGCCCTCGGGCACCCTCCCCTTCGCCCTCGATCTGAGCTCGCCCTATCAGCTGGCGCCCTTCGTGACCTCGTACCAGGGGTCGCTGCTCGACAGGAGCGGCAACCTAATCTGGCAGGATGACGTGCTGGTCAAAGTCCTGCGAAGGTTCGCGCCGCTGTGGCAGGAGGACTCCGCGTGGCGGACCTTCGCCGGAGGCGACCTCGATTCACTCCAGCTCCAGCTGTTTGCCGAGGGCCGACTGGCCAGCTTCCCGACCGGTCCCTGGATGCTCCAGGCGCTCGAGGAATGCGGGAGGCCCTTCGCTGTGACGCCGGTTCCGGCCTTTGCCGACGCCCCGCACCCCGCGCGCGCCCTGGTCGGCTATCAGTGCGTTGCCGTGCTCAAGGACTCGCCATGGGTCGACCTCGCCCTCGAGATCGGAGCAAGGTTGGTCCAGCCCGAGAGCAACGAGAGGCTCAACCGAGCGTCCAGGCGACTGCCGGTCTTGCTCTCGGCATACAAGACTGAGGCGGCGATGGCCAGCCCAGGAACCGTAGGCTTCCTGCGCGCCGTCGAGCAGGGCCAGTTCTTTCCGGCCGCGGCGCAGTGGGGCGAGGGCTTCCAACAGGCCGGTCGCAGGCTGCTGACGCTCTCACACCGTACGCTCCCGCCGTCCCCGGCTCAGGTCGAGGACTTGATCTCTCGGGGGCGTCCGTGAGGCTGCGCGGTCAGCTCGTCGTCTCGCACCTCGGTTCGATCGTTGCCACAGCGCTCGTCATTGGCGTGGTCAACGTCGTCCTCCTGGTCCGCGTGAGTCGAACAATGGAACAGCAGGGGCTCGACGTCACCCTCGCGATGGCGTCGCACCTGCTTTCGCAGCGGGTTGCAGAGCTGCGCAGTGCGATCGACGAGTTCGGGTCGTTCGTGGCCGGCAACCCTCGCCTCGAATCCGATCCGGCGACGCTGGGGCGTCTCCATGATCTGCTCTCCCTTTACCAGGTCGAGCGCGTCGAGGTCTTCGCCGGTCTGCGGCGCGAGATCGAGGCCTACCGGTGGGAGCGCGGTGTGGGGGCTGGGCTAGAGACGACCTGGCTCCCGCCCAAGCCCCAGATCGCGGCGCAGGTCGCGTTCGGCCGGCCGGTCATCTGGGTGCAGGACCGACCCGGCGGGGTCGCCTCGCTGAAGTTGGCGGCGGCCGTGGCCAGCGGAGAGGACCATGAGCGGCGGTGGGTGGTGATAACCGAGCCCCTCGACGGTGTCTTCCTCGAGCGGGTGGTTCCCGGCGGGATGGTCGGCGCCGCGCTCGATGGGCGACAGATCCTCGTCGGCTGGCCGGAGACGCCGTCCGACCGCACCGGTGGGCTGGATCAGCTCGCCGGGTTCCTACCCAGCGGGATCTGGTCGCGGTTCCTGGAGCCGGTCGTGGCTCGGCGGCCGGTGCTGCGGCTCGACGACGGCTCCTCGCTGGACATCGGTGTGATGGCCGCGCCGACCCGTAGCGGGCAGAGCCTGTTTCAGGGGTTGCGTGTCTGGTTCCTGGTCACGGTGGCGGGTGCCCTCGCGGCGTTCGCAGTGGGGAGTGGGCTGGCTGGCCGTCTCCTGGCACCCCTCAACGCCCTACTGGAGGGCACCGCGGCGATGGCGCGCGGCCACCTGATGGTCCGGCTTCCCAGCACCCACGCGGACGAGCTCGGTGCCCTCACCCGGGAGTTCAACCGGATGGCGGACGAGATCCGCAACACCTACCTTGGCGTCATCTCGACCCTCGCCGAGATCGTCGAGGCCAAGTCGCGTTACACCCGCGAACACATCGAACGCGTGGAGCAGCTGTGCATGGCGACGGCCGACGTCCTCGAGCGTAGGGGCTGGGTACGCTTCTCGAGCCATCAGCGCTTCCTCCTCTCGGTCGCGGCGATTCTCCACGACGTCGGGAAGATCGCGATTGCCAACGAGATCCTGAACAAGGACGGACCACTCGACCTCGCGGAGCGCGAGCAGATCCTCAGCCACCCGGAAGTCGGTGCGCTGATCGTCGAACGCATGGGCAAGCTGGAGCGGGCAGCCGAGATCATCCGCTGCGCCCATGAGCACTTCGACGGCTCCGGCTACCCCCGTGGCCTGCGTGGGGAGGAGATCCCCCTGGAGGCCCGCATCATCCTCGCCGTCGACGCCTTCGATGCCATGACCATGGACCGCCCGTATTCGACGGGCCGGTCGGCCGAGGCGGTCATCGCGGAGCTCCGTCAGGAGGCCGGCCGCCAGTTCGACCCGGTGGTCGTCGAGGCTCTCGTCGAGGTTGTCACCCGCGTCCAGCCGGTCGCCGCCGACACGCCGTCGGACAGTGGCCTGTACCGCGTCCTCTGCGAGGACCGCGGCATCGCGATCAGGGATGGAGAGAGCCCTCGGGTGACCCGAGGATAGCCAGCAGCCTGCTCTTGGCCTTGGTCAGGAGCGCCGTGGTGCGGGCCTCCAGCACCAGCCGGAGGAGCGGCTCGGTGTTCGACGGTCGGACGTTGAACCACCAGTCGGGGTACTGCACTGTGATTCCGTCAAGGTAGTCGATCTCACCGTCTTCGAAGGTCTCCGCGAGACGCCGGATCACGGCAGCCTTGTCGGCGACGTGGAAGTTGATCTCCCCCGTGCCGACGTAGCGACGGAACGGGCGGAGCAGCTCGCCCAGGCCTGTACCGGAGCGACGCATCACGTTGAGGACCTCGATCAGCGTGATCAGCGCCGAGTCGGCGGTGAAGTTCTCCCTGTAGTAGAAGTGCCCGGCCAGCTCGCCGCCGAACGGACTATCGATCCTTCGCATCGTGGCCTTCATGAACGAGTGCCCGACTCTCTCCCTGACCGGCTGTCCCCCAGCGTCCTGGATCGCCTCACGGGTCGCCCACGACGATCGGATGTCGTAGACGATCGGTGCCCCCGGGAAGCGCTCGAGGATCGGTCCGGCCAGCAGCGCGGTCACCAGGTCGGCACCGACGATCTCCGCCCTCTCGTCGACGAAGATCGCCCGATCGGCATCGCCGTCGAAGGCAACGCCGAGGGCACACTTCCCTTCTCGGGTCGCCCGCTGGAGGTCGCGCAAGTTCTCCGGCTTGAGCGGATTCGCCTCGTGGTTGGGGAAACTGCCGTCGAGCCCGAAGAACAGGGGGACCAGGTCGATGCCGAGTTCGTCGAGAAGCGGCCGGTACAGCGTGGCCATGCCGTTGGCGACGTCGACCGCGACCTTGAGCCGCGGCTCGTGCTGGCGCACGAAGCCGAGGATATGCTCGCGGTACGAGGCGAACACGTCCAGGTGCTCGATCGGCGCCTGTGGCGCCGGGTCGGGCGCCGGGAGGTCGTGGACCAGTCGCTCGAGGGTGCCGATCCCGGTATCGCTGCTCACCGGGATGGCATCACGCCGGGAGAGCTTGAGGCCGTTGTACCTGGCCGGGTTGTGACTGGCCGTGACCTGGATGCCGGCGGACGTCTTCAGGGAGCCGATGGCGAAGTAGTTCATCGGTGTGGTGGCGAGTCCGATGTGCACCACGCCCAGCCCGGCCGTCCGCAGGCCGTCGCAGAGCGCGGCGGCCAGGCGCGGCGACGAGTCCCGCATGTCGTGGCTGACCACGACGCGGCGACCGCGCGCGAGGTCCTCGCCATCGAGGATGCTGGAGAAGTGATAGCCGATCGCATAGGCGAGCCGCTCGTCGATCTCGTCCGGATAGATGCCACGGACGTCATACGCCTTGAAGACACCGCTCATGGCCGCCTCCGGCGTCGAGGATAGCGTACCCGGGGCCGTCCCACCGGCGAGTCGGAGCGTTGCCCGCGCGCACCCCGGATTCCCGGGCTACACTGACATCGAGATGGGAGGTTCGCGGTCACCCGCGTGGGCGTGGTTCGACGGCCGCCTCGTGCCGTTCGACGAGGCGCGGGTTCCACTCGAGGACCGTGGGCTGCAGTTCGGCGAGAGTCTGTACGAGGTGGTCGCACTGGTAGAGGGCGAGGCGTTCCGCCTGCCGGACCACGTGGCGCGGATGGCGCGCGGCGCGGGCGAGCTCGGGCTGCATGAGGGCGTCCCCGCCCTCCCTGAGTGGTACTCGATCGCCGGCCAGCTCTATCGCCGCGAGCCTCACCGTTCGGCGATCCTGTACGCCCAGGTCACGGGCGGCACCGCGCCACGCCGGCACGTTCCGGCGGAGCGTCGCCGACCGCTGTTCTTCGCCTACCTTCGCGCCTTCGAGTTCCCCGACCCTGGCACGACGGCCCATGGGATCACCGTCATCACGGTGCCGGAGACCCGCTGGAGGCGCCGCGACCTCAAGACCACCATGTTGCTCCCGGCGGTGGTCTCCCGTCGCGAGGCGGCGGACCGAGGCGCCGAGGAGGCCATCTACATCGGGCAGGACGGATTCGTCAACGAGGGTGCAAGCAGCAACGTGTTCGTGAGTCGCGGTCGAGGAGTGGTCACCCCGCCCGCAACCAACCGCCTCCTCGCAGGCGTGAGCACGATCGTCGTGCGCGAGATCTGCAACGAGCTGCAGGTTCCCTTCGAGACTCACCCCGTCACGCTGTCGGATCTCGCGAGCGCCGACGAGGTCTTCGTCGCGTCGACGACATTCCTGCTGATGCCTGTGACCTGCCTGGATGGGCGTCTGATCGGCGGAGGCAAGGCCGGTCCGGTGAGCCTCCAGCTCGCGTACCACTTCCAGAAGAGGTTCTGGGCCGTCCTCGACCGCTCGAAGGCGCACCGGTAAGAGGTTACGCCCCCAACCCGCCGTCGACCCGCAGGGTGACGCCGCTGAGGTACGAGGCGAGCGGCGAGAGCAGGAAGGCAACGACCCGCGCCACCTCCTCGGGGCGGCCGAACCTCCCCAGCGGGACGCTGCTCTTCGCCTTCTCCTGCCGGGAGCGCGGGAGGGCGGCGACCAGGTCGGTGTCGATCCATCCCGGGACCACCATGTTGACCGTGATGGAGTAGCGGCCGAGCTCCCGGGCCAGGGCCCGGGTGAGACCCGCCAGCCCGCCCTTCGCCGCCGCGTAGTTCGCCTGTCCCGCCTGCCCGAGGATTGCCGACAGCGAGCCGATGTTCACGATCCTGCCGCAGCCACCGTGGAGCATGGCGCGCAGGCAACCCCTGCTGAGGCGATAGGCGGCGGTGAGGACGGTGTCCACCACGGTGTCCCAACGCTGCTCGTCCATGAGCAAGAGGTGACCGTCGCGGAGCGTCGCCGCGTTGTTGACGAGGGCGTAGATGGGCTCCTCGCCCAGCTCCTCGAGAAACCGCCCCACGGCACGCGCATCGGTGACATCGCACCGATGCGCCAGCGCCACTCCCCCCCGCGCCGACACGCTCTCGATCACGCTGGTGGCCGCGTCGTCGCGCGTGCGGTAGAGGAAATGGACCCGATACCCGGCCGCGGCCAGCTCCTCGACGACAGCGCGCCCGATCCCTCGCGAGCCCCCGCTGACCACGGCCGTCAGCATGCCGCCTCCCGTGCTCGCGGGTCAGGGTGCGACCACGGCGCCTGACAGCTCAACTCGCCGCGCGTGAGCCACCCGACCGCGCGAGAGAGAGTGGTGCCGGGCCCGAGCTCGACACAGCGGCGGACTCCGTCGTGGCAGGCCTCCGCCAGCGCGAGGTCGAGCCGGAGCGGGTGGCAGAGGTGCTCGACGAGGAGCTCCCAGCCCAACTCCGGACGACCGATGGCGCCGCAGTGGTGGAGTGAGTACACCGGGTGACGGAGCGGGCCCAGCTCGCCGACGACGCCCCGACCGGCGGCCAGCGCGTCGCTGACTGAACGCATCAGGCTGGTGTGGAGGGGCCAGCGTACGTCGAGCCAGGTCACCTTCAGCGCGATGGCGGCGGCCTGCGCGGCAAACCGCCGGACCGCGGCGTCCTCCCCGGCAACGAGGGTATGCGAGGGCGTGATGACGGCCGCCAGCTCCACCTCCCCGGGTTTCGTCATGGCCATGACGGTGTCGTGTGGCAAGCCAAGCACGGCAATCATGGCGTAGCGCCCGCTCAACCGACGCGAGGCCTCGAGCACGATGTCAGTCATGGCCACGATCTGCCGGATGCCGATCATGCCCGCGCTCGCCAGCGCGACGTAGGCGCCGATCGAGAAGCCGAGGGCGCCGTCGTAGCCGCCGCCGTCGGCCACGTACGATCGTGCCGCGGCCAGCTCACAGGCCAGGGTGGCCAGCTCCCAGTGTCGATCCATCTGCAGCTCGTCGCGGTCTGCCTCGGCGGCCAGCCGAGCGACATCGATGCCGCTGGCACGCGAGAACTCGGCGAACACCTCCTGCCCGACCGGGTGAACGACCAGCGAGCTGGCCATGCCAGGATGCCCTGCCGCCATTCCGGGAAAGAGCGCCAGAGCCTCAGGCACGGCTGCCCTCCGCCCCGTCACGGCGCGGCGTCGAGGGTGCCATTGGCCGCATGGCAGCGCCGGACGACCCGCCGCCAGGCTCAATCGTCAAGGGGACGACCCCGATCGCCTTTCGCGTAAGGTGGGAGGACCTCTGGAGCGGCGATCAGGCGACGCCACTCCGCGAGGCCGGGATCGCGCCGGCGATCGGCCTCGTCGACCTTGAACCTCACCGCCGAGAGCACGATGTGCACGGTGTCCGGCACTGACCGGTAGTGCGACGTCTCGCCGTCGTAGATCACCTTGACCGGCACATGGGCGAAGCGACCGCTCAGCTTGCTCGCGCGCACCAGGATCTCGGTGTCCACGGCGTAACGTCGTCCGCTGAGACCCATTCGGCGCAGGAGCGGGGCCGAGACCAGGCGGAACCCGCACTGGCTGTCCTCGAGGGGGTAACCTGTCATCAGCTCGAGCGCCCGTGTCCCGAGGAAGTTCGTCCAGTAGCGCTTGCGCGGTACGGCGTCGGGATTCCACAGACGGTTGCCAAGGACGAAGTCCGCCTCCAAGGCGGCCGCGAGCATGGTCGGGATGTCTCCCGTGTGGTGCTGGCCGTCCGCGTCGAGCATGAGGATGTG
>JBLMXF010000038.1:0-2636 GCA_050257595.1 Acidobacteriota bacterium | reverse complement strand
CCTCCAGCAGGCTGTCGATCATGGCCGTCACCTGCTCATCGGTGTAGCCGCGCAGGTCGATGGCGTTCTCCGGGCAGATCGGCACGCAGCCGCCGCAGCCCTTGCAGCCGGTCTCGCTGATCGTCGCGACCTGCTTGCCGTCGAGGGCAGTCAGCTGAATCGCCTCGTACGGACAGGCGGTCAGGCACTCGTTGCAGGCCGTGCAGGCTTCCGCGTGCACCTCCGCCACGAGCGGGTCCAGCTCTGCGAAGCCCTTGCGCAGCATCGCCGCGCTCTGGGTGACCGCCGCCAGGCCGGAGGCGACGCTCTCCGCGGAGGTCTTGGGACCCTGGCAGGCGCCGGCGATGAGCACGCCGTCCACCACGGTCTCCACCGGCCGCAGCTTGGGATGGATCTCGTTGAAGAAGCCGTCGCTGCCGACCGGCAGCTTCAGCGCCGACACCAGGTCGGCGTTCTCCCGCGGCACCATGCCGGTGACGAGCACCACGAGGTCCACCGGCAGGGTCAGCTCCCGGCTCTCCGTGAGCAGGTCGGTCAGCGTGACCGCCAGGCCGCCACCGTCGCGGGCCGCGACCGCCGGCGGCCGGTCGTCGGGGAACTTCAGGAAGACCGAGCCCGCCTTGCGGGCCTCGGTGTAGAGCTCCTCGAACTTGCCGTACGTGCGGATGTCGCGGTACAGGTGGTACTGCCGGATCCTCGGATCCAGGCCGGAGACCTTGATGGCGGTATGGGTCGTGGCGGCGCAGCAGAAGCGCGAGCAGTACGCGTTGCCGTCCGGCTGGCGGCTGCCCACGCAGTAGACGTAGGCGAGGCTGCGGACCGGCCGCCCATGGTAGGTGAGCCGGCCGGACGCGCCGTCCACGAGCTCCTTGAACTCGGGGAGCGTCACGACCCCCTCGATCCCGTAGCCGAGCTCTCCGACCTCCGGCTGGTAGCTGTCGAACCCGGTGGCCACCACGATCGACCCCACGCGCTCGTGGAGCGTCCCGGCTCCCTCACCGCCGATCCGGATCTCGACCTCGTAGTTGCCGAAGGAGCCGGACTTGGCCACGACCTCGGCGCCGGTGAGGACGGTGATCGTCGGACGGGCCTTCACCGCGGCCACGAGCCCGTCGACGAGCTCGCGCCCGTCCCGGTCGTGCGGGTAGATCTCCCCGAACCGGCCGATCCAGCCGCCCAGGGTGAGCTCGCGCTCGACGAGGACGACGCCGAGGCCGATATCGGCCAGGCCGATGGCGGCACGCAGGCCGGCGATCCCGCCGCCGATCACCAGCGTGCGGGGCACCGTCTCCACGACGATCGGCTCGAGCGGCTCGGTGAACCGCGTCCGGGCGATCCCGGCGCGGACGAGCCCGGTCGCCTTCGCCGTGGCGGCTGCCTCGTCATCGGTGTGCACCCAGGAGCACTGCTCCCGGATGTTCACCTGGGTGTACTCGTACGGGTTGAGGCCCGCCCGCGCGGCGACGCCCCGGAACGTGTAGGTGTGCAGCTTGGGCGAGCAGGAGGCGACCACCAGGCCGTCGAGCTGCTGCTCCTCGATGTCGCGCACCATCTCGCCCTGGGTGGCGTCCGAGCAGGTGAACATCGCCGTCTTGGCGACGACCACGTCACCCTCCTCCGCCACGGCCGAGACGACCTTGTCGACGTCGACGTAGTCGGAGATGTTGCCGCCGCAGTGGCAGACGTAGACGCCGATCCGGCGTCCCTTCTCGCCGTTCTCGCTCATGCGGGCACCTTCACCTTCTCGAGGTGCGCCGCGACCTGGGCCACCGCCGCCTCCGCGTGGAGGATCGAATCGGCGATGTCCTTGGCGCCGGACGCGGCGCCGGCCACGTAGACCCCGGGGATGCTCGTCAGGCCGGGGTCGAGGTCCTCGTTCGGCTCGGCCACCCACCTCCATTCGTCGAGCGCCAGGTCGCCCTCCGGGAAGAGCGCCTGGGCGTCGCTGTTCGGCTGCACGCCGACGGCCAGGACCACCAGGTCGTACTCCGCCTCGGCGAGCGCGCCGCCGTTCTCGATGTCCTCGTAGTGGAGGACCAGGTTCCCCTCGTCGGTCTCGGTGATCTTGGCGACGCGCCCCTTGACGTAGCTCGCGCCCATGGACTTGGCCTGCTCGTAGAACTCGTCGTAGCGCTTGCCCGGGGCGCGGATGTCCATGTAGTGGACCGTCACGTCGGCGAGCGGCAGGGCGCCCATGATCAGCTGGTTCTGCTTGATGGAGTACATGCAGCAGAACCGCGAGCAGAGAGGGTTGCCGACCGTCTCGTCGCGCGAGCCGGTGCACATGACGTAGGCGATCCGCTCCGGGACCTTCCCATCGCCCGGGCGCAGGATCGTGTTGAACGGCCGCGTCGGCGCGAGCAGCCGATCCATCTGCATGCCGGTGATGACGTTCTTGATCGTCCCGTAGCCGTACTGTGGCTTGGCGTCGGCGGGGAAGAGCGTGTAGCCGGTGGAGACGATCACCGAGGCGACGCCGACCTCGAGCTCCTGCGAGCGTTGGCCGAGGTCGATCGCGTCCGCCGGACAGGCGCTGACGCACTCGTGGCACTCGGAGCAGACGCCGCAATCGAGACAGCGAGCAGCCGCCGCCCGCACCTCCTCCTCGGTCAGTGCGGGCTCGGTCTCGGCGAAGC
>JBLMXF010000037.1:0-8498 GCA_050257595.1 Acidobacteriota bacterium | reverse complement strand
GGTAGAACGGCCGCAACCCCGGTTCCGCCTCGCTCACGGACAAGGCTTCGGCAAGTCCGCTCGCGATCCGCTCGCCGGCCTCCGCCGCCCACTCGAGGAGCACCGACTCCGGCGCGCGCATGGGGGGCCCGAGCGCGGCACCCGGAACGGAGGGAGCAGCGGCCGGCGGTTCGGACCGCGCCAGCGCGTGTCGCAGCGCGGCCGCGCCCAGCGACCGACGCAGCACCTCAACCTGCCGGACGAGATCCGTCTCGCCCAGTCCCCGGATGCGGTCCACCATCGCCGCGAAGGCCGTGCGGCGCAGGCCTCCCGTCGCCGTCGAGCCGTCCGGCCCGGTCACGTCGGTCGAGTCCGTCCGGACCGTGAAGCGCGGCACGTCGAGCCCCTCCAGCGTGGTCCGCTCACCGGCGACGAGCGGCCACAGCACCGGCCTGGACGTCGCACTCTTGAACACCGTGTTGAGCGAGTCGATCAGGAAGCCGGCGTCGATTCCCTCCGACTGGAAGCGCGGCGTCGCCAGGCGCCTGAGAACGGCGACGTAGAGTGCACTCGGCCGCAGCACGACGCGTGACGCGACGTGGGCGAACCCGGTGAGCTGCCCGCCCTCGGCGAGCAACGCTGCCCTCCGGCCGGTCAGGAAGTGATAGGCGGCCTCGAAGCCCTCGCAGAGCGCGTCCGCAAACTGGAAGGGAAGGCACTCTTCACCCTCGAGGAGCGGGAGGTTCGCCATCCCGGGCGCGCGCGCCTCCACGCGGTCCCAGCGCATCGTGTCGCTGTTGACCGACCGCCAGACGCGGTGCGCCGGGTCGGTCAGGTACCCCCCGGAGCCGGTCAGGCCGCCGATCTCGTAAGGGTCGCCGTAGGGGTCGAGAACAGGAAAGGTGACCAACCCGGTGGCGATGCACACCTCCTTCTCCGGTTGGCCCACGCCCTCGCGTGCGCTCCCCTCGTCGAGCAGGCGCGCCAGCCCAGGCGGCTGGAGCAGAGCCTCCGCGTCGACCAACACCGGACCGTCCACCGTGGCGATCACGTTGTCCATGTGGAGATCGGCCGCGCCCAGGAGGTGGGCGAGACAGACCAGGCCGCCGGCACGCCGATGGTACCTCCGCAGCGCCTCCTGCGAGGGCAACGACCCACGCTCCACCAGCTCAGCCCACCCGTAGCCTTCGCAACCGAGCATGCGCAGCGGCGGCGGCACGTCCTGCAGGCCAGCCTCACTCAGCCAGCGGAGCAGCTCCTGGAACGCCACCTCGATGCTGACATCCCGAGGTTTGTAGACGACCGCGGATCCGGAGCGAAAACGCAGCACCGAAACCTGCCGCCCGCCCTCGTGGCGGTCCGAGAGACCCGGGGCGATTTCGACCACGCCGCCGGGCGGAACGCCGTCGCACAGTGTCTCGGTGATGGCCGGAAGGTCTCTGCGCAGGCGCTCGAGCAGTTCTGCCGTCGTCGTTACCCAGGTCGAGAGGAGGCGCCACACGCGACGCGCCAAGGCCGCGCGCCGGGCGAGGACACGTCCCAGGCCTCCTTCGAACATGTCGGCGAGGAAGACGGCGTAGACCTCACGCCCGTGGGCGCCGCTCCCTGGTCCATGCGCGGCGCGGGCCGCCTCGAACTCTTCGTACAGGACCAGCTCCGCGACCGAGGCGAGTTGAAGAAGCAGGTAGCGCTCGAGAGCCGCGAACGCCCCGCACTCCAACGGTCGCGTATCTCCACCCATCCGCCTCTCGACGTCCTCCCGCGCGAGGTAGACGAAGGGCGCCCACAACTCCGCAAAGGGGGGCGGGCCCTCGTGCCACCCCTCGGCCAGCGGTGCAGGCAGTCCCCGCCGCGTCAGCTCGGGTCCCTCCTGCCGGCCGCGGGAGAGTGCGGCAGTCAGCCCGCGAACCCAGGCGGGCAGGTCTTCCGTCTCTTCAGGGCGGTCCACCCGCACAGCGCGGGCTGCAGCCGCCACGTCGGCCAACTCGAGGCCATCCCACGCGAGCCGGCGCCGGAACGCAGCGAGGTCGTTCCCCGAGTACGCGGCACGCCAACGCCGCACGAGCTCAGGCTCGGCCTCCCCCTCGGGCTGCTCGAATCCGGCATGCTGGGCAGACCGCAGCACCTCGTCAAGGGTGCGCGCCTGCCAGACCAGAGCCGACAGACCGCCCGCCGAGATGCCGGGAGCCCCGCTCACCTCCCGCCCATCGCCCTCGCGGCCGTCATGACCTGCCGCACCACTCAGCTCCACCACACCCCCCGCTTCCTGCCCCGGCGCGGCCCGGAACGGACGAGAAACACGCAGCGACCACCCCCCGAGCGCCGGAGGGTGGTCGCCGCCTTCCACATCGTCTGCAGCTGCTCCTCAGTAGAGCGACGCGTTGATCTCGACGCGCGTCCCGAAACCGGACTGCTTGATCTCGCAGCGGTAGTCGTCCTTGTAGCCGCCGGCCACGCTCTCGAGGTCGGCGTCCGACAGCTCCTCGCCCTCCTTCGCCACGTGGGGAAGGATGACGTGGAACTGATCGGGCTTCTCCTCGATGACGATCACCTTCATCGACTGCGGCAGGGTCTGCCCGAGCTGCGCCGCGAGGACCTCCTTGGGCTTCGAGACCAGCGCCTTGCGGTACTCGGGGTTCTTGGTGGCGAACCCGGCCATGAGATCGTTGATCTGACCACGGGAAAGGGACTCAGCCATCTGTTCCTCCTTGTGTCTCCACGGTCACGTACTGCCGGTTGAACTTCGTGCCTCGACCTCGGTTGTGCGCGCGCAGCGATCAGTCATAACGCAAGGCACGTGCCAACCCCGGATTTCGTGAAAGACCAAGCGGAGACGTAGTCGTTCTTGGTGGCTCCGATCTCTCATGGAGCGGGGGCTCCAACCGAGGAGTCACGGCTCCATCAGCATGGCCCGGCGAGCAACCTGGCGAGAACCTCCGCGGGGTCCTCCGCGAGCCGCGACCCGATGTCCGCGAGATCGGCGCGAGCCATCGCCCGGCGGTAGGCGGTGGTGCCGATCAGCAAGGGTGGCCTGCGTCCCAGGCGAGCGTCGATCAGGCGTGAGATCTCCGACTGGCGGCGCTGCAGCTCCGCATAAGCGGCCAGGAAGCCGCTGCCGAAGGCCTCGAGGGCGGCGCGAGGCGCCGTGCGCCGGTCGAGGAAGGCGGCGCGAAACCTGGGCAGCGTCCTCTCGTTCAGCACCCGCCGACTGGCGAGCCGCGCCAACGCCTCGTAACCCAGCTCGTCGATGGCGTCGGGATCGGCGGCTCGCTCCAGGTCCTGTGGACGCACGGCGAGGTTGAGGAAACAGTGCTCCATGTCCACCATCGTCAACCTCGGCATGCCGTGCTCCCACCCCAGGACGGCGTTGCGCGGCTGCAGGTCCGCGTTGGCGAAGACATACCCGAACGCGAAGTGGCGGCCGATCTCGCGTGCTACCGGCGGCGACGCGTCGCCGGTGTACTTCTCCCCGCGGGCGGCCTCGACGACCAGAATCGGCTCGCCGTGGTCGACGATGGCGGTCCCGCACGTCGGCAGACCGGCTATCCCCTGCACCCGGTACGCGAGCTCTTCCACGAACGCCGAGGCCGGCTCCAGATAGCGCTTGACGAACACGCGGAGGGGCCTGCCGCCGTGCCCCCCCCCGGCTGACACTACTTCGCCCGCGAAGACGAGGTTGTGACGGCCCTGCTCGCCGTCCGAGAGAGGGCGCAGCGAGCTGACCCTCACGAGGTCCTCACCCAGCCGGAAGCTCTCCCCGACCGCGAACAGCCGTGACAGTGGGGCGTCGCCGCCGAGCCGCAACAGGCCCACCTCGGCGACGCTGCCGAGCGCGTCCCCGCCGGCGCGGCTCCCAACGCCCCGCGAGAGCATCCCCGCGGCACGGGGCGCTTCCACGTCGTTCGGCAGGGAATCGCCCACGACCAGGATCTGCTCGGGGCCAACCTCGAGGCGGCGGCAGAGACTGCGGTAGAACTCGGGGTCCGGCTTGCACCGTCCCTCGTCGCAGGAGAAGACGGCGGCGTCGAGCCACGCGTCGAGGCCGGAGCGGCGCACGATCTCCCCGTGGACACTCGAGACGTTGGACAGCACCGCGAGGCGAAAGCCCCGGTCCTTGAGGAAACGGAGCAGGCTCCAGACCCCGTCGAAGACGAAGGCCGAGTCGGCCTCCCGCGCGATCAACCGAGCGCACTCGTCTCTCAGCCGGTCCCCGCAGCCGGCGGCCAGCTCCCGGCAGACAAAAGCCGCGAACGACTCGAGGTCGCTGAACCGGGTGGTCAGCAGGTGCTCGCGGACCAGCTCGACCCACCGTCTCCCCGGGACGCCGAGGAGACGGGGCACCTCTCGGTGCAGGTTGCGCTCGCCCAGTTCGACAAGTGTGCCGAACAGGTCGAAGGCGATCACCGTCGGGCCACCGGCCGATCCGGCGGGCCGGGCCGGCGCATGGCCGCTCACGGTTTCAGCCGGTGATGGCGGAGGAAGTCCATGAACTTCTGGTACTCCTGGCTGGGCAGGTGGAAGTGCTCGAGGAGCTGCTGGTACGAGCCGTCGGTGGCGGTCAGGCCACGCCGGATCACGGTCCTGACCTGGCCGCGGTTCAACTCCCTGGCGATGAACGCCGCGTGCACGACCTTCCAGAAGCTCTCCCCGCCCACGACCACGCGCCAGTAGAGCTCGTCTTCCTGGCTCTCCGCGGCCGCCTGCCGGGACTGCAGGAGAGAGAGAAAGTCGTGCGGTTCGATCTGCTCCCCGTCGCACAGCGCGTAGCCCATGGTCACGATGCCGTTCAGCTCGCGGATGTTCCCCGGCCAGTCGTAACCGCTGAGAATCTTCAGCGAGGCTTGCGAGAAGCGCTTCGCCACGCCGTGCTGGCGGCTCAACTTCGCGAGGAAGTAGTCCACCAGGATGAGCCAGTCGTCACCGCGGTCACGCAGGGGCGGGATCCTGATGTGAAAGTAGTGGAGTCGGAAGAACAGGTCGTCGCGGAAATGGTCGCCCATGCGGAGCTGGTCGAGTGAGCGGTTGGTGGCTGCCACCACCCGCACGTTGACGGTCTTCGTCTGCTGCGACCCGAGCGGCTGGAACTCCCCGTAGGCGAGCGCGCGCAGCAGCATCGTCTGCGCCGCCATGTGAAGATCGCCGATCTCGTCGAGGAAGATCACACCGCCGTCGGCGACCTCGAAGCACCCCTTGCGGTCGGCGACCGCTCCGGTGAAGCTACCCTTCTTGTGGCCGAAGAGCTCGCTGACCGTGAGGTTGCCCTCCTGGTACTGCGGGCAGTTGACCGCCACGAAGGGCTTCCCGCGCCGTGATCCGAGCAGGTAGATGGCTTGCGCCAGAGCCTCCTTGCCCACTCCACTCTCACCGGAGATCAGCACCGGCGCATCGAAGGCAGCGATCTTCTCGAGCTTGCGGTGCACGTCGGCGACGGCCGGCGAGAGGCCGACGATCGAGACCGACTTGCGCAGGCCCCACTCCTCGATCGCGAGCCGCTCCACCCGTTGCGCGACTTCCGTCATGAAGCGCTCCGAGTCGAGCGGCGCGACCGGGTCGCCGCGCTCTCCGCACCCGCGCGGGAGCTGCCGGCCGTCGCGGCTCTCAGCCACCCTGGCCCTCCCGACGCCCACCTGCCGACCCGGCGCCGGCGCTGTGGGGGCGCTGTTGACCTCCCCTCACCCCTCGGCTAGCCTGCAGCCAGGCCAGCGGACGGGGCTGCAGCCGCCGTGCGGCCGGCGCACCGGAGGGAGCATGGCGGACACCCCGAAGACACCGTTCTCCAGCCCGTTCCAGGCGGGCGAGTACGTCTTCCGGGAGGGCGATCCCGGGAACGAGATGTTCATCATCCAGGAGGGGCAGGTCGAGATCGTCAAGGAGCTCCGCGGGGAGGAGCGCCAGCTCGCGGTCCTCGAGGAGGGCGACTTCTTCGGCGAGATGGCCGTGCTCGAGGAGATGCCGCGTCTCGCCTCGGCGCGCGCGCTGACCGACTGCGTGCTCCTCCGGATCGACGCGTCCACGTTCGACCAGATGGTACGTCACAACCCAGAGATCCCCGTACGCATGCTCCGTAAGCTCTCCGGCCGGCTGCGCGAGGCCAATCTCGCCATGACCGACGGATCGCCGGTCGGCGCTGCCGCTTCTTCTCCCCCACCCCCTGCGCCCGTTCCCGAGGTCCGGATGCCGGCCGCCCCACCGGCCGGGACGGGCCCCAGCGTGGTGGCGTCCCCGGCTCCCTTGCCCGCGCCTCCCTCCCCACAGCCGGTCGCCCGGCCACGTCTCCTCCACCCGGAGACCGGCACCGAGCTGCCCCTTCCCGATGCTCCCGAGGTCTTCATCGGCCGGCCCGACGCGGCGGCCGGATTCCAACCCGACATCGACCTCAAGCCGTACGACACCAAGCGCTCCACGAGCCGCCGCCACGCGCGCATCGTCAGACGCGAGGGTGCGTTCTTCGTGCGCGAGGAGATGGGCGTGTCGAATGGAACGTTCGTCAACGACCAGCGCGTGCCGACCGGGACCGAGGTGCCTCTTGCGGACGGCGATGAGGTCCGTTTCGGATTGTTGACAACCCGTTTCCTGCTCCGCTAGAACCGCCGCTCGCTGCCGCCGTTCAGACGACGGGCACATGGTTCGCCCGATCCGGGACGGGCGGAGGGCCATAGCCCGTGCCCCGCGCTCCGGACCGTGGCCGGCCCGCTCGGGTTCACTTCTTCTTATCACGCGCCGGCTTCCCCTTCTTCGCCGACTTCCCCAACAGCGCGGCCGCCAGGTCCGCGACCTCGGCGACCTTGTCCCCCGTCGCGACGTGGGTCGCGAACCGTTGCACTGCCTCCTGGCGAGAGGCCGCGAACGCGAACTGCCGGTGCAGGCCCGCCATCTCGATGGCCTTTCGTACCTGAGGTCCGACCGCCGTCAGCGTCAGGCCGCCCCCCATTCCCTCGAGCTTCTTGGCGATCATCAGCAGGGTGCGCAGGCCGGCGCCGCCGATGTGCTCGGTCTTGCCGAGGTCGAGGACCACCCGCCGCTCGCCGTTCTCGATCAGCTCCGCGGCCTTCTGCTGGAACTCCTGGGCGTTCGCCGCGTCGAGTTTGCCGAGCGGTTCGAGAATGAGGACGTCACCGACCTTTTCCTGTGTCAGCTCCATCGCTGGTCGCTCCCTCCGGACTAGCCCACACCCCATCCGCACGTGAGCCGGGGCGCCTCACGCCAGGCGGCCGAGCCCTTGACCCTCGGGCAGCAGGGCACGAGGGTGCCTGGCCCTCAGAATCTGATCGCCAGACCGACCGTGGCGGCAAACTGGTCGAGGCTGTCCCTGTACTTGAAGGTGTAGCTGCAGGGTGCCTGACAGTCCGGGTTGGCGAAAGAGTACGTCGCGCCCTTGCCCGCGTCGGTCTTGGTCCAGTAGTAGCGGCCCTCGAAGCGGAATCCGAGCCGGTCCGTGAGGTCGAGCTTGATCCCGGCGCCGACACCGGCCGAGAACCGGGTATCGTTCGGCAGCGGGAGCTGGGGGTTGATCTGCGTGATGCCTGCCGTGGCGACCAGGTAGCCCCGGGTCGGTCCCTGGGCGAGGTCGAACAGCAGCCCCGCATGGTAGTAGGCGACGTCGATGTCGAGGGCGTGCGAGTCTCCCGCCTTGATGAACCCGCCGGGCACCTCGCCGAACAGCCCCTGATCGTCCTGGAAGCTGGTCCTCTGCTGGTCGGCGAGGAGCTCGAGCGCCACCGCGGTGCCGAGTGGAATGTCCAGCCTCAGGCCATACGAGCCGCCCGAGCTGATCGAGGTGTTGAAATTCTGGAACTTGAACGCCCTCTCCTCGATGCGGATGTCCCCGCCCCAGCGGAATCCCGCCGTCGGGACGATCTCCACATGGTACTGCTGGGCGAAGCCCAGGACCGGAACCAGCACGAATACGATGCTCATCAATCGGCGCATTGGTACGCTCCTCCTTGCTTGCGGGTCCCGCCCCTCGATCGCTGCCGAAGGCTCGTGCCCCTTCCCTCCCCTCCAGCCCCGCCCCGCCCTCCACCACCTTGCGTGAGGGCCCCGGCGCGCAACACCGGGCGATACGCGAGACCAGAGCTCCGACGGGAACCTCGACCGCTTGGTCATCCGCTATGCCTGCCCCTTTTTCCCTATCGTATAGGCGACCCGCCAAACCGTCAAGAGGCCGAGACACGATCGCCGCTGGATGGGGCCCGTCGCACGGGCGGTGCGACGCTGCCGGATTCCTGATACTCTGTTCCAAAAGCGCCCGAGAGCGCGGCCCGCGCGGCATCGGTCGCGAGCGGCGGCTCTCGCGGGAGGCAATCGTGCTCGAGGAACTCCAGCATATCGACACCTCCGCCATCGACGAGCTCAAGGCGATCAAGCAGGAGCAGGAGGTGCTGCAGCAGCGTCTGGCCAAGATGGACGACAAGAAGGGCGCGGTCTCCCAGGCGGTGTACGACCGGGTGAAGAGCGATTACCAGACGCGCCATCGCAAGCTCGAGGAGAGAGCTCGGCCGCTCAAGGACAACGCCCGC
>JBLMXF010000036.1:0-112488 GCA_050257595.1 Acidobacteriota bacterium | reverse complement strand
GAGTCACCCATCGCCTGAGCGTGGCGGAGGCCGCCCAGGGTGAAGCGACGGCCCGGCACCGGGACGTCGCGAGTGGGATCGGCGGTCAGGACCACCGGGACGACACAGTCCGGCCCTCCCTTGTGGAGCTGTCCGGTGGAGTGGAGGTAGCGCGGTCCGAACGCCGTGGTCACCGGCGCCCCGGTCCTCGCGCCGAGTGCCGCAGCGAGGCTGCCGAGAGCCGACGCCACGTCCTCGCGCTCGGGGAGGTAGGCGAGCAGCGCGACCGTGTCTTCGGGCCCGACCGCCGAGAGGTGGGCCAGCAGCGAGCCGGCGGGATCGTCGGTGGGGGCCGGGGGAGCGACCTTCCCGGCGGCGAGGATGGCCTTGGCCCGGTCCTTCGCCCGTAGGACGTCCGGCTCGTCGAAGGGGTTGACGCCGAGCAGGAGGGCCGCCACCGCGGTGGTGAGCTCGAGCACCGCGAAGAGCTCGCCGAGGGCGCTGCGCCGGAGCCGCCAGCGGACGACCGGATGGCCGGCGACCACGAGCGCGTCGAGAGCGGTGTCGAGCGCCCCGACCTCCTCGTCCTCGAAGCGAGGCGACAGGTAGAGCGTGTGGGGCCACGCCGTCGCGGCCGCAGGCGGGAACGGCGAGACGATCGGGATGATCCCCTTGCCGTCCTTGCCAGTGCTCTCCGCGATCAGCTGCTCGGCCCACGCCCCCGCCGGCTGCAGCGCGGGCGAGGCGCACCAGGCCAGCCGTGCCCACGTGCCCGCCCCGACCGCCGACATCAGCGTCGCGAGCTCGATGGCCGGATGAGCCGGAGGGATCGGCCGCAGGGCCCGGGCACCGGCGAGGAGCAGGGCTTCCATGTCCTGGCCGAGCCAGACGCCCGGGAGCAACCCGACCGCCGTCAGTGCGGCGAAGCGTCCACCGACGTCCACGGGATGGGGGAGGACCGCACGGAACGAATGCTCGTGGGCGAGGGCGTCGAGCGGGCTGCCCGCCTCGGTGATCGCGACGAACCGGCTGCCCGCGGCATCGCCGAGGTCGGCGTGCATCCTCTCCCAGAAGATGGCGGTGAGTGCGCTCGTCTCGACCGTGCCACCCGACTTGCTCACCGGGAGCGCCGCGGCCCGCGTGGGGTCGAGGCGATCCAAGGCCGTGGCGACGCGGTCAGGATCGGTGGTGTCGATCACCACCAGCTCGCGCCCCGAGGGGTTGCCGCCGATCTGGCGTAGCACCCAGGGTGCGAGGCTCGACCCGCCCATGCCGAGCAGGTAGAGCGTGTCCGCACCGGAGCTCGCGAGCCCGGCGGCAACCCGCTCCAGGTAGGTGAGGTCCGGAAGACCGCGTGCCGGGGCGTCGAGCCAGCCGAGCCGGCGGGCGACGTCGCGGGAGGACCGGTCGCCCCACAGTGTCGCGTCGCGTGAGCAGATCCGCTGGGGGACCTGGAGCGAGTCGAGCCTGGCCTGTCGCCCGGCTACGGCCTGCTCGAGGGGCCGCGGGACGGCGCCCGAGATCGGACTGACCCTGGTCGCGGCGAGGGTGGCGACCACCCGCTCTGTCACCGCCTCCGCGGTGAACCCGAAGTGCGCCGCGACCTCGTCGCCCGGGGCGGAAGCACCGAAATGCTCGATCCCGATCACCGTCCCCGTCGGGCCCACGAGGCGGTGCCAGCCCTGGGACCGCGCCATCTCCACCGCGACCCGCACCACGTGGGCCGGTCCGAGCACCTCGCGCCGATAGCCCTCATCCTGCCGCTCGAACAGCTCGAGCGACGGGACCGACACGACTCGGGTGGGAACGCCACGCTCCTCGAGCTTCTGGCGACTGGCCAGGGCGAGGGAAACCTCGGAGCCGGTGGCCAGGAGGACGGCCTGCGGCGTGCCGCCCGAGGCCTCCGCGCGCACGAAGGCGCCGCGGGCGACGGCGCCGGCAGGAGGCTCGGCCAGGACGGGGAGCTTCTGCCGGCTCAGGACCAGCGCCGTGGGACCGTCGGCGCGGGCGAGGGCGAAGCGCCAGGACGCCGCCGTCTCGTGAGCGTCGGCCGGGCGCAGGACCACGAGGTTGGGGATGGCGCGCAGCGAGGCGAGGTGCTCGATCGGCTGGTGGGTCGGGCCGTCCTCCCCGACGCCCACCGAGTCGTGGGTGAACACGTAGACGACCGGCAATCCCATCAGCGCGGAGAGCCGCAGCGCGGGGCGCAGATAGTCGGCGAAGATCAGGAAGGTCGCGACGTAGGGCCGTACACCTCCGTGGAGGGCGAGGCCGTTGGCGCACGACGCCATCGCGTGCTCCCGGATCCCGAAGTGGAGGTTCCGACCCGCGTACTCGTCCCGGGACACGGCCTCGTAGCCCTTGAGCTGCGTGTTGTTCGAGCCGGTGAGGTCGGCGGACCCGCCGATCAGCTCGGGCACGACGGCCGCCAGGGCGTTGAGCATCTTTCCGGAGGCCTCGCGGGTGGCCAGCGAGGTCGAGCCGCCGAGCTCGGGCCGTGCCGCCTCGCAGCCCGCGGGCAGCTCGCCGCGCCAGCGCCGCTCGAGCTCGTCGGCAAGGTCGGGGTACGCCTTCCGGTACGCCTTCAAGTCGCGCTCCCACGAGCGGCGGGCCTCGGCGTGGTGCGCGACGAGGCCGCGCGCGTGGGCGGCGATCTCGTCCGGGACCACGAACGGCTCGGCCACCGTCCACCCCAGCGCGCGCCGGGTGGCCGCCGCTTCTTCGGGCCCGAGTGGCGCGCCATGAGCCTCCGCGGAGTCCTGCTTGTGCGGCGATCCGAAGCCGATGTGCGTGTGGACGCGAATCAGCACCGGCGCCTCGTCGCTGCTCGCGGCGTCGGCCAGGGCGGTCGCGATGGCCTCGAGGTGGTTGCCGTCGTGGACGTGGAGCGTCCGCCAGCCGTAGCCGGCGAAGCGCGCGGCGACGTCGTCCGAGCAGGCCAGCGAGGTCGAACCGTCGATCGTGATGCGGTTGTCGTCGTAGAGGACGACCAGACGCCCGAGCCGCAGGTGGCCCGCGAGGGAGGCGGCTTCGTGAGAGATCCCCTCCATCAGGTCGCCGTCGCTGGCGATCACCCAGGTGCGGTGGCGGATCACCGGGTAACCGCCGCGGTTGAAGGTCGCCGCGAGGTGGCGTTCGGCGAGCGCCATCCCCACCGCGTTGGCCAGGCCTTGTCCCAGCGGGCCCGTGGTGGTCTCGACGCCGGGCGTGTGGCCGTGCTCGGGGTGCCCGGGCGTCCTCGAGCCCCACTGGCGGAAGCGGCGCAGCTCCGCGAGCGGGAGGTTGTATCCGAAGAGGTGGAGGAGGGCGTAGAGGAGGGCCGAGCCGTGGCCAGCCGAGAGCACGAAGCGGTCGCGATCAGGCCAGTCGGGATGGGCAGGATCGTGGCGCAGGAAGCGGCTCCACAGCGCGTAGGCCATCGGCGCCGCGCCGAGGGGCATGCCGGGGTGGCCCGAGCGGGCTTGCTCGACCTGGTCCACGGCCAGTACGCGGATGGCGGTGACCGTCTGGTCGTCGATCGCGTCGAATCGCTGCATGCGCCCTCCTGTCACGAGCGGCATTCTGGCGCATGTGCGACGGGGTCACAAGGGAGCGACCGGAAGCTCACGGCTCACAGCTCCAAGCCTTCCCCCGACCGACCCGCACGGTACGGCGACCACCCGCCGCGCCTGCCCACCCTCCCGGAAATCAGAGCGCCGGTGGGGCAGGAGGGAAGGTGTCTTTGTTGGGTGGGGGCCGGTGGAGGCTGTCGGCTGCGAGCTTCTCTGCCGGGCCGCGGTCCTCCGCGCCGACTCTCTGTTAGAATCGCTTGCCCCAAAGGGGCGTTCGACAAAGGAGCCCACGATGAAGCGTACCCTCGCAGTGGCGGCGGCGATGCTGGTGGCGGTCCCGGTCTTCCTGCGCGCTCAGGAGGCGCCCGCGGCGCCCAAGCTCGCCATAGCGGTCATCGACGTGCAACGCATCGTCGAGGAGTCGGCCATGGGCAAGGAGGCCAAGGCTCGCCTGATGAAGGCCCAAGAGGACAAGGTCGCCGAGGGGCGCAAGCTCAACGACGACCTCGAGGGCCTCAAGAAGCAGCTGGCGACCCAGGGCGCGACGCTGACCGACGCCAAGCGCAGCGACCTCCAGAAGCAGATCGAGGACAAGCAGGTCCAGCTCCAGCGCTTCCAGGACGACGCTCAGCAGCAGCTCGACGAGCTGAAGCGCAAGGAGCTCGACGCCCTCGAGAAGAAGATCATGCCGCTGATCAACGAGCTCGGCCGCGAGATGAAGCTCCAGTTCATCTTCAACAAGTTCCAGTCCGGACTCGTCTACGCCGACGACTCGACCGACATCACCGACGTCGTGCTCAAGCGGTTCAACACGACGGTGACGAAGTGACATCGTCCCGGTCTGCGGCTCGACCCGAGCGGGGCCGCGCGCTGCGACCCCGTCGCGCGCGTCGGTCGGTGCTCGCGAGCTGACGCGCGCTCCGGTCGACGCGGTCGGCGCGCAGAGCCGGGAGAGGGACGGGGGAGCGGATCGATGCCTCGCTTTTCGGTCGGCGAGCTGGCGCAGCGAGTTGGCGGCACGGTCGTGGGTGATCCGGGACGGGCGCTCGCCGCGATCCGCCCGCTCGACGAGGCCGGCCCTGACGATCTCTCCTTCTACCACAACCGGAGGTACCTGGAGGCCGCCCTCGCCTCGCGTGCCGGCGTGCTGCTGGTCGCCGAGGCCGGCCCGTTCGGGGACCGGGACCTGCTGGTCTGCCGCGACCCCTATCCGGCGCTGGCTCTGCTCATCGGTCTCTTCCATCCCCCGGCGAGGCCGGCGGCCGGGGTGCATGCGAGCGCCGCGGTCGCCTCGTCCGCGCGGGTCGCCGCCGATGCCTCGGTGGGCGCGTGCTGCGCGATCGGCGAGCGTGTCGTGGTCGGCGACGGGGCCGTGATCGGCGCCGGCTGCGTGCTCGGCGACGACGTGGAGATCGGCGCCGGGACGCTGCTCCATCCGCATGTCGTGGTGGAGCCGGGCTGCCGGGTCGGGGCACGCTGCATCCTCCACGCCGGCGTCGTGATCGGCTCGGACGGCTACGGTTTCGCCACCGTCGCGGGCGAACACCGCAAGGTGCCGCAGGTGGGCATCGTCGTGGTCGAGGACGACGTCGAGCTGGGTGCCAACGTGTGCGTGGACCGCGCCACCCTGGGCGTGACGCGGATCGGGCGCGGCACCAAGGTCGACAACCTGGTCCAGATCGCGCACAACGTCGCGGTCGGCGAGCACTGTCTGCTGGTCTCGCAGGCCGGGATCTCCGGCTCCACGGAGCTCGGTGATCACGTGATCATGGCCGGGCAGAGCGGCGCCTCGGGCCACATCAGGCTGGGCAGCCGGACGGTGGTGACCGCCAAGGCGGGCGTGATGGCGGACACCGAGCCGGGGGCGATGGTGGCGGGGATGCCCGCCCGCCCGCAGCGGGAGTGGTACCGGGCGATGGCGAATCTGCTGCGGATCGACGAGCTCCGCAAGCGTCTGCAGGCGCTCGAGGAGAGAGTGAACAGGCTCGGGGGAGAGCGATGATCGACATCCAGGGGATTCTGGACATCCTGCCGCACCGGTACCCGTTCCTGCTCGTGGATCGCGTGCTCGAGCTCGGCGAGGGCCGGATCCTCGCGCTCAAGAACGTGACGGTCAACGAGCCGCACTTCCCGGGTCACTTCCCGGGTGTGCCGGTCATGCCGGGCGTGCTGATCGTCGAGGCGATGGCGCAGGCCGGCGGCGTCCTCATGCTGCGGGACGTGCCGGACCGGCACGCCAAGCTGATCTACTTCACGGGCATCGACAAGTGCAAGTTCCGGCGCCCCGTGGTCCCGGGCGATCAGCTGCTCCTCGAGGTCACCGTAGTAAAGACGCGGCAACGCTACGCGGTGCTGCGGGGAGTGGCACGGGTGGGCGACCAGGTGGTGGCCGAGGCGGAACTCTCCTCGGCCATGGTCGACCGCCCGCAGGGAGAGGCGTGATGTCGCGAATCCACCCCACTGCCGTGATCGATGCGGCGGCGCGGCTCGCTGACGACGTGGAGATCGGCCCCTATGTGGTGATCGGTGGCGGCGTGGAGATCGGGCCGGGCTGCGCGGTGGGACCGTTCTGCCACTTCGACGGCACGGTCGCCATCGGCGCCGGCAACCGCTTCGTGTCGCACTGCTCGATCGGTGCGCCTCCTCAGGACATCTCGTACGGCGGCGAACCGACCCGGCTCGAGATCGGCCCGTCCAATGTCTTCCGCGAGTTCGTCACCATCCATCGCGGCACGCCGAAGGGCGGTGCCGTGACCAGGCTGGGCGCTCACGGGCTGTACATGGCGTACGCCCACGTGGCGCACGACTGTCAGGTGGGCTCGCACGTGATCTTCGCCAACTCGGGGACGCTCGCCGGGCACGTGCACGTCGGCGATTACGCGACCGTGGGGGCGCTCACCGCGGTCCACCAGTTCTGTCAGGTCGGCGAGTACGCCTTCATCGGTGGTGGGACCATCGCGACCAAGGACGTCCTGCCGTTCATGAAGACTGTCGGCAGCCGTCCCGCCCGCTGCTTCGGCCCCAACACCATCGGTCTGCAGCGCAGGGGCTTCTCGGACCAACGGCTGGAGGCGCTGAAGAAGGCCTGGCGCTTGCTCCACAGCCCCAAGCTGACGACCACCGAAGCCCTCGTGCGCATCCGCCAGGAGCTCGTAACCGCGCCCGACGCGGCGCGGCTGGCGGACTTCATCGCCGCCTCGCAACGCGGCGTCATTCTCGCTCGTGGGTGACGGCCGGGAATCGGGCTCGAGGTCAAGAGGAGCGCAACGGCAAGGCGCGACACCGCGAGTCGAGGAGCCCCGCGCCGCCGGGAGTGTGCCGGGAGCCCCGCGTACCTTCGTGACGGCGGCGCCGGACGGTTGCCGGATCGTGGTGAGGGTCCACCCGGGTGCGCGGCGGGAGCGGATCGCCGCCCTGGCGGAGAATGCCGTCAAGCTCGAGGTCACGGCGGCTCCGGAGCGGGGGGCGGCCAACGCCGCCGTGGTCCGGCTGCTGGCCGAGAGTCTGGGCGTGCGGACCGCTCAGGTCACCGTGGCCACGGGCCAGTCGTCGCGGACCAAGTCGGTGATCGTCACCGGTCTCGGCCCGGCCGAGGCCGCCGCCCGGCTCGAGCGCGCGCTCTCGCGCCGGCCCGCGCGCGGATGAGGTACCTCTTGAGGGGCGATGACGGTGTGGTCGAGCGGTCCCGGCGGCGAGACCCCGGTGTCGACTCGGGCGGCCGCCCGGCGCGTGCGGGGCGGACGCTCCGGCGATGGCCCGCTACTTCCTCCGCGCCGTGGCCTGGATGTAGGTGGTGAAGGCGTCGGGCTGGCCGGGCGGGGTGACCTCGAAGGACATGGCGACCCGGTCCGCCGCGATCCGCCGGGAGGTCAGGCGGTAGCTGGGGGTCGTCGGCAGCGGGTCCGAGCGGAACGTGACCGCGGCGCCTTCGCCCGACCACGAGACGGTGTCGTCGACTACAAGCCCTTTGTTGTCGAAGCAGACCGCCCGCGTCCGGGCCGGTTCCTGATCGACGACCATCAGGTCCTCGTTGCTTGAGGCCGGCCCCCGCCGTCGCGGGCGCTGGGTCGCAACGGAGCTCATGGCAGATCTTCCTGGTCGCGGCAGCTCCGCGTCGTTCCAGGCCTGGGGAGCCGTCGGAGTGGGCAGCCGCTCGGCACTACGGCACCGTTGGAGGTGAGAAGGTGAGCTGTTCGTCGGGGACCGCGACGTTGACCTCGGGTGTGTAGGTGGTGGTGGTCTCCGACCGGTAGGTGTCGAGCGTGCGCGACTCCTCGACCTTCCTGAGCAGGAACGAGGAACGGTCGATCCACAGGGTGATCGTCTCGGCCTTGACGGTGAGGGTCCGGTCGCCCATCGAGATGGTGTAGGGGGTCTTGCGGCTCTGCCCCCGGATGCGGAGGCAGACGACGTCGCGGTCGCTCGCGTCCTCGGTCCGCTCGGGCGCGATCAGCGTGGCACCGCCGTCGACGAGGTTGGGGAGGAGCAGACCGGGCACCCGGATCGACGAGCCGCTTGACAGCCCGGCCGCGACGCCCAGCGCCTCGCCGAGCGACGCCGGCGTGCGTAGGCCCGGCTTGGCGTCGTACCAGGAGTGGACCTCCGCGCCGCTCATCCACACGACATACGACGATGACCTGTCCCCGAGGCCGGTGTCGGTGAACCGGAAGAGAAAGCGATCCGGGCGCACGAAGGCGGTGGCGAAGGGGCGCTCGCTCCCGTAGCGACCCCCGTCGGTGATGGATAGTGACGTGACCTCGCCGGTGTCGCGGTAGCTGTGGCACTCACGGTAGGTCCGTTCCATCTTGAGGGCGATCGCCACCGCCGACATGCCCGCCGGGCCGGCCTGTTGCCCCGCGTCCTGGGCGAACGCCAGGGCGGCGCTGACGAGCGGAATCACCAGTGCGATCGCAGACGCGGTCACCCCGGCGACGACGGTGCGCGACGTTCTCTCAGGCATGGTCCCATCCCTCGCTTCGGCCAGCATAGCGCCCTGCTGGGCGTGGGCGCCGGCGGTCGCTCCGGTTGCGCCCTGCCCCGGCCTGAGGACCGAATGGGCCCGTCGGCACCGGGATCACGGGAGTCGGGAGGCGGCTACAGTCCGGTGCCGTCTACATCCTCCCCACCATCGCCTCGAGGCGGGCGATCCTCTCCTCCATCGGCGGGTGGGTGGAGAACAGCCGGGCCACGCCCCCGGCCGCGAAAGGGTTGGCGATCATCATGTGCGACGTGGTCGCCTGTGCGGTGTGCATCGGGATCCGCGCGGTGTAGGCGCCCAGCTTCTTGAGGGCGGAGGCCAGTCCGAGTGGAGTACCGGCCAGCTGTGCCCCGCCCGCGTCGGCGGCGAACTCGCGCGAGCGCGAGATGGCCAGCTGGATGACCATCGCCGCGATCGGCGCGACGATGATGAAGAACAGGCCGCCCAGGCCACCGCCCCGGTCGTCGCGTCCGCGGCCGCCCCCGAACATGAGGGCGTAGCCGGCCATCCTGGCCACGACGGTGAGGGCACCGGCGATCGTCGCGGCCACCGAAGAGATGAGGATGTCGCGGTGCAGCACGTGCGTCAGCTCGTGGGCCAGGACGCCCTTGAGCTCGTCGCGATCCATCGAGCGCATCAGCCCCTCGGTCACCGCGACTGCCGCGTGCTGCGGCGATCGGCCGGTGGCGAACGCGTTGGGCTGGGCCTCCGGGATCACGTACAGCCGGGGCATGGGAATCCCGCCACGCTGGGCGAGCTCCGCGACGACCGCATACAACTGGGGCGCTTCCGCCTCGCTGACCGGCTTTGCGCGGTGCATCGCCAGAGCGATCTTGTCCGAAAAGAAGTACGACACGAAGTTCATCACACCCGCGAACGCGAGGGCCATCACGAGCCCCTGGGTGCCGCCCAGCAGGTCGCCGATCCACAGCAGCAGACCCGTCAGCAGGCCGAGAAGCACCGTTGTCTTCAGCCAGTTGCCCATCTCATCCTCCACTCTGGTCGAGCCGGCTCTCGACTCTTCACGCCGGGGTACCCTGATGCGGCTCCCACCTCTGGCGCCGCATCAGCGCTCGTCTTGCAAGCGGGCTGCCAGACTCACGGCGTCGGAGCTGGCGTCGGAGGCCTGGTCGGCGTGGTCGACTGGATGCCCAGCTCCGGGGCCAGTCGGATCCGACACGACCCGGAGGTGGCGACGATCGCCACCACCAGGGCCACCAGAGCCAGACCGAGCGCGGCCAGGAAGTACTCTCCCGGGGACCGCGTGGACCGCCGCCGTCGCCCCATCACGTGGATTGTAGCGCTTCACTCGCCCTGGTGCCGGCGCCGCTTCTCCTCGTACATGGCCTCGTCGACCTGCGCGATGAGCTCGATGATGGAGCGCGAGTTCCACGGGTCGAAGCGAGCGGCGCCGGTGGAGACGGAGAGGCGGTAGGGCCGGCCGGGGGTCGAGGTCGCGGCCCGGAGGTTGGCGGTGAGCCTACCGATGACGATCTCGGAACGGACCCCGGAGGGCTCGATGGCGAGGATGACGAACTCGTCACCTCCCAGCCGCGCGATCACGTCGGAGCCGCGGAAGGTCCGACGCAGCGCCTCGGCAGTCTCGATCAGCGCGATGTCTCCCTCCTGATGGCCGTACATGTCGTTGATCTTCTTGAAGTCGTCGATATCGGCGAAGATCAGCAGGAGCTGCTTGTTGGTGCGCTGCGCGAGCTTCACCTGGTACTCCGCCAGGGTCCTGAAGCCACGGCGGTTGTACAGGCCCGTCAGGTCGTCGATCATGGCCATGCCGCGGAGGCCTTCGAGGAAGCGGTGCCGCTCGATGGCGTAGCGCACCGAGCGCACGACCAGATCCGGCGTCACCCGGGTGCGGACGAGGTAGTCCTGCGCTCCGTCGCGGACGGCGAGGACGCCGGTGTTCTCGTCGTCGAGATCAGTGAGGACCACCACCGGAACGTCGGGGGCCTCCTCGAGGAGGCACTTGAGGGCATCGAGCCCCTGGCTATCCGGAAGCAGGAGGTCGAGGACGACGACGTCGATCGAGGACTCCGCAAGCATCGCCAGGCCCTCCGAGAGCGTCGACCGGACCGTGGTCTCGAAGCGCACGCCCGTGACGGCCGCCATGGCCTCTTGGACCGGTGCCACGGTGGCCGGGTCGTCGTCGATGATCAGCGTGCGGATGGGAAACCCGTTCATTTCGCCGTCTCGCTCGGTTCGAGCCGCAGCCACTGTACACGAACCCCGACCGACTGGGCCGGCCGGAGTCAGGGTGCCTCGGCGGCGACGATCACGCAGTTCCGCCCCGCAGACTTTGCCCGGTAGAGGGCGGCGTCCGCGGCGGCGAGGAGCTCGTTGCCCGTGCTCGCGTGGTTGGGAAAGACGGCCACCCCGATCGAGACCGAAACCGCCTCGAGGGTCTGGCCGAGATGTTGGATCCGGAGGCCCTTGACCGATTCCCTGAGCTGTTCCGCGCGCCGCCGGGTGTCCTCGGGAGATGCCTCGGGGAGAATGACGGTGAACTCCTCCCCGCCGTAGCGGCAGGCGACGTCCTCGCCGCGGAAGAGCTGCAGCAACAGCGCTCCGAGCTCGCGCAGGAGCTGGTCACCGGCGTCGTGGCCGTGGGTGTCGTTGAACCGCTTGAAGTGGTCGAGATCGAGCATCATGACGCCGACCGAGTCGCCGTTCCTGGCGGCCCGCCGGAGATCGCGATCGAGCGACTCGACCATGTACCTCCGGTTGAACAAGGAGGTCAGCGGGTCGCGGATCGACTGGCCGTGGAGGGTCTCGCGCAGCTTCAGGTTGGCGATGGCCAGCGCGAGGTGGTCGGCGACGGTCGCGGCGAGCCGGAGCTTGGCCTCGCTGAGCGGGCCCCCGCCGCCCCCCGGTTCCGCCTGCAGGTAGAGCAGCCCGAGCGCCTCGCCCTGGGCCATCATCGGTACGCACACGTAGGACGGCGGTGGGGCCTGGCCCAGGTGCTGGCAGAGCAGGTCAACGCGGCCGTCGCGCACGTGGTGGGTTCGTCCGCGCCGCAGCGCCCAGCAGGCGTCGGGCGCGAAGACGCGGTCCGCCGGCGGCGAGTCGCCCCACACCGCGACTGCCTCCACGATGTTGCGGGAGTGGGAGAAGAGGAAGACGCCGCCCGACTCGGGGGCAAGCAGGTGGTGAGCCGACTTGGCGATGATGGCGTGCGACTCCTCGACGCGCTGGCAGCTCTGCAGCAGGCTGCTGAGCTCCGACAGCTCGCGGATCTGCCGGTTGTGGGTCTCGAGCTCGTCCACCCACTTCTGGAGCTGGGCGTTGGCGCGCGCCATCGCCTCGCTGGCCCGCTGCCTGAGGAGGGAGTTGCCGATGTTCTGGGCAGCCAGGCGAAGCAGAGTCACGTCCTCGTCGCGCCACGCTCCAGCCGAGACAACGTCCTCAATGGCGAGGAACCCGGCCATCTCTTCCCCGGCATGGACCGGAAAGATGAGCAGCGACTTGGACTCGTGGGACTCGAAGAGCCGTCTCTCGGCAGCGGCCTCGCCGGGCAGGTCGGCCACGTCGGTGATCTGGATGGGATCGTGGGCGCCGAGCCGCGCAGCCAGCCAGGGCAGGGACTGGATGGGGGCCGACCGTGTCCCCTCCGACCTGCGCTCGACCCCTTCGGCGCACCACTCGTGGAGCACGGTCAGCTCGGCCGGCTCGCCGTGCAGGAGAGCGAGCGACGCACGGGACGCGCCGCTCAGCTCGCCGATCTCCGAGAGCGAGACATCGACCGCCTCGCCGAAGCGCTCGGGGACGACGAGGCGCGCCGACATCGCCGAAATGGCACGTTCCACCTCGAACCGCTGCCGGAGCGCATCCTCGGCCTTCTTGCGTTCGACGAGCTCGAGCCTGAGCTGCCGGTTGAGCTCCTGCATTTCCTGAGTCCTCTGTTCGATGCGTTGCTCGAGCCCGGCCATGGTGTCGCGCTCCTCGACCGTGACTGGCGCCGCGACGGGGAGGGCCGGCTGCCCGGCGAGGGCCACGCCGAGGTCCCGGGCCAGCTCGTGGACGAGCTCGAGCTGGTCCGAGTCGAGACCGTCATCGGCGGCACTGAGGATCGTCAGGACCCCCGAAACGTTACCGCCGCCGCCCATCGGGAATGCTGCCGCCCAGCTCAGGCCGAGTAGGCTGGCATCGGTCGACCAGGGCGTCGAGGAGCGGATATGTTCGAGGACGCAGGGTTGACCGGCGTCGATGGCCGTCCGACTCGGCCCCTCGGGATCGTCGAGTTCGAGCCGGCCCAGCCGCTCGCTGGTGCCCCCGGTCGCCGAACCGGCAGAGCCGAGCAGGCGAGGTGGCTCGCCGCTCTCCCCGCCCGTCACGCCGACCCAGGCATATCGGTGCCGGCCGGCACTGGCCAACGCCGCACAGACCTGGCGGGCCAGGACATCTCCTTCCGGCGCCCTCAGCATGATCCGCCGGGCTTGGTTGAGGCTGGAGAGCAGCCTCAGCAGTCGTGCTTCGTTGGTCACGTTCGTCACAAAATATGCTCTCGTCCTGAGCAACAATATATAGTCTGGTCACTATTGATGCAAGCCGTCCCGTGTGGGTCTCCTCCTCCGCACCACCATCTCGGTCCGCGTCGTGCGCTCTGAGGGGCGGCACCCATGTGTGGCGTCATGCGGCCACCTCCACGAGACCGTCGCGGGCGACCTCGGCGATGCCGTCCGCCATCAAGGCCGTCCCGATCACGGTCAGGCCCACCGCCGCTCCGGGCAGGAACGTCAGCCACCACGCCGAGATCAGGCCGACGTCGGCGTGCGCCACCATGGCGCCCCACGATGCCACCGGCGCCTGGACACCCAGGCCCAGAAACGAGAGGGCGGCCTCTGCGAGGATCAGGTCGCCGAGGCGGAGCGCCGCGTCCTGGGCCAGCGGCGTGAGCAGGTTGGGGAGGAGGTGGACGAACGCGATGCGCGCCGGGCTGGCGCCGATGCCCCGCGCGGCCAGGATGAACTCCCGCTGTTTGAGGGACAGGACCTGACCGCGTACCAGCCGCGCGACACCCATCCAGGCGGAGCTCCCGAGCACGGCGACCAGACTGACGATCGACGGCCGGAAGAGGGCCGCGAGGAGGATGAGCAGGAACAGCATGGGAACTGCGAGCAGGCCGTCGACGACCCGCATCAGCAGGGAATCGAGCACGCCGCCGGTCCAGCCTGCGGCGAGTCCCGCCCCGACCCCGACCAGCAACGCGACGGCCAGCGAGAGAAAGCCGACCGCGAGGGAGACACGTCCACCGGTGAGTAACCGGGCGAGAACGTCACGCCCCAGCCGATCCGTCCCCAGCCAGAACCGAACCCGCTCGACGGCAGCGACTTGATCTGCCGGCAGCGCCTCGTTGACCCCTCGGCGAACGAGCAGCCAGCGGTCTCCGGAGCGCTCGGCGCTCTCGGCGGCCAGCGTCGACCCGTCGCGCAACGAGACCACAACCCGCTGGGCGCCCGGCTCCAACAGCGACGCCGCCGGTGGGTCGACGATTGCGCTCGGGTCTCGAGTCCACCAGGGGCCCACGCTGCAGGCGATGACCAGGGTCGCGAGCACGAGACCGCCGGCGCGGAGACGGGACGGCCAGGCCCTGGCCCAGGAGGCGCCCGAGCTCACAGCCGTACCCTCGGGTCGGCCACCGCGTAGGCGATGTCGGCCAGCGTGTTCCCCACGACCACGGCCAGCGCCGCGACCACCGTGCCTCCCATCAGGAGGGGGATGTCACGCGCCAAGGCCGCCGTGTACATCGCTTGTCCCATCCCCGGCCACGAGAAGATCACCTCGATGACCAGGGAGCCCGAGACCAGGAACGGGACCGACATGCCGACCACCGTGATCAGGGGGAGCAGGGCGTTCGGCAGGGCGTGGACCAGGGTCACGCGGCGCTCGCTGCAGCCGCGGGCCCGGGCAGCCAGGATGTAGCCCTGAGCACGCTCGTCGAGGAGCGAACCGCGCACGTAGCGGGCGACCGCTCCCATCCCGGTGATCCCGATGGCCGCAACGGGCAGGATCAGGTGATGGAGCAGGTCGACCAGCCGCGGCCAGCCCCGAGCCATCTCGCCCTCTGGCGACAGCAGGTGCGAGGCCGGGAGGACGCGGAGCCGAAAGGAGAACAGGTAGATCAGGGCGAGCGCCACGAGAAACGTGGGCAGCGCGTACGCGGTCAGCGTGAGCCACGCGATCAGGTGGTCCGCCCGCCCAAAGGGACGGCGGATCTGGACCAGGGCGAGCACGATTCCCCCGCCGACCTCGAGGAGGAGCCCGAGCGAGGTGAGCAGGAGGGTCTTGGGCAGTGTGTCGGCCAGCACGTCGACGACCTTCCGGTGCTGCAGCCACGACTCGCCGAGATCACCGCGCGCCGCCGAGCCCAGCCAGTTGACGTACCGCACCGGCCATGGTCGGTCGAGCCCGAAGTTGTGCCGCCAGCGTTCGCGGGCGGCCGGTGAGACCCGGGGATCCTCGAAACGCGAGACGATGTCCCCGGGAGCCAGCGAGACAAGGGCGAACGTGATGGTCGCGACGAGCAGGACGAGCACGGCACCGGCGACGACCCGGCGGACGATCAGCCAGGCCAGCGGGTGACGGAGGGTCAAGCCCGGGACCGGGCTCGAGTCTCTGCGCCCGGTCACGTCGGCGTCCCTCGAGCTCGTGGGAGAACCGGTCATCCGGGAAGCCGTCCGCTAGGGACCCAGGTACCAGTCGGGGACGTTGAAGAAGACCGACAGCGAGTTGATGTCGGCGCCGCGGATCCGGCGCTGGATCCCGGTGAGCTGTTGGGCCTCGTAGAGAAAAGTCACCGGCTGGTCCTCGACGATCAACTCCTGGATGCGGTCGTAGAGCACTTTGGCCCTCGTGTAGTCGGGCTCCTCTCGAGCGGCTGCGATCAACCGGTCGACCTCCGGGTTCGAGTAGCCCGTGAGGTTGTCGGTCCCCTGCGTCTTGCTCGGCGTGCTCCACACCGAGGTGAGATCCACCTTGGTCGCCTCCGCAAAGGCCGTCACACAGGCCTCGTAGTTCCCGCTCTCCAGCCGGGCGAGTAGGGAGGTGGACTCGACGGAAGTCGGACGGCACGTGATGCCGACTCTGGCCAGATCCGCCTGCACGAGCACCGCGATGTCCTGCCGGATGGGGTTCTCCGATCCGAAGAAGAGGTCGAAGACGAAGGGCTTTCCGTCCCGGTCGAGGACGCCGTCCCCGTTGGTGTCTCGCCAACCTGCCTCGGCGAGCAATCGGCGGGCCTGCTCGGAATCGTAGGGGAGCGGCGCGAGATTGCGGTCATAGGCCCACATCGAGGAGAGGATCGGGCCGGTCGCGAGCTTCGCGAAGCCGTGGTACACGGTTTCGACGAGTGACTTGCGGTTGATGGCGAGGGAAAGCGCCCGGCGGACGCGGCGGTCCGCGAACAGGGGCCTTCGGTTGTTCCACGCGATGAAGCCCCAGGTGCGGCCGGGGTACTCCACGAGCTCGAGGTCGGGGTCGTTCCGGACCCTGGCCGCTTCCCTCGGTGGGACCAGCTCGACGAGCTGGATATCACCCGCGAGGAGCTGATTGAGCTGGCTCGTGCTGTCGGGGATGACCCGGAAGACAAGCTGATCGAGGTAGGGCCTCGGCGCGCCCCAGTAGGCGGGGTCGCGTTCGAGGATGAGGGTCTGATCGCGGGTGTGGCTGGCCACCCGGAACGGCCCACTGGTCACCAGGAGGGGCTCGAAGTCGGTGGTGTGCCACTTCTCGAGCGGGACCTTACCCCAGGCGTGCGCCGGGATGATGTGACCGTCGTTGGCGTCCATCAGCTGGTAGGGGTACGCACGCGAGAAGTGGAACCGAACGGTGTGCGCGTCGACCACCTCGACGTCGGTGATGAAGTCCTTGATCTCGAGGCCGGGCGAGCCGACTCTGGGGTCCTTCTGGACCTGGTAGGTGAAGCGCACGTCCTCCGCCGTCACAGGTACCCCATCCGACCAACGGGCTTCGGGCCGGAGGCGGAAGGTGAGCACACGGTTGTCCTGGGAGAACTCCCACGATGAAGCAAGGTTGGGCGCGAAGGAGGGCGGGTGGAGCTCGAAGTCGGGCTGCTCGATCATCAGTGAGGGGAACAACAGGTCGATAATCTGCAGGTCGTACGAGTCCCCCGACCACTGGTACTCGTTGAACGTCTCGACATCGCTGAGGATGCCGACGATGACCTGGCCGCCCCGCCTGGGCCCGTCTGCCGCGACCGGTCGAACTGGCGGCGCCTGGTCATTCCGGCATGCGCCGGCCGCGCAAGCCAGCGCCGCGACGGCCAGGCACCCCTTCATTCGGTGGCTGACTCTCATCGGATCTCCTGCGGTCATTCTAGCCCGGCTCCGTGCCGCGGACGCCTTCTCGGTCCTGGCACGCCGATCGCATAGAATCACGGCGATGCGCCAGGCAGCTCCCAAGCTCCGCCGGCAGTACCTCCTCGCGGCCTCTCTGTTTGCCGCGTTGTTGCTGGCGACCTTCGCCCTCTTCTTCCACCTGTTGACCGGGCAGCTCTCGCGCTCCTATCTGGAGGACATCCTGCTCTCTGGCAGGGTGCAGGCCGAGGAGCTCGCCCGCCAGATGCGCGGCGAGGGCCCGCTCTACAAGGTCGTGGAGAGCCGCCGGCGCGCGCTAGCCCGGATCTCCGCGGCGGTGGCACACCAGGAGATCGTGGACTCCGTGCGGGTCTACGACAACCGCGGCAAGCTGGTGTGGCAGACGCAGACGCGGACCGAGGGAGTCTCGGGCGCATTTCCCGAGGCGAACAACGAGCTCGTCACCCCGCCGTCGGAGCCGAAGGTTGTCGAGACCACCAACAGCTACGAGATCCGGGTACCCCTCGAGGACCTCGGCACGGTCGTGTACTCCCAGTCGAAGGCGGCGATCGCGACGCGGATCGCGATCTTGCGCCACCGGCTGCTCCTGCATACCGCGGTGGCGGCCGGTGCCGCGATGCTGTTGCTCATCGGCGCCATTGGGTTCATCTGGCATCTCGTCCAACGCAACGCCCAGCTCGAGCGGAGGCGGCGCCTCGACGAGGAGCTGGCCACACTCGGCTCGCTGGCGGCCAACCTGGCGCACGAGATCCGCAACCCGCTCAACGCCCTGTCCCTCAACCTCGAGCTCCTGGAGGAGGACCTCTCCGATCGCCGGGTGGGGACCGATTCGGTCGGCCTCGCGCGCCGCGAGGTGGGGCGGCTGTCGCGCCTGGTCAACGACTTTCTCGTCTATGCCCGGCCGGCGCCGCCGGCGGTCGAGGAGACTGATGCGTGCGAGCTGCTGGACGACACCGCCCGTCTCCTCGCCCCGGTGTGTGAGAAGGCGAACGTCGAGCTCCGGGTCGACCGAGCTCCCGTCAAGGTGAACGTCGATCGCAGCCAGATGGGCCAGGTGCTGGTCAACCTTGCGCTCAACTCCGTCCAGGCCATGGAGGGCTCGCGCCGCCGCCAGCTCACGCTGCGCTGCGGTCGCGAGGGCGGGCGCACGATGCTGGAGGTGATCGACAGCGGGCCGGGGATTCCGGCGCCGGACCTCTCCCGTGTCCGGGACGCGTTCTACACCTCCCGCAAGGGTGGGACCGGCCTCGGACTGGCCATCGCGGACCGGATCGTGGGCGCCCACGGGGGGAGCCTGGAGCTGGAGAATCGACCCGAAGGCGGGCTGGTGGCCCGGATCGTGCTGGCCGAGGACGGCAACGGGGCGAAGCCCGATGCGGCTTGAGCCGGGTTCCGGCGGAACGCTCGCGGGCTCGCGGACTCCCCGACCGGTTGGGCGTGGGTTTTGGTCCCGGGCCACCCGGGGTGACGATCGGTGGGCTAGACTCTCCGCGGAGGTAGGCATGAGATCGCTGGCGATCGCGGCGGCGGTGGGGGTGCTTCTGGTCGCGCATCAGGGGTTTGCGATGTTCCGGTCGGGCGATGTGGTGGTCGTTCCGGTGGCGGCCGCGACGCAAGGACTTCACAGCTCCAACTGGAGGACCGACCTCGAGATCCTCAACGTGGGCAGCGACCCCGTCGATATCAGGATCGCGCTGCTTCCCAGCGGGGGCGCCGACAACCAGGTGTGGTTCGACGACTTTTCCAGGCAACTGGGCTGGAGCAGCGATTTCGGCCACTACCTGCCCGCTCCGCCACCCACCGATCCGACGAGCCACAGCCCGCTGGCGCAGATCCAGCCGGGCGAGCTGGTCACCCTGGACGACGTCCTGTCGAACTGGGGACTGGACGGCGTCAAGGGGGCGCTGGTGGTGTTCGCCTACAAGACGGGGACCTTCACCACAACCGATCCTGCGGCGGCCATCGCGGGCCGAATCGTGGTCAACTCGCGCACGTACTCGCTCAGCGAGGGGAGCGACGGGTCGCCCCGGACCTTCGGGCAGCAGGTCCCCGGGCTCCCCTGGCATGGCTTCACGGGTTCCGGCGACCCTGCGGCGGCGTACTCCCGCGTCACGTTCGCCGGTGTCCGGGAGGACGACTCGTACCGCACGGCCCTCGGCCTCGTCAACCTCAGCGACCGTCTCACGACCATCGAGGTCACGCTCAACGCCTCCGACGGGACGGCGCTGGCGACCCGGGATATCGTGCTCGAGCCCTTCGCCCACCTGCAGTTCGACCGGGCGATCCGTTCCCTGTTCGAGGTCAGCTCGGACCAGTACCCCTCGGTGGTGGGCGCGACCGCGACGGCGGCGGTGAAGGGATGGGAGCCCGCGGTGGGAGCCGGGGATCCCACGCCGGCCTTCATCGCGTACGGCTCGAGGATCGACAACCAGACCAACGATCCCGTCTACCTCGAACCCAGCTACGACAGCGAGCTGCCCTGGGACTGCGTGTTCAACGGAGCAAACTGCCCTGCCGCCCAGTCCGCGCCGCCCAGCGTCATCGCCATGTTCCGCGCCGCCAGCATGGTCGTGATACCGGAGGCCGCGTCCACAGCCGGGCTCAACAGCTCGAACTGGCACACCGACCTGGAGATCCGGAACGTTGATTCGGTCCCGATCGACCTCGAGATCGTGTTCCTGCCCACCGGTGGCGCGTCCAACGCCGTTTGGTACTTCGGCATTGCCAACGCGCTCGGTGGGCGCAGCGAGGATGGCTTCGGTCATGTCGACGCCAAGCTCAAGGACATTCCTCCGGGCGGGACGGTCCTGATGGACGACGTGGTCAATGCCACCTGGGGCGCCGGCCTCAAGGGGGCTCTGGTGATATGGGCCTTCGAGGCGAACACCTTCACCACGACCACCCCCAAGGGCGGGACACCACGCGATGTCGTGGTGACGTCCCGCACGTACTCGCTGGGCACGACCACCGACGGCAAGGCCACGACCTACGGGCAGCAGGTGCCGGCGCTCCCGTGGTACGACTACATCGATCCCCAGCAGAAAGCCAAGGGGTACGACGAGGCAGTGCTCCCAGGAATCCGCGGGGACACGTTGTACCGCACATCGGTCGGGCTGGTGAACGTCTCCGACATCCTGACCAGCCTGAGCGTGGAACTGGTGCTCAAGGCGGCGGACGGTACCGTCCTCAAGGACCTCGGCATCACGCTCCTCCCGTTGGCACACGTCCAGTACGACAACGTGATCACGGGCCTCTTCGGGCTGCCGTCGGACAGCCCCGTGATTGGCGCGTCGCTGACGGTCAAGGTGCCCGCCTGGCAGTCGACGGCCAACGCGCCCACCCCGGCGCTGCTGGCCTACGCGTCGCGCATGGACAACGCGACCAACGACCCCGTCTACATCGAGCAGACGTGGGCGAACGAGCTGCCCTGGGATTGCGTCTTCAACGGAGGGTGCGTGTCGGCGACCGGGTCGCGTTTGAACTCCACAGGGCGGGCCTACCCGCTGGTACCGCCCACGCCCTGAACCCTCCGACTGACTGCGCCGTCGCTCGCGTTGGGCTGCAACGCGTCCGCCCGAAGGTCGGCCGGAACCGTGTGGTAGTATTCGCCGCCGATGCCGGGCGGGTATGGCCTGGTGAGCGAAAGGGGCAGGGCATGGCGAACAAGGATGACAAGCTTCCCGACAATGCCGGCGGGAAGTGGTACGTCGACTCGAGCTGCATCGATTGCGACGTTTGCCGGACCACCGCACCGAACAACTTCCGGGCCAACGAGGACGAGGGCTTCTCGTACGTCTACAAGCAGCCCGAGAACGCCGAGGAGCAGGCGCAGTGCGACGAGGCGAAGGCCTCGTGCCCGGTCGAAGCGATCGGTGACGACGGCGAGTGATGGGCGTTGGTGGGGCATCCAGGAGGCCGGCCCAGTGCCGGCCTCGTTGCGTGAGGAGCGGATCACCGGGGGGCCGGCCGTCGAGGGTCCGGCCGCGGGCTCCGGTGCCGCCGCCGACGCCGGCGGCGCGACCGAGACTTGACAGATTCTGATTTCGGTCATAAAAGAACGCGTTGGGAGGGAGCTACATGGCTTTCATCATCACGTCCGACTGCATCAACTGCGACGCGTGCGTCGCGGAGTGCCCCAACGAGGCGATCTCGCAGGGCGACGACATCTACATCATCGACCCGGCAAAGTGCACGGAGTGCGTCCCCGTCCACGACCAGCAGCAATGCGCGGTGGTCTGCCCGGTCGATGCCTGCATCGTGGACCCCGACCGGCCGGAGACCCGCGACCAGCTCGAGGCGAAGTACAAGAGTCTCCACTAGCCTCGGCGCACGACCGGCGAGCAGCCTCGAGCGACGGCGGGTGGTCAGCACCATCCGTCGTCGCTGTTCTGTCGTTGTCGACACTCGCTTGACACTCCGCAGACGGGCGCCTACGCTCCGGGCTCCACGGGGAGGTACGTCATGAGCATCGAGCGGATCGGGATCGTCGGCGCGGGTCAGATGGGCAACGGCATCGCCCACGTCGCCGCCCTGGCCGGCTATCAGGTGGTGCTCACCGATGTGTCGCCCGCCATCGTCGACCGGGCCCTCGCCACGATCGCCAAGAACATGGACCGGCAGGTCGCCAAGGCGGCCATCACGCCGGCCGTCAGGGACGAGGCGCTGAGCAGGATCACGCGGGCCAGCGACCTTGCCGCCTACGCAGGGTGCCAGCTCGTCGTCGAGGCCGTCGTGGAGCAGTTTGGCCCCAAGGCGGCGCTGTTCCGGGAGCTCGACGGCCTCGCGAACAGCGATGCGATCCTGGCCTCCAACACCTCCTCGATCTCGATCACCAAGCTCGCCGCCGTGACCAGGCGCCCCGACCGCGTCATTGGCATGCACTTCATGAACCCGGTGCCCGTGATGCAGCTCGTCGAGGTGATCCGCGGTATCGCGACCTCCGACCAGACACTCGCGACCGTGTTGGACGCCGCGAAACGTATGGGCAAGACGCCCGTCGAGGTCAACGACTTCCCGGGCTTCGTCTCGAACCGTGTGCTGCTGCCGATGATCAACGAGGCGATCTACACGGTCTTCGAGGGTGTGGGGACGCCGGAAGCCGTTGACACGGTGATGAAGCTCGGCATGAACCATCCGATGGGACCGCTCACGCTGGCCGATTTCATCGGGCTCGATACCTGTCTGTCCATCCTCAACGTCCTCCACGCCGGTCTCGGCGACCCCAAGTACCGTCCCTGCCCACTGCTCGTCAAGATGGTCGACGCCGGCTGGCTCGGCCGCAAGTCCGGCCGCGGCTTCTACTCGTACTGACGGGGCCAGCACGTGGCGCCGAGCCTCTCCGGATCTCCATCTCCGTGCAAGACGCGTGAGGGGACAGGCGACAGGGGACAGGGGACACGATCTCGCCTCAACCCCGGCGCTACGCCCTGTATAGTCTTGCCTGTCCCCGGACCCCGGACCCCGGACCCCGGGTTGGGCGGGCGGGCATGACCGTCCTCTGCCAGTGGTGCGGGGCCGCCAACCCGGACGACCGGGAGATGTGCCTGCGCTGCAGCTCGAAGCTGCTCGTGGTCTCGGGCGGTGAGCCCGACCAGACAGCGGAGATATTGCTCGATGAGGATGCCGCCTTCGAGCAGGCGAGCAACGCCTTCGACGAGCACCTGCTCGAGCGCGTCTCCGCCAGCGAGGACAGCCTGCGGCGCATGCACGCGGCGTTCGCAAGCCTCGACGATCGCGTCGGCGAGCTGGAGCGTAGCGTCGCTCTCCTCGACGCCGGAGTCCAGGCCCTCATCGACCTCCTGGATCGCCGGAAAGTGCTCCGCGAGAACGAGGTGATGGCGGCCTGGGAGCGGGCGGCGAGCTCCGAGCTCGCCCGCGAGGAGCTGCTCGACAAGCTGGGTGAGCGGAGGGACGGCATCGTCTCCCGCGCCCGCACGCACGGCACGGCCGCGGCGGCGGCCTGCAGCCGGGCGCTGCAGTCCGCCGAGCTCGCGCTCCTCGCCGGGCAGAGCGTGCGCGCAGCGGAGATCCTCGACGAGGCGCTGCGCCGGGCGCAGCGTAACCCCGAGCTGGCTGGTCTGCTCGGGGAGCTCGCCTTCGAGCGCTCGGACCTCCCGGCGGCGGAAGGGTACTTCCGGCAGGTGGCGGCATGGGACCCCGGCAACGTGGAGGCTCGGATCTACCTGGGAACGATCCTGGTCGACACCGGACGGGCAAAGGAGGGAAGGGCGGAGCTGGAGCGCGCCGCCGAGCTTGCACCTGATGCCTTCCTGCCCCACTTCGCGCTCGGCGCCATGCACGCCAACGGGGGCGACGCCGCTGCCGCGCGAGAGCACCTGCGACGCGCGGTGCAACGAGAGCAGATGCCGCAGGCCTATTTCCTCCTCGGTGTGGTCGAGCTCAACGCCGGGCATCCCGGCGCGGCGGCGCAAGCGTTCGAGGCCGCGGTTGGCCAGGATCCCGAGTTCGAGGATGCGATCTACCACCTGGGTCTCGCGTACCTCGAGCGTCACTGGCATCGCAAGGCGCTCGAGTGCTTCCGCCGTGTCATGGAGATCGATCCGCAGCGCCTCCAGTACCGCGAGGCGGTCCGGCTGGTGGAAGCGGCGGGTGAGGGTGTCGGCCACCTGCCGGCGGCGGCCAGGCGTCTGGTCGAGGACGCGTCTCGGGCCGTGGAGGCGGGTCAGATCGAGAGGGCACTGTCCCGGCTCCAGCGCGCGCTGCGCCACGGGGAGGATCCCGGCGTCCTGGCTTCGCTGGCGCTGTTGGCCGCGGCCGCCGGACGACACCGGCAGGCGCTGGCGGCGGCGCATCGTCTGCTGCGCCTCAAGGCGGAAGGTGCTCCGGGCCTCGCAGCGTGGACAGCGCTGCTCGAGACGCTACGGGCGACCCACCGGTTCCGGGCGGTCGAGACACTGGGGCAAAGACTCTACCGCGAGGGTCGCCAGCCCATGGAGCAGGCGATTGCGGCATACGAGCTGGCCCTCGCCGAGTTCGAGCGCGGCGGCAGGGGCGAGCGGGCCCTCGAGCTCGCGCACGCCGCCCTCGAGCTCATGCCCAGGGAACTGCGCCAGTTCCCGCTCGCGGCACTGGGCCGGATCCACCTCGAACGCGAGGAGTACTCCGATGCGGTGGACTACCTCGAGCAGACGGTCGCGCTGGCCGCCACCCCGGCGGCACTCACCCAGCTCGGCCTGGCGCTCCTGGCACTCGGCGAGGGTGAGAGGGCTCGCGAGGTGCTGCAGCGGTCGCGGCACGGGGACACCACGGACGAGAAGGCCAACATGTTGACCCACCTGGCGAGGGTGGGGTGGCTGACCGGACACGGTCGGTGGAGAGGATGAGCATGCGCTGGAGCCGATACTTCCTGTACACGCTGCGCGACAACCCCTCGGACGCCGAGGTGATCTCGCACCAGCTCCTCGCCCGGGCGGGCATGATCGACAAGCTCGCGGCGGGAATCTACACCTACCTCCCGCTGGGCTGGCGATCGATCGACAAGCTCGTCCGCATCGTCCGCGAGGAGATGGCCGCCGCGGGCTCCTCGGAGCTGGTGATGCCCTGCGTGCAGCCGGCCGAGCTGTGGCAAGAGTCGGGTCGCTGGCAGCGTTACGGCAAGGAGCTGCTGAGGATCACCGACCGTCACGAGCGCGAGTTCTGCTTCGGGCCGACCCACGAGGAGGTGATCACCGATGCGGTGAGGCGACGTGTCACCTCGTACCGGCAGCTCCCCGCGAGCCTGTTTCAGATCCAGACCAAGTTCCGCGACGAGATCCGGCCCCGCTTCGGCCTCATGCGCGGCCGCGAGTTCATCATGAAGGACGCCTATACGTTCCACTCCTCTCCTGAGAGTCTGGACGAGGCGTACCGCGCCTTCGAGAGCGCGTACCGGCGCGTGTTCGACCGCTGCGAGCTTTCGTACACCGCGGTGGAGGCCGACACCGGCAACATCGGCGGCAGCGAGTCGCACGAGTTCATGGTCCTGGCGGAGACCGGGGAGGATGCCGTGGCGGCGTGCGCCTGCGGGTACGGGGCGAACGTCGAGAAAGCCCGGACGGGCGCGATCCCTCCTCCGCCCGTCTGGCCAGGGAAAGTCCCCACCAGTCCGGAGAGCGTACACACTCCCGGAGCGGCCTCGGTTGCGGAGGTGGCGGCGCTCCTCGAACTCGCTCCCGCGCACTTCATCAAGACCATGGTCGTGGAGACGGACCGGGAGCTGGCGGTCGCGCTCGTGCGCGGCGACGACGAGGTCAACGAGACCAAGCTCAAGAACGTGCTCGACTGCGCCCACCTCCAGCTTGCCGCCGAGGCCAAGATCGAGCAGCTCACCGGCGGGGCGATGGGCTTCTCGGGTCCGGTTGGCCTCTCGGGAGTGCGGGTCGTCGCCGACCCGGAGGTGATGCGTCTGGCGGTTGCCGCCACCGGCGCGAACCGCCAGGACTACCACCTGATCGGCGTCGTCCCCAGCCGCGACTTCGCGCCCGACGCGGTCGCCGACATCCGGGTCGCCCGCGCCGGCGACCCCTGCCCGCGCTGCGGGCAGCCCCTGGCGGTCAAGCGGGGCATCGAGGTCGGACACATCTTCAAGCTCGGCACCAAGTACTCCGCGAAGATGGCGTGCAACTTCCTCGACGAGAAGGGCCAAACGCACGCGATGATCATGGGCTGCTACGGCCTCGGTATCGGCCGCACGGTGGCCGCCGCCGTGGAGCAGAACCACGACGAGCACGGCATCGTGTGGCCGCGGCCGCTGGCGCCGTTCGAGGTCGAGCTGATCGCGCTCAACCCCGATGTGCCCGCGGTGCGCGAGGCGGCGGAGACGCTCTACGCGCAGCTCCAGGCGGCGGGTGTGGAGGTGTTCTACGACGACCGCGACGAGCGCCCCGGCGTCAAGTTCAACGACGCGGACCTGATTGGCTTCCCGGTGCGCGTCGTGGTCGGGAAGAAGGGCGTCGAGCAGGGCCAGGCCGAGCTGTCGCTGCGCCGCGATCGCGCCAAGGTGGCGGTGCCGCTCGCCGGCGCCGTGGCCAGGGCACAGGAGCTGTTGCGCGCCTGTTAGCTTCTCCGCACAGGGCGTCGGCACCGCGCGACCCGGCGCGGCGGGGTCCCGAGCGCGGCGCCACCGCGAGGGCGGCGCCGGCAGTGGTGGCGAATCCGGTCCGGCCCGCGGGAAGCCGCCCGTATCCTACACGTTGCGGTCGGCGGCGCGCTGGGCGCTCGCCGCTTTCCGTGCCGGTGTGAAGCACCGCCCCCCGACCTCTTCCCCGGCTGATGGGGGAGGGGGTCCGCCAAGGCCGGCTTCCTCGGTGACTGGTGTGCGTCGTCCCGGTCCGCAGGCAGCGGAACATCCGAGGCGGCTCGCGGTCTCATCACCGGACAGGAGGCCACCATGAGCGCAACGGACGACAGAGGGAGACCCCGAGACAGGCGCATGGCGAGAACCGCGATCGCCGTCATGGCTCTGCTGGCTCTGGGCGTGGTGCCGGCCATGGGCCAAGCCACCGAGATCACGGCCGCTGACCGCACACTCTCGCCCTACTTCTTCGTTCCCGGCGGCGACCCGGCCGTGGACCGGCTGCCGCTCGAGTCGACGTCGGCCCAGGTACGGATCGCCGGGGTGATCGCCGACGTGACGGTGACACAGGTCTACCGGAACCGGGGGGACCGTCCCATCGAGGCGATCTACGTCTTTCCTGCCTCCACCAGGGCTGCGGTCTACGGCTTGCGCATGGCCGTCGGCGACAGGGTGATCGAGGCGGTCATCAAGGAACGGGGACAGGCCCGGGCAGACTACGAGCAGGCACGGGCGCAGGGACGGACCGCGTCGCTGCTCGAACAGCAGCGGCCCAACGTGTTCCAGATGAACGTCGCCAACGTCCTGCCTGGCGATCGGATCGAGGCGGTACTGCGCTACACGGAGCTGCTCGTGCCGAGTGACGGCGTCTACGAGTTCGTCTACCCTGCCGTGGTCGGTCCGCGCTACTCGAACCGGCCTGCGGCAGGCGCCCCCGAGACCGAACGCTGGGTCGAGAGTCCATACCAGCACGAGGGAGAGGCTCCAGCCTACGGCTTCGGCTTCTCGGCCGTCCTTTCGGCGGGGATGCCGATCTCCCGTATCTCCTGCCCGTCTCACAAGGTCGACGTGACGTGGAGTGGTCGATCGCTGGCACGGGTGACGCTCGACCCCGGCGAGGCACGGGCGGGAAACCGCGACGTCGTCCTGCGTTACGAGCTGGCGGGCCGGCGGATCGAGACCGGCCTGCTGCTCTACCGGGGCGGAGACGAGAACTTCTTCCTGCTCATGGCGCAACCCCCCGCTCGGCCGGCCCTGGAGGAGATCCCGGCCAGGGAGTTCATCTTCGTGGTCGACGTGTCCGGCTCCATGAACGGCTTCCCGCTCGAGGTCTCCAAGACGCTGCTCCACGATCTGGTCGGCTCGCTGCGACCCACCGACACGTTCAACGTGCTCCTCTTCGCCGGCGGGTCGACGGTGCTCTCCGAAAGGTCGCTGCCGGCCACCGAAGGGAACATCAGGCTCGCACTCGAGACCATCGACCGGCAGCAGGGCGGCGGCGGCACCGAGCTCGTCCCCGCGCTGCGTCGCGCCCTGGCACTGCCCTGTAGCGACGGTGTGGCGAGGACGATCGTGGTCGCGACCGACGGGTACGTGAGCGTGGAGCGGGAGACGTTCGCATTGATCCGGTCGCATCTCGGCGATGCCAATCTCTTCGCGTTCGGCATCGGCACCTCGGTCAACCGGATGCTGATCGAGGGGATGGCGCGGGCAGGCATGGGAGAGGCGTTCGTGGTCGCGGGTGCGGACGGCGCGGCGGCAGAGGCGGAGCGCTTCCGGAGGTACATTGCCGCCCCCGTGCTCACCGACGTCGGCGTCGCCTATGAAGGCTTCGACGCCTACGACGTCGAGCCCGCCGGCATCCCGGACGTTCTCGCCGACCGGCCCGTCGTTGTGTTCGGAAAGTGGCGTGGGCCACTGCAGGGGCGCGTGGTCGTTCGCGGCGTGACGGGTTCGGGCGCGTTCCGCCGGTCGTTCGACGTGTCGGCGGTGCCGCCCTCGGGCGACAACGTCGCGCTGCGCTACCTCTGGGCGCGCCACCGCATCCGCTCGATCGGCGACGACTACGCGCTGGCGCGCGGCGACGGGGAGGCCAAGGAGATCACCCGCCTCGGCCTCGCCTACAATCTGCTCACCGAGTTCACCTCGTTCGTCGCCGTCGACTCCCGGGTGCGCGGCCAGGGAGGCCAGCCGGAGACCGTCGAGCAGCCGCTGCCCCTTCCGCAGGGGGTCTCTGACCTTGCCATCGCCGACGCGATGAACAAGAGCCAGGCGCTCGTCGCCGCGCCGGCCAGCATGCCCGCGATGGTGGCTGGCGGGGCGTCCGGTGGAGTCGTCGGTGGCGTGGCGCCCGTGCGCGAGAGCAACGCGGCGGACCGGACAGTCGTCGAGGAGGCCCAGGTCTCGGCTCGGCAGGACGAGCGCCGAGAGGGCCGCGCGCCGTCCGAGGGCAAGCTCGAAGACGGCAGGGCCGAATGTCTCCGCCGTCAGGCAATGCGCTGGGTTTTTCCCGGCACTGCGGGCCGGGTGACGGTTACCGTGCACCTGCGCGTGATCGGTGGCGCGGTCACGGTCGAGAAGGTGGAGGCCCAGGACGCCGCGGTCGGCCACCTCGTCGAAGTCGCGACGCGCCTCCGGGTTGATCGACTCACGGCATGTCTGGGGCGGGGGGCATCGCTCTCGCTGCGCCTGCGCCTGACCATCACGGCGGACGGCAGCGTGGAGGAGGTGTCCGTACTCGCTTCGTGAGCAGTCCGCGACAGCACCTGCCGGCGCCGGGGTCGCTCCCGGCGCCGGTGGTGTCCTGGGTGAAGGGCGCTCGTCGCCGGGATTCCAGCGCGGGGCCGAGCACCGGGGCAGCGGTGGTAGGCTGGGTTCGCCGCCACGCACGGGCGGAGTAACGGGGGATGTGGCCGTCGTGACCTACAATTTCGATCCGGACCGTTGGTACGAACGCGAGCGCGCTTTGCTTGCTCGCAGGCACGAGACTGGCGAGCTCGACGACAGCGCATACCGGGACGCGGTCGAGGCACTGGACCGCCGGCTCGACGAGATGCTCACCCGCCTCGACGGCAGCTTCCGGCTTCCCAGCTGAGGACCAGCGCGCGCCGGAATGGCGGCGAGACGCCCCGCGTTGCCGACAGCGAGGTCACGGACCGCGGGGGAGACAGGCGATGAGCGCGCGCGAGCGGCTGGTCGAAGCGATCACGGCTGGCGACAGAGCCGAGGCCGAGCGGTTGGTGGTGGCCGACCCGCGGCTGGCCGAAGCGCGAGAGCACGAACCGGTGTCGCCGGTGCTGCTCGCCTGCTACCACCGCCGTGATGAGATCCGCGACCTCCTGATCGCGGCAGGCCATCCGCTCACGCTCCATGAGGCAGCCGCGGCGGGCCGGCTCGAGCGCCTCGCGGAACTGCTCGACCACGCCCCTGCGCGGGTTGACGAGTTCGCCCCGGACGGGTTCTGGCCGCTTGGGCTCGCGGCGTTCTTCGGCCAGCACGCGGCGGTCGAAGCTCTGATCGCGCGAGGCGCGGACATCAACCTGAAGGCGCGCAACGCCGTTGGCGTCGCGGCCCTCCATGCGGCCATCGCCGGCGGTCACCTGGCCATCGTCGAGACCCTGGTCCGCGCCGGTGCCGACGTGAACGCCCGCCAGCAGGGTGGCTACACGCCGCTCCACGGTGCGGCGAGCGGCGACCTCGCCGGGGCGGTCGACGTGCTCCTGGCCCACGGTGCCGAGCCTTCGGCGCGTTCGGACGACGGCAAGACTCCCGCCGACGTCGCCCGCGAGAGGGGCCACGCGGCGCTCGCCGAACGCCTCCGACGGCACGCCCCGTAAACGCGCCGGGCGATCGACTTGGCTGGCTCCCGGCGCCGCGGTCGGCATGGCGCTCGAGACCCGGAATCACGGAACTCAGCGTGGGGAGCCCGGTGACGCGGGGTGTCGTGGCTGGTCACCCTGATCGTCGTTTTCGCGACGAACGGTCCGCCGTTCCTCGACCTCGAGCCGGACCGACGGGCGCAGGTGGGCGTGCACCTCGAGGAACGCGGCCGCGCTCGTGCCAGGACTGGCGCGACGTCTGCGGTAGTAGACGAGCCCCCGAGATTCAAGCCGTAGAAGCAGCCTGTCGACGAGGAGCAGCAACCCGAGTGCGCCGATCCCGAGGATCACCCAGACCAGGTAGCTGGGCACGTGCACGGCCGATTGTACGGCCGCCCCGGGCCGCGACCGTGTGCGCCGATTCCGCCAGACCTCGCGCGGGCCGCGCGGGGCTTTTCTCGGCGACGCTCGCCGTCCTCGCTCTCGGGCGGGGCATAATGCCGCCCGCAAAGGAGGGTCCGGATGAGCGCGTTCCCGCCTGCCGTGAGAGTCGAACTGGGCGGCTGGTTCCTGTTCTGGGCCGAGCTCGACGCGGCCGACGTCAGCCCAGTCGCGCTCGCGTCGTTGCGCCGCGAAACGGCCGACCGCGCGCGGGCGACCCACTCGCTCGCAAGGCTCGCGGAGCACCCGACCGCAGCCGCGGTCCGGCGTCTGTTCCGGCAGGCCGGGACCGACCCGACCCGGTACCGGCCCTCGTCGGAGGCGCTCTTGCGGCGGGTGCTCAGGGGTGAGGAGTTGCCTTCCATCCACCCGATCGTGGACCTCAACAACTGCCTCTCGGTCGAGCTCGTGGTCCCGGCCTGCGTGATGGATGTCGCCGCACTGCGCCCGCCCTTCGTGCTGCGCGCCGGCGAGGCAGGTGAAACGATGATCTCGCTGCGCGGTCCGCTCGATCTCGAGGGGAAGCCTTTGCTGGCCGATCAGGTCGGTGCCTTCGGCACGCCGATCACCGACAGCGAGAGGATCAAGGTCACGGGCGGCACCTCGCGGGCGTGGCTGGTCGCCTATCTGCCGCGCGGCACGCTGGACGTGTCGTGCGTGGCGGCTGGCCTCGCGAGTCTGGCTGGGGCGGTTCCGGGGATGCGCGTTCGCGCTGCCGTTGGCCGCGACTGAGAGCGCCGGGGACAGTCGGGTTCGCGCCGGCCGGGAGGGCGGTCCACGCGCTGGCGGGGTATCATACCGGCCGGTGTCCGGGAGGCCCGCTCCGATGCTCGTGAAGAAGTCATCCGCCCATCCGGCTCTGTGTTCGCCGGGGTCGACTCTCGTCCGCTGCCTTCTGCTCGGTGGCGCCTCTCTCGCCCTGACTGCCTGCGGGATGCAGGACGCCAGCACGCCGGTCTCCCAGCCCGACACCCAGCTGTTCGGGCGGATCGCCGCCATCCGGGACCTCGCCGGCTCCCCTGGCGTCAAGGAGGTCGAGGTCAACGCGGGCCTGCCGGAGACCGTGCGGAGTGTGATGCGTCGCGAGGGCCGGCTGGTCCCGGAGATGGAGAAGGACCTTACCGCCAGGGTTCGCGTCACTCCCGACACGGTCTGCATCGTCAACCTCGAGCCCACGGACCTCGCCGCTTTCCGGGTCGGCCAGGAAGTGGCGGTGATGCCGGTGACCGGGACCAGCACGTTGACCGGGACCAAGCTGCTGCAGATCGAGGCGGCTGCACTCTATGACTTTGCGTCGTACGAGGTCCAGTACATGCCGAAGGCCCTGACGTCGTTGCCGGCCGTGGTCGGCTCGCGAACCGACCCCGCGAAGGTCAACTCCTCGGGCCTCGAGGAGACGCCGATCCCGATCCAGGGAGGGCGCGTCGTCTACTTCGCGGCCGGCCTCCTCCTTCCGGTCACTCCTGGGCCGGACGCCTCGCCTCGCGGCGCGATCCGCGCGGGGATGCAGCAGGCCGCAGGCACTCTTGCACCCTGGGCCATCGGCGGCTACCGCCCGTACCGGACCGCGTTCCAGGGGGACCGTTGGGAGACGCCCGCGCCGGTCGACCTGCCGGCCCTGGCCGCCAACGGGAGCGCCCGCGTCACCTGGGTCAACGATGACGAGACGGATTGCCTGGTCGAGGTCGCCGAGCCGGGCCAACCCTTCCAGCTCCTGGAGTCGCGCCGGCCGCGGGCCGACCAGCCGTGGGGCCCGCTTGCCCGGGTCACGGAGGCAAAGGGCGAAAGCGTGGGCGACGCGCAGAGATTCGGGAAGGACGACCGCGTGCTGGTATGGACGGCCTACGACGCCGGAAGCTCCAACCTATGGCTGCTGATGCCCGGCAAGGAGGCGCAGCCGATCGAGCCCAGGATCAACACCATGGGACCCGAATGGGCTCCTCGGGTGGGACCTGGCACGACTCTCTACTTCTGTCGCGGCGAGCGCCAGCTCGCGTTCGCCGGTGGCATGGTGCACGAGGTCCGTCTGCCGGGAGCGCAGCGGCACCCGCTGCTCGAGGCCGCTCCGACAGCCGATGGGAAGCACTTGTTCTGTCGGATCCCACGCTACACGCCCACTCAGGTGGACTGGGATCTGGCGGTTGCCGAGAAGGATGGCACGGGTTGGGGTCCGGCGGTCCGTCTCGACGACTGGCGACCGTGAGCTTCGTTTCTTCCCGGTGTTGAAAGAAAGATCCCGCGTCGTCCCGAGGGACAAGGGATCTTGTCGTGTCTCTCAGGCTGCAGGCCTGGGCATCCCCTGCGTCACTCGTTCTTGACGTCCCAGAGCTCGCGGATGGCCGGGTGGTCCCAGGGAATCCGGTACTCGTCGGGAGCAGAGATGTCGAAACAGCGGGTGACGAAATAGAACAGACCGCAGGGCATCGACAGCGGGCGATAGCCGTGCGCGACGCCGGGCGGGATCTTCACACACGCGTCACGGCCCTCGCCGAGGACCACGACCTGGGTCGCACCGGCCGTCGGTGACGACCGGCGCAGGTCCAGCATGACCACCTTGAGCTTGGATGGTGGCGGGCAGAACCAGACGTCCGACTGCTTGAGGTGGTAGTGGAGGCCCTTGACATGCTCCGCAGCCGTGACCAGCGAGTAGTTGAGCTGCGCGATCTCGATGCCGGTGAAGAAATGCGCGAGAGGCTCGGACCCCTGATGAGTGGCATGCCGGCGGTACACCTCGAGGAAGAGCCCCCGGTCGTCGACGAAGCGTGTCAGAGGGATGACCTCGACTCCGGTAATGACGGCCGGCTTCTCGTAGACCTTCTGTGTTCCGTTCAGTCCCTCGAGGAGATCGCGGGGGGAGAGTTCTTTCACGGTGGCCTCCGCGTTCGAAGGCTAGCACACGACCTTCGAGTCCTGGGACTCGGGGCTCGGCGTGTGAGGTATGTGCGTGAGCCGGAGACCTCCTCCACTGCAGGTCCGACAGCCCTTGGAGAAACCCGGGGGATTCCCGCCTGCTTGCTTTCTCCGAGCCCCAAGCCTCAAGCCCCCAGCCCGTTCAGCGCGGCCCTGATCGCGAGAGCGCGGCGTACCAGGGTGCGGAACTCGGCAAGCGTGAGCTGGGTCGCGGCATCCGAGCGCGCGTGGGCGGGATCGTCGTGGACCTCGGCGAACAACGCGTCGACACCGGCCGCGACAGCGCCGCTCGCGAGCTCGAGGTGGAACTCCCGGGCACCACCTGTGGCGCTCCCCACGCCGCCAGGGAGCTGCAGGGAGTGGGTGACGTCGAAGACAACCGGCGCAAATCGGCGCATCACCACCAGCGAGCGCAGATCCACCACCAGATTGTGGTAGCCGAACGCACTGCCCCGCTCGGTGAGGGTCACGGCGTGGTTGCCGGTGGAGTGCACCTTGGCCACCACCTTGTCCATGTCGTCCGGCGCCATGAACTGACCCTTCTTGACGTTGACCGGCTTGCCGGTGCGGCCGCACGCGACCAGCAGGTCGGTCTGGCGGCACAGGAAGGCAGGAACCTGCAGGACGTCGACCACCCTGGCCGCCGCCGCGGCGTGGTGGGGCTCGTGGACATCGGTGAGCACCGGGAGGCCGGTCGCGGCCCGGACCTCCGCGAGGGCGGCGAGCCCTTCCTCCAAGCCTGGACCTCGGTACGACTCCAAGGAGGTGCGGTTGGCCTTGTCGTACGACGCCTTGAACACGAGAGGGACGCCGAGCTCACCGGCGATCTCCCGCAGCAGCGAGGCCATACGCACGACGTGCTCGGCCGACTCGATCACGCATGGGCCGGCAATGAAGGCCAGCGGCTCACCGGGGCCGACCGCGACACCCTCGGCGAGGGTCACGCGCGAGAGCGGCTCACGCATCCCTCTTGGCCTCGACCGGCACGACCTCGGCGGTTTGCTCACCGCCCACCGCCACCGACTCCTGCTCCTCGGCGAGCCGCCGTCCCTGGTGGTCGAGCGACGCCTTGATGAACGCCGCGAACAGCGGGTGCGGCGCGAATGGCTTTGACTTCAGCTCGGGGTGGAACTGGCACGCGACGAACCAGGGGTGATCGGGAATCTCGATCATCTCCACGAAGATCCTGTCTGGCGACCGGCCGGTCACCAGCATGCCGTGCTGTTCGAGGATCGGGATGTAGTCCTGGTTGACCTCGTAGCGGTGGCGGTGCCTCTCCCACACGGTGTCGGCGTGGTATGCCTCCCAGGCGTGCGAGCCGGGCTTGAGCTGGCAGGGATACTTTCCGAGCCGCATGGTGCCACCCATGGCATCGACCCCGACCAGCTCGCGCATCTTGTAGATCACCTTGTAGGGAGGGTCCTGGACGAACTCCGAGGAGTTGGCGCGTTCCAGGCCGCAGCCGTGCCGGGCAAACTCGATGACCGCAGTCTGCAGTCCCAGGCAGATCCCGAAAAAGGGGATCTTCTTGCCGCGGGCGAACTCGATGGCCTTGATCATCCCCTCGATCCCCCGCTTGCCGAACCCGCCCGGGACCAGGATGCCGTCCACCTCGAAGAGCTCCTCGACGTATGCCTCCCCCTCGAGCTTCTCCGAGTCGATGAAGACCAACTCGACCCTGGCGTCGTTGGCGATCCCTCCGTGGCCGAGCGCCTCGTTGAGCGACTTGTAGGAGTCCACGAGGTTGACGTACTTGCCGACGATCCCGATGCGCGCCGTGCGGGTCGGGTTCTTGATCCGCTCGACGATCCCGTGCCAGCGCGACAGGTCCCGCTGGCCCGGGGGAAGGTTGAGCATCTCGAGGAGGATGCGGTCGATCCCCTCGGCGGCGAGCTGAAGCGGGACCTCATAGATGGTGTCGACGGTGCGGGCCGGGATCACGGCGCGCTCCTCGACGTTGCAGAACAGGGCGATCTTGCGCCGCATCTCCTCGGGCAGCTTGCGGTCGACCCGGCAGACCAGCACGTCGGGCTGGATTCCGATCGAGAGCAGTTCCTTGACCGAGTGCTGCGTGGGCTTGGTCTTGAGCTCGTCGGAGGCCCGGAGGTAGGGCACGAGCGTGACGTGCACGTTGACCGCGTTGTTGCGGCCGGCCTCCTGGCGGAACTGCCGGATCGCCTCGAGGAAGGGCAGCGACTCGATGTCGCCGACGGTACCACCGATCTCGATGATCACGGCGTCGTAGTCCTCGGCCACTGCCTTTATGGCTGCCTTGATCTCGTCGGTGATGTGAGGGATAACCTGAACGGTTGAGCCCAGGTAGTCGCCGCGCCGCTCCTTCTCGATCACCGACTGGTAGACACGACCGGTCGTGACGTTGTTCTTCTTGGAGCTGACGACGTTGGTGAAGCGTTCGTAGTGACCCAGGTCGAGGTCGGTCTCGGCTCCGTCGTCGGTGACGTAGACCTCGCCGTGCTGGAAGGGCGACATGGTGCCGGGATCCACGTTGATGTAGGGGTCGCACTTCATCAACGTCACCTTGAGGCCATGCGCCTCGAACAACGCGCCGATCGACGCCGCCGCGATCCCTTTGCCGAGGGACGACACCACACCCCCGGTGACGAACACGTACTTGGTCGCCATCAACTACCCCCAACCCGCCCGGGGGGGCGGGGCCCGGGGCCCGGGATCCGGACCTCGGGTCGCCCATGCCGGGCGGCGCTCGACTGCCGTTTGCTGCACGAGCGAGCTGTGCTCGAAGCGCCCACCGGCCGACGCGTCTTCATCGGCGTGCCCCCTGACCCCTGGCCCCGGAACCCGCCCTCGCCATGGCCGCGAGGGCCGCCTCGGCGCGGGGGACGTCGGCAGGGACGTCCACCGCGACCGAGTCTCCGGCGGCGTCAAGGACCTGGATCGCCATGCCGTGGGCGAGGGCGCGCAGCTGCTCGAGGCCCTCGATCCGTTCGAGTTCGCACTCCGGCCAGGACGCGAAGGTGAACAGAGCTGCGCTGCGGAAGCCGTACAGTCCGACGTGCTTGCGCGCCGCCCCCGACAGCGGGTTGCGGGGGAACGGAATCGGCGCACGGGAGAAATACAGCGCCCGGCCGGCCAGGTCGCTGACGACTTTGACGACGGTCGGGTTGTCGAAGTCAGCCGGGAGGCAGGGGAGAGCCAGGGTCGCGGCCGGCGCTTCCGGGTGGTCGAGGAGCCAGTGCGCCAGTCGCCGGAGGTTCTCCGGCGGAACCGCCGGCTCGTCGCCCTGGAGGTTGATCACGACGTCCGCCGCGACCTCGCGAGCGGCCGCGGCCACGCGATCGGTGCCGGTCGGGGCCTCGCCAGTGATGACCGCCCGGGCGCCGGTCGCGCGGGCCGCCGCAGCGATCCTGTCGTCGTCGGTGGCCACGACCACCTCGGCGAAGCACCCCGCCTCGAGGGCGCGCGCAACGACGTGGGCGATCATCGGCTGGCCGGAGAGAGGGGTGAGGGGCTTGCCCGGGAAGCGGGTAGAACCGTACCGGGCCGGGATCACGGCGATGACGCGCCCCCTGTCCATCCTGTGCCGGCACTTTACGGGAGTCCGGCCCGTCTGTCAAACCGCTTCGAGGTTCGGGGCCCGGGACCTGTGGTTCCCGGAAACGGCTGGACTATCGGGTGCGGAGGAGGGACGGCCGCACAAACTCGGCCGCTCCTGTCATTCCGCCGAGCCTCACGCCCGTTCCACCGAGAGCCCGTGCTCGGTCAGGAAGGCCTGCATGTCGGCGGGCAGCGGGGCTTCGAGGCGGAGCTGGCGGCGAGCCGCCGGGTGCGGGACCGCGAGGCGCCAGGCGTGGAGGAAGGGACGGGGCACCGTCCGTGCTCCGCCGTAGAGCACGTCACCGGCAACCGGCAGGCCGACGTGGGCGAGGTGCACCCTCACCTGATGCGTGCGGCCCGTCCGAGGCCGAACCTCGACGACAGCAAAACGACCGGAGGTCGAGAGGGCCCGGATCTCGGAGATCGCCGGTCTGCCGCGTGAGCTGACCCGCTGCCGGCCCGGAGAGAGCGGATCGGCGCCGATCGGTGCCTCCACGACCTCCACCGGGTGCCTGGGCTCACCAATGACGACGGCAACGTAGGTCTTGTGGGCGCGGCCGGAGCCCCACGCCGCCGCGAGGCCTCGCGCGGCCTCGTGCGTCCTCGCGAAGACCAGGATTCCGCTGGTCAGCCGATCGAGCCGATGGAAGAGCAGGACCTCGGGGCGCCGGCCGTCACGGAGAGCGAGCTGGAAGAGCACGCGTTCCTGCGCCGTGAGCTCGCCGGGACGGCGCTCGCGACCCGGCTGCGTGATCATGCCGGGAGGCTTGTCGACAGCGACGACCCAGGGATCCTCGAACAACACCGCCACCTCCGGCGGCGTCGGACGAGGGGCGAGAAGGGTTTCGCCGGATGCGATGACGTCGAGCACGTCCCCGACCCGGAGAGTCCGCGAGAGCACCCGCGTGGCGTTCCCGTTCAACCACAGCCGGCCCTCCTGTGCGAGGGCTCGCGCCCGGCGGCGCGGCAACCCGGTAAGCGCCGCCGCGGCACGGTCGAGGCGCTCGCCGGTCAGCTCCGGCCCGGTGAGGTAGCGGACGACGCCTGGCTGGGGCTCAGTCAGACCTGGCCTCCCGCGGGAGCTCGAGACGCACGGTGGTGCCGCCGCCACCGGTCTCGACCGCGAGGGTGCCGGCGTGGGCCGCGACCATCTTGCGGGCGATGGCGAGGCCGAGGCCGGCGCCCCCGGCGCGCCGCACGGTCATTGGCACCGCCAGCCTGGGAAGGACCGCGGCGGGGATTCCCGGTCCATGGTCACGTATGGCAAGGGCGATGCGATCCTCGCCGAGTGGGCGCAGCGCGATCTCGATCGGCGGGGGAGGGTCGGCGCTGCGAGCCGCGTTGTCGAGGATGGCCCGCAACGCGTGACCGAGCGCGGTGGCGTCCCAGCATACCGTCCCCAGGGCCGACCCGGCGTCGACCGTCACGGACAGGGGCGGGGAGTCGGGCGGGCGGGAGAACTGCAGTCGCTGGACCTGGTCGCGGATGAAGGCGACGGGGTCCAGCCTGACCGGAGCAAGCCGCACCTCGCGCCCGAAAAGGAGCAACTGGTCGAGGTACCCCTTGAGACTCTCGACCTGGCGGAGAGCTGCCTCGAAGTGCCCACTGAGGTCGCTCGCTCCAGACGCCCGGCGCAGGCCCATCTCGGCTTGGAGTCCGATCGTGAGCGCGTGGTTGCGGATGTCGTGGGCGATCTGGTTGACCAGGCTTTCCACCTCAGGCGCCATGACTCGCTGGCACTCCGTTGGCTCGATGCCGAGCGCCAGGTCGTCCCGGCCGGGAGCCGGCAGGAGGAGGACGCCCGGAATCTTCATTCCGGAAACGTCGAGGTCGACGGCGACCGGACTTCGACCACGCACAGCGGATCGGATCGCCTCGCCGAGCGGGGGAGAGAGGGTGCAGGCGAGGGCCTCGCCCCCGCTACCACGAACCGTCGCCGTGCCATCCTCGGCGGTGAAGAACCAGCGCAGGCCGAGGAGCACGTTTCGTGCGGTGACCTCCATTGCCGGTATGCTAACACCCCGCTACCACCTCGGCCTTGACAACCTCGCTGGCGTCGAGGAGACTGAATGACGAATCAGTCATGGAGGCCCGCGTGCGTGTTCACGACGGCGAGCTCAAGCTGCGCAGGAGAACCGAGATCGTTCGGGCGGCCGTCCAGGTGTTTGCCGAGCGCGGCTACTTCGCCGCCAGGATGCGCGACGTCGCCGAGCGGGCGGGGGTGGCGGACGGGACGCTATACCTGTACTTCAAGGGGAAGGAAGACCTGCTTGTCTCGATCCTCGAGGAGTACGCCGACGGCTTCCTGATCCGCGCCAGGAGGGACCTCGAGCGGCTCGAGGATCCACGCGAGAAACTCCGCGTCGCCGTCGAGCGGCATCTCGTCAGCTTCGAGAACGACCGGGCGCTGGCCTTCGTGTTCCAGATCGAGCTGCGCCACACACGCCGCTTCCTCCGCCAGATCGCGAAGGGCAAGGTCGCCGATTACCTCTCGCTCCTGCAGGAGATCATCACCGAGGGCGTGGGCGCTGGTATCTTTCGCGACGACGTCCCACCGGATGTTGCCGCCCGGGCCGTCTTCGGGGCGCTCGACGAGCTGGTCACCTCTTGGGTGCTGGCGGCCCGGCCCAAGCGACTCGCCCCCCAGGGTGCACCCCTGCTGAGGCTCTTGCTCCAGGGACTCGAGCCACCTGGGAGAAAGGGGGAAGCATGAGCGATCCACGGACGATTCTTGACTTCTTCGAGCGCTGGCGAACGGCCAGCCCGACGCCGTCGCTGATCGACGCGCGCGGGGGCGCCGACCGGACGCTCCCGGCGGCCGAAGTCGTGCGCCTGGTGGCCGGCCTCGCCCAGGGACTGGCGTCACTGGGAATCGCGAAGGGCGACCGGGTCGCACTGCTGTCCGCCAACCGGCCTGAGTGGCACGTCACGGACCTCGCGGTGCTGCACATCGGGGCGGTCGACGTTCCCATCTACCCGACCTTGCTCCCGGCCCAGGTCGCTCACATCCTCAAGGATGCCGGCGCCAAGGCCGTGGTCGTCGATACCGCGGAACAGCTCGCCAAGATCGTCGAGGTCCGGAGCCGCTGCCCGGAACTCAAGCACGCGCTGCTCATCGACGGCACCCCTCCGGATGGTGTGCGATCGTTCTCCAGCCAGGTCGTCGACGTCGGGCTGGGACAGGCGGAGGAGTACCTGGAGGACAGGCGTCGTCAAGCCGCTCCCGGCGACCTGGCGACCATCCTCTACACCTCGGGAACGACGGGTGAGCCGAAGGGCGCCATGTTGACCCACGACAACTTCGTCTTCGACGCGGTGTCGTCGGCGGGGCAGATGCCGTGGCCGGTCGGTGGCGAGCTCGCATTGGCGTTTCTCCCGCTCTGCCACGTGCTCGAGCGGCTGGTCGACTACATCTACTTTTCCAAGGGCGTCACGGTGGCGTACTGCGGGGTGCTCGAGATCGCGGACACCCTGCGCCGGCTCAGGCCGCACCTGTTCACCGCCGTGCCACGCGTCTACGAGAAGGTCTACGACAAGATCTTCCAGGAGGTGTCGCACGGGCCCGGCCTCAAGCAGAAGATCTTCACGGCCGCGGTGCGCGCCGCAGTCGACTCGGTCCGAACCGGGCGACGGGGCATGCTCCATGGCCTCTACGACCATCTGGTCTACTCGAAAATCCGGGCCGGCTTCGGCGGCCGGATCCGGTTCTCCATCTCGGGTGGGGCCCCCTTGCCGGTGTTCGTCGGCGAGTTCTTCCATGGGGTCGGCGTGCTCGTACTCGAGGGTTACGGCCTGACCGAAACTTCACCGGTGATCAGCGTGAACACCGTCGAGCGCCACCGCCTGGGGACCGTCGGGCCGCTCATTCCGGGCGTCGAGGTCAAGATCGCACGCGACGGCGAGATCCTCACCCGCGGCCGGCACGTGATGACGGGATACTGGAACAAGCCGGAAGCGACGGCGGCAGCGATCGACCACGATGGGTGGTTCGCGACCGGGGACATCGGTGAAGTCACTCCAGACGGCTACCTCCGGATCACTGATCGGAAGAAAGATCTCTTGGTCACGGCGGGCGGCAAGAACGTGGCGCCGCAGCCCATCGAGAACGGGCTCAAGTCGTCGACCCTGATCGAATACGCGGTGCTGTTCGGGGATCAGAAGCCGTACATCGCGGCGCTGCTCGTCCCCAACTTCGAGGAGCTCGACAAGTGGGCCCGCGCGAAGGGGCTCGCGGCGAAGTCCCGAGCGGAGCTGCTGGCCGATCGGCAGGTGGTGGCGGCGTATCAGGCGGTCATCGACGAGGCCAACACCAACCTCGCCCGTTTCGAGACGATCAAGAAGTTCCGCTTGCTCGCCGAGCCGTTCACGATGGACGGTGGCGAGCTCACGCCCACGCTCAAGGTCAAGCGTCGCGTGGTCGAGAAGAGATATCGCGGGCTGATCGAAGAGATGTACGCCGAGACAACCCCGACGGAAGCCTGAGCACTGGTAGGGGCTGCCTGCGTGCGCCACGGTGCTGACCGCGCCGATCCTCTGCCGAGCCGAGGCGCAGGGCGGTTCGACGCGGCCGCGACCTCCGCACGCTCCCGCGGCCGGTCATGACCAGGCGCCGCGTTCGTCGACCGTGCCGCGGGAACGGGCTTCCCGACGGCGTCGTGTCGATCTCGCTGCCGACCCCGTACCCGATCGGACCGGTCACCGTGTTCCTCGTCGACGGGGATCCGCCGACGTTGATCGACACCGGACCGGCGACCGCGCCCGCCTGGCACCGGCTGTGCGCGAAGCTGAGCGAGGTCGGGCTTCGGCCCGAAGACATCGGACGGGTCCTGGTCACCCACGGCCATCACGATCACTTCGGTCAGGCAGCTCGCCTCGCGGCACTCGGGGCCAAGGTCCTGGCCCATCCCGACGACCGCTACAACCTCGGCTTGACGCGCGACTACCCGAGGCGATGGCGGCACCTCAGACGTGCCGGGCTCGGCCTCACCCGTAGGGTCGCGGTCGTGCTTGCCCTCCGCCTGCTCGACCGCACGGCTCGCCCTCTGCCTGGGTTCGAGCCGCTGGCCGACGGGCAGGAGGTGGCCTGCTCGGGTCGGACCCTGCGGGTCCATCACACGCCCGGCCATTCGCCGGGCCACGTTGCGTTCGAGCTCGTCGGCGAGGGCGTGCTCTTCAGTGGGGACACGGTGCTCGACCACATCACCCCTAACGCCATCGTCGACATCGACCCGCGCGACCGCGACCGGCTGTTTCTCTCGATCGCAGCGTATCGGGCGTCGCTGCGCCGTCTCGCGGCAATGCAGCCTCGCCTGCTGCTCCCGGCGCATGGTCGCTGCCTTCCCGATGTCGCGGGCCAGATCGCGGCGATCGAAAGGCACCAGGACGACCGCGCAGGGGAGGTGAGCGCGCTGCTCGAGGACGGTCCGGCGACCGCCATGGCGCTGGTCGACCGACTCTTCCCGCGAGTGGCCCTGGTTGGTACTTTCCTGGCCTACTCGGAAGTGCTCGGCCACCTGCTCGAGTTCGAGCGATGCGGGGTCGCGGCCCGCGAGCGGGTGGACGGCCGGGAGTTCTGGCGGATCGGCGAGGCAGACTGACGCCCGGTTTGGCGGCTCATCCAGGTCCGGCAGCGAACATGGAATTGTGGTGCGCCTGCTCGTGTTCGCTGGCCTGAATGCTGCACGTCTGGAGGATGCGATGAGCGAGCGGAAGATCGTCGCCGTCGTCGGGGCCACGGGAGCGCAGGGTGGTGGGCTGGTGCGGGCGATTGCGAGCCACCCCGGTGGGGGCTTCGTCGCGCGGGCCCTGACGAGGGACACGGCTTCGGCGAGCGCCCGTGCGCTGGCCAGCATGGGGGCCGAGGTCGTCGCGGCCGATGTCGATGACCCGGAAAGCCTGCGGCGAGCCTTCGCCGGCGCCTACGGCGCCTACTGTGTGACCTTCTTCTGGGCTCACTTCTCGCCGGAGAGGGAGCTCGCCCAGGCGCGCGCGATGGCCACGGCGGCAAGGGATGCGCGGGTCAAGCACGTGATCTGGTCGACGCTGGAGGACACCCGGAAGTGGGTGTCGCCGTCGGACGGTCGTATGCCCACGCTGATGGGCAACTACAAGGTGCCCCACTTCGACGCCAAGGGCGAGGCTGACGCGATCTTCACCGAGCTTGGCGTTCCCACCACGTTCCTGCTCACCTCGTTCTACTGGGACAACCTCATCCACTTCGGGATGGGTCCCAAGAAGGGGACGGACGGGACGATGACGCTCACGCTCCCCATGGCCGACAGGAAGCTGCCGGGCATTGCCGCCGAGGATATTGGCCGCTGTGCTTACGGCATCTTCAAGCGGGGAGATGCACTGATCGGGAAGACAGTGGGGATCGCCGGCGAGCACCTGACCGGCGCGGAGATGGCCGCGGCGTTGACACGGGCGCTCGGGCGAGAGGTCCGCCACGCCAGCGTCCCGTTCGACGTCTATCGTGGCTTGGGCTTTCCCGGCGCCGAGGACCTGGGCAACATGTTCCAGTTCAAGCACGACTTCGAGAGCTACTTCTGCGGGGCCCGCGATCCTGAGTTCTCCCGCTCGCTCAACCCCTCGCTGCAGACGTTCGACACGTGGTTGGCGAACAACAGCAGCCGTATTCCGCTCGAGTAGGGCCAGCTCGCGGCACGCGCGTGGGGGCCGCGCGGCACCGGGACGCGGGAGAGCCTCCTCACCCGCCGGCTCGTGTCGCCCTGTCCCGGTGATCCCGGAGCGCAGGAGGCCAGGGGGTTCGGCGCCCGGGCCTGCGTTCCGGAGGTGCGTGCTGCAGTCGGGATCCGGCCCGCCGCATGGCGCCGTCAGCGGGCGCGAGCCGGCAATGTGAGGGACAATGGACGGACAGCCTCGCATGGAGAGTGCCCATGGCGATCAAGAGCGTGTCCCTCCTGTGGTCATCAATGGGCCTGGTGGTGGTGTCGAGCCTGCTCTACCACTGGTCGCAGAAGACGATCCCGGCCGCGGCATCCCCGCTGGCCTCGTTGACGGTGTCGTACGTGGTCGCGCTGGTCCTCTCGGTCGGCCTCTTCCCGTTCGTGGGGCCGCATGTGCCGCTGGCCGAGGCGCTCCGGGCGCTCAACGCGAGCAGCGTCTTGCTGGGCGTCTCCATCGTCGGCATCGAGCTTGGTTTTCTGCTCGCCTACCGGAGCGGCTGGCCGATCAATCTCGCATCGCTGACCTCGAGCGTGGTGACGATCGTCCTGCTCGTGCCCATCGGCATGCTCATCTTCCACGAGGGATGGTCGATGCGGCGAACCCTCGGTCTGCTGCTGTGCCTCGCCGGTCTCGTCCTGGTAGGTCGGCCCTGAGACCAGGTGGCCAGCCGGCGGGATCCCCGGGCGACTAGCGGGATGCCGCCGCGGAGGCCGGGGGAGTGGCGCGGGACCGCCGGAGCAGCCCGTCCACCGTGACCGGGTGGAGGCCGCGGTGGTCGGTCTCATCGAGGAAGATCGGGAGTGCCTCGAGCAGGGGTGGCTCGGGGCGGCTGCTACCGAGGTGCATGAGGACGATGCTACCGGCGAGGGGCACGCCGGTCCGCCTCTCGAACGAGAGCAGGCGGCGGGCCATCGCCTCGGGCCCCAGATATCGACGCTGGCGGGGATCCTCGACCCAATCCAGGGCATCGAGCGCGTCGCCGTTGGCCCTCGTCCAGTCGACGTGACGGTAGCCGAGCTCGGCGGCCCAGCCGCGTATCTCGGCGTTGTGCTCACCGTACGGGGCGCGCCACAGGCGCGCCGGCGGCTTCCCGGCGGCGGCGATGACGGCTCGCTCCGTGCGCTCGAGCTCGCCCTGGAGCATGGCGCGCGTGACGCCCTGAAGGGTGTCGTGACGGTGATTGTGGGCCCAGGTGGTGAGGTGAGGGTGGCTGTAGGTGTGGTTGCCGATCTCGTGGCCGTCGCGCATCGCCTCGCGGAGGAGCTCCGGGTGGCGCTCGGCGAACCGACCGGTGACGAAGATGGTGGCGCGGATATGGCGCTCGCGCAGGAGGGCGAGAAGCTCGCGGGCTCCGTGCATCTCGGCGTGGGCGTCGAAGGTGAGGGCGAAGTAAGGCCCGGCGTCGGGCACGGCAGTCAGGTTGGGCGCCGGCGGGGCCGCACCGGCAAGGAGCAGGACGAGCGGAACGCAGGCGCTTGCGGGTCGCACTCGCGCATTGTGCCATTGCCACGCGCCTCCCGCAGCAGGTCCGGACACGGGTCGGCTACAATCCACCTGGATCGAAGCGCATGTGGAACCTTCCCAATTCGCTCACCCTCGCCCGCATCCTGATGGTCCCGTTGCTGGTCGTGGTGCTGTTGACGCGCTTCGACGGCAGTGAGTTCTGGGGGCTGGGGATCTTCCTGGTGGCCGCACTCACCGATGCCGTCGATGGCGCGATCGCCCGGCGCACGCACGCGGTGACCGTGGTCGGCGCCCTGCTCGATCCGATCGCCGACAAGCTCCTCATCTCGGCCGCCTTCATCTCGCTGGTCGAGCTCGGCCTGGCGCCGGCGTGGATGGTCGTGCTCATCGTCGGCCGGGAGTTCGCGGTTTCCGGCCTCCGCCATGTCGCCCAGGAGCGAGGCGTCGTGATCACCGCCAACCGATGGGGCAAGTTCAAGACGCTTTCGCAGATCGTCGCGATCTCTCTGCTCATCATCAGCTACCAGCTCGGGCGGTGGGTGGTTCTCGGCAGGATCGCACTGTGGGCCGCGGTGGTCATGGCGGTGGTGTCGCTGGTGAACTACTTCTGGTCGTTCTGGCCGCAGGTGGCGGGAGCGGACCGTTGAAAGGGCGAGTGCTCCGGGCTTTGCCCCGTGCCCTCGTCATGCTCGGCCACCGAGCTCCGGTGGCCGTCCTGGTCGTAGTGGGAGCGGCCGTCGCGCTCGGGGGCTGGCTCGGCTCTCGACTCGCGTTCGATACCGACGTCCTCAACCTGATGCCCCGCCACGACCCGGTGGTCCAGAACTTCCGCCGGATCCTCGACGAGTTCGGGTCGCTCGAGACCGTCCTCGTCGCGGTCCCGATCAAGGACGAGGAGCATCTCGACGCCGCTCTGTCCCTCGTCGATGCGCTCTCCGACGAGCTCTCGCAGAGCCCCGATGTCTCGCACGTCCAGGCCCACCTCGAGGACCCGGTCCGGCTGGCGGAAGCGGTGCTCCGCCACGCCGTGCTCTTCCTCGACGCACCCGGCTTGCGGGCGCTCGGCCAGCGGCTGACGCCGGAAGGCCTCGACGCCCGTGCCGCCGACATCCGGGCCGCGCTCGACGCGCCCCACGGCATGCTGGCCAAGGAGTTCGCCATCCGCGATCCGCTCGGCCTGCTGCCGCTTCTCCTCGGCCGGGTGTCGTCGACGCCGACGACCCTCAAGGTCGACTACGCGAGCGGCTACCTGCTCTCTGCGGATCACTCGTTCGTCCTCCTGCTGGCCAAGCCCGTCGGTCCCGCCCAGGACATCGACTTCGATCAGAAGCTCTTCGCCGATCTTCGCGAGCGCGTGAGCCGGGCGAGGGCGAGCGTCGCGCAGGAGATGGACCTCGATCTCGCCGATGTGCCAGACGTGCTCCTCGGCGGCGGTCACCGGATCGCCCTCGAGGATGCCACCCTGATCCGTCGTGACATCATCGTCAACTCGTTGGGGTCGGTGGTCGGCGTGATGATCCTCTTCTTCCTCGCCTATCGCCGCTTTGCGACTGTGCACTACGCCTTCCTCCCGCTCGCTGCCGGCCTCGCGCTCACCTTCGGCTTCGCGTCGCTGACCGTCGGCAAACTGAGCTCCGCGACCGCCGGTTTCGCCGCTCTCCTCGTCGGGCTGGGAATCGACTTCACCATCGTGATGTACGGGCGCTACCTGGAAGAGCGGGGCCACGGCCTCGACATCGGCCCGGCGCTCGAGAACATGTCGGTCAGTGCCGGGCCGGCGGTTCTGCTGGGCATGATCACCACGGTCGGTACCTTCTACGGCTTCCTGGTGACGCGGTTCGTGGGTCTGCGCGAGTTCGGCTTCCTCACCGGTACCGGGATCGTCCTGATGGCGCTGTGTGCGTTCCTGCTCCTTCCCGCCCTGGTCACGGTGTTCGACCGCGGGCGGCAGAGGCCCACCCGCAGCCGATTGGTGAACCCTGCCCCGATGCTCCGCTGGGCCGCACGGAACCGCTCGAAGGTGGCGATCGCGGCGGGACTGCTCTCGGTCGCCGCCCTCGCGGTTCTGCCGAAGCTCCAGTTCGACGATGACGTCCGCAACCTGCGCTCCCCTTCGAACCGCGGCGTCGAGATTCAGGAGCGGGTCACGGCGGCTTTTGGGCTGTCGTTCAACTCGATGATGATCCGCGTCGAGGCCGCCTCGGTCGACGACGCCCTCGACAAGCTACGCGTGCTCGATGGCGGTCTTGACCGGCTCGAGACGGCCCGCGTCGTCTCGTCCTATCAATCGCTGGCCAAGCTGCTCCCACCGCCAGAGGCGCAGGAGCGCGCGTTGACCTGGATCCGGGACCATCGTGACCTGACCGATCCGGCAAGTGTGACTCGGCTGTTCGACGCGGCGCTCCGTCGCGAGGGGCTGGTCCCGGAGGCGATGGCCGGCGGCCTGGCCTCCCTGAGCGAGACGTTGCGGCCGACCGGCCCGGTCACCCTCGACGTCTGGAAGGGTACGCCGGTCGAAGAGGTCATCCGGCGCTCGCTCCACGTCGGGCCGACCGGGGTGAGCACCGTGATCACCGTCTTCCCCCGGGGCAACGCGTGGCGGAGGGAAGCTCCGCCTGAGCTGATCGAGCTCGTGGGCACCGTGCCAGGCGCGAGTCTCACCGGGGTCAATCTCGTCTCCCAACGACTGCGCGCCATCGTGTGGCGCGACGCTGGGCGTGCGGGCGTGCTGGGCCTCGTGCTGGTGGTGGCTGTCCTGCTCGTCCAGATGCGCGGCAGGCTGATCGGCCTCCTCTGCCTGGTCCCGGTGGCGCTCGGTGTGATCTGGACGCTCGGTCTGATGGCCGTCCTGGGCCTCCACCTCAACCTGCTCAACGTCTTCGTCATCACCATGATCATCGGGGTCGGCTCGGACTACGGTATCTACATCCTGCAACGCTCCGAGGAGGGGGCCGACCTGGATCAGCTCGCAGAGACCGCCCGCGCCGTCATGCTCGCCATGCTCACCACCATCGTCGGCTTCGGCTCGCTGGTGGCGACCCACTACCCGGGTTTGCAGAGCATCGGATGGATGACCGGCCTCGGTGTGCTCTTCTCATGTGCCACCGCGATCATGATCCTCCCGTTGCTCGTGAGGCACCGAGGCGGTGAGTGACCGTGAGGCGGCTCGATCCGGCCAAGGCCTTGGTCGTCTCCTTCGCGCTGGTCATCGCGGCGGGGACACTGGCGCTCCGCCAGCCCTGGGCCTCGCAGCCGGGCCGCCAGCTCGCCTGGGTGGAGGCACTGTTCACCGCCACCAGCGCGACCTGCGTCACCGGTCTGACGATCCGGCCCCCGGACGACCACACGGTCGCCGGGCAGATCGTGATCCTGCTCCTGATCCAGGTCGGCGGCCTTGGAATCATGACGTTCGGCCTGTTCTTCTCACTCCTGATCGGGCGCCGGCTCTCGATGTTCGGACGCGATCTGATCATGACGTCGCTGGCGCAGGGACCGTGGGAGGACTTCTGGCCTCTCCTGCGCGTGGTCATGGCGGGGACGGGCCTGATCGAAGGAACCGGGGCGCTCCTCCTTGCCGCGGGCTGGTGGGCTGAGAAGGGTTGGCTGGCGGTTCCGTGGGGAGTGTTCCACGCGGTGAGCGCGTTCTGCAACGCGGGCTTTGGCCTCGACTCCGCGTCCCTGACCCCGTGGCGTGGCAATCCGCTGGTCGTGATCCCTGTCGGGCTGCTGATCGTCGCCGGCGGCCTCGGCTTCCTTCCCCTCACGGAACTCGCCGAGCGCCGGCGGAAGGGTGTGCGCCGGCCGCTCTCGCTGCACAGCCGTACGGTGTTCGCGGTCACCGCGTGGCTCTTGGTGGTCGGGTGGATCGCCTTCGCCCTGCTCGAATGGGAGACAACCCTCAAGGGGCTTCCCGTCGGTGAGCGGGCGCTGGCGGTCTGGTTCCAGTCGATCACGCCGCGGACGGCGGGCTTCTCGACCATCGACTTCGGGGCCGCCAACCCGGCGACTCTTGCGTTCACCATGGTCCTGATGTTCATCGGCGCATCGCCGGGATCGACCGGTGGCGGTATCAAGACCACGACCATCGGAGTGCTGGCCGCGATCGTGATCGCGCGGGTGAGGTCACGCCGACAGGTGGCCAGTTTCGGCCGGCGTGTCGGCGACGGCACGGCCGCGTCGGCGGTCGTGGTCACGTTGATGGCGCTGCTCGTGGTGGTCGGAGGGATGATCGCGGTGGCTGCCTGTGAGCACGGGGCGAGCGGCGGAGCCGGGGCTCGCGCTCCCTTTCTTGCCCAGGCGTTCGATGTCCTGTCGGCATTCGGGACCGTGGGTCTGTCCACCGGGATCACGCCGTCGTTGCGCGCAAGTTCTCATCTGGTTCTCACCGCGCTGATGTTCGTCGGCCGGGTGGGGCCGCTCACGTTCGGTCTCGCCCTGGCCGGGCGTAAGCCGCGGCCCGAACCGCAGTTCGTGCCCGAGGAGCTCATGGTCGGCTGATCGGGCGTACTCTATCGCCATCTGTCGTGGGATTGTGGCGAGTGAGTGGGAGGCGCGAGGTGATCAGGGAGATTCGACCCGAGGAGCTGCGCTGGAACTGCCCGGCAGAGTGGTTGACGGCCGAATCCACCGACCGCCTCGAACCGTCGAAGGGGATCATCGGCCAGGACCGGGCCGTACGGGCGCTCGAGTTCGGGTTGGCGATGCGCTCGCTGGGCTACAACGTTTTCGCCACCGGACTCACCGGCACCGGCCGGATGACCGCCATCGAGCTCCATCTCCGGCCGCTTGCCGACGCGGGAGCGCCCCCGGACGACCTGCTCTACGTGTACAACTTCGCCCACCCCGAGCGCCCCCGTCTGCTCCGGCTCCAGGCCGGGAAGGGGGCGGTCCTGCGCGACCGCATCGATCACCTGATGCGGGAGATCCGGCAGAACCTGTCTGGCCTGTTCGAGGCCCAGGACTTCCAGCAGCGCCTGGAGCTCGCTCTGGAAGACCTCAAGACCAAGCAGCAGGAGCTCCTCCAGGGGTTCGAGGGGCGGGTGCGCGACGCGGGTTTCACCCTCGTCCAGGTCCAGGTCGGATCGGTGACCCGGCCTGAAATCCTGCCAGTCGTGGACGAACGCCCGGTCACCATGGAGAAGGTGCAGAGCCTGGCGGCCGACGGTAAGTTCGACCGCGACCGGCTCACCGAGCTCGAGGCCCGGCACGCCAAGCTCTCCGAGGAGCTGCAGAGGGTCTTCCACGAGATGATGGGGTTGCGCGAGCAGATGATCGCAAGGGCCGGACAGCTCCGCAAGGCGACGTTGGAGCCTCTCCTCGAGCGCGCCGTCCGAGAGATCGCGAGAGTAGTCGGGGACAAACGTGCCATCACCTTCCTGCAGCAGGTCGCGGCCGACGTCCTGGAGAACATCGAGCAGTTCGCCGAGCAGGGGGCGGGAGAAGAAGGGGACGGACTGCTCCGCTACCGGGTCAACGTGGTGGTCGACAACGGCGGCACCAAGGCGCGCCCGGTGATCATCGAGACAGAACCGTCGCTGACCAACCTGTTCGGTACCGTCGAGGGTCGGGTCGGGCCCAACCTCCAGTCGACCTCGGACCACACGCGCATCCGTGCCGGCTCTCTGCTCCGCGCCAACGGTGGCTTTCTGGCCCTGAATGCGTTCGACGCGGTCTCGGAGGCGGGCGTGTGGCCGGCCCTCAAGCGGGCGCTGCGCTATCGCCGCGTCGTGATCCGCCCGCGCGAGGCGCTCTTCGCCCTGACCGGCCAGACGCTCCAACCGGAGCCGATCGACCTGGACGTCAAGGTGATCATGCTCGGCGATCGCGCGCTCTACGACCTCCTTCACGAGCTCGATGAGGAGTTCCGCAAGATCTTCAAGGTCCTCGCGGACTTCGACAGCGAGATGCCGAACGGGCGCGACCAGGTCGATGCATTCCTCTCCCTGATGGTCAAGATCATCCGTGACGAGGAGCTCCCTCATCTCGACCGCAGCGGAATGGCGGCTCTGATCGAGGAGGCGGTCCGACTGGCGAGGAACCGGCACCGGATCTCGGCGAGGTTCTCCGATGTCGCCGACATCCTCCGCGAAGCGTCGTTCGTGGCACGCTCGGAAGGACGGGACCGGGTCGGCGCCGCGGAGATTCGCGGCGCGGTGAGGGCGCGGCGAGACCGCCACTCCCTGCCCGAGGAGAAGCTCACGTCGTTCATGCTCGACCGCGTCCTGGTGGTCGACACGGAAGGCGCCGTGGTCGGCCAGGTCAACGGGCTTGCCGTCTACGATCTCGGCTACCACGCCTTCGGGCTCCCCGGTCGGGTGACGGCGCGCGTGGCGCTTGGCCGCGAAGGCGTCATCAACATCGAGCGCGAGGCTCATCTCTCCGGTCGGACGCACGACAAGGGGGTCCTGATCCTGGCGGGGTTCCTGCGCGGGATGTTCGCGCGGGAGATGCCGCTCTCGATGAGCGCGTCGATCGCGTTCGAACAGTCGTACGGCGGCGTCGACGGCGACAGCGCCTCGTCGACCGAGGTGTACGCGATCCTCTCCGCGCTCTCCGGCGTCCCGATCCGTCAGGAGCTCGCGGTGACGGGGTCGGTCGACCAGAACGGCAATGTCCAGGCGATCGGCGGCGTCAACGAGAAGATCGAGGGGTTCTTCGAGCTGTGCCGCCAGCGGGGACTGTCGGGGACGCAGGGCGTCTTGATCCCGGGCAGCAACGTCGCGGACCTGCAGCTCGATCCGGAGGTCGTGGCACGGGTCGCGGAGGGGAAGTTCCACATCTTCGCCGTCGACCGGATCGAGGAGGGGATCGAGCTGCTCACCGGTGTTCCCGCGGGCGAGCGTGGCCCGGAGGGCGAGTACTCGGGCAGGTCTGTCCTCGGCCTGTGTGCCGGCCGACTGAAGACGATGGCCGAGCAGCTGCGCGCGTATCGACGCGCTTGACCGGGGCGCGGATGGTGCCAGGTGTAAGATCGGGTTGCCCGCCTTCGAGGTCGGAGGAGGCATCTTTGCGCCGTTGCTTGTGATGTGGTAGAACAAGGCGCGGTGTCGGCAGGCCCGCGCAGGAGGTTCCCATGAAGGTCGCACTCTCGACGCTGGTGACGGTCGCGCTGGTAGTGACGGCAGGGTGTGGAGGCGGGAAGGTTGTCGTGGGCGTGGTGCTGCCCATCACAGGCGACGCCTCGGCCTATGGGACCTCGATCAAGTCGGGCGTCAAGCTGGCCTTCGACGATGCACTGGCGAAGCACCAGGAGCCCCAGGGGCTCGAGGTCATCTACCGGGATACCGGGTCCGAGCCGGCACGCGCGGCGGCAGAGGCGGAAGCGATGTTCAAGCAGGGCGCCAAGATCGTGATCGGGGGGGTGACCTCGCCGGAGGCGCGCGAGATGATCCCGCTGGCGGAGAGGTACCACGCCGTCGTGCTCTCTCCCTCGGCCTCGGAACCGGACCTCGCGGCGTCCAGCAACCTGTTCTTCCGCGTCTACCCGTCGGACGACGTGGAGGGCGTCAAGGCGGCCGACTTCCTCGCCGTCGACAAGAAGGTCAAGACGCTGATCGTCCTCAAGGAAGACAACACCTACACCAAGGGCCTGCTCCCGATCTTCACGGAGGAGTTCGAGAAGCGGGGAGGGAAGTTGGTCGGGACCATCAGGATCGGGAGCGAGGGGTGGGAGAAGACGTTCGCCGACGCGCTCGCCAAGGAGAAGCCCGATGCCCTCTACGTCTGTGGCTACGGCGAGGCCATTCTCTCGGCGGTCGTGGAGATCAGGAACGACAAGTTCGCCGGGATCGTCTGCACGACCTCCGCGATCGGTACGGTCGACCTCGTCTGGCGGGGCGGCAAGCTGGTCGAGGGCCTGTATTTCCCGATGATGAAGCTCGACCTGGCCTCGCAACAGGAACCCCTGAAGAGCTTCGTTGCGCACTACAAGGAGGCCAACAACAACCTGGCGCCGGACATCTATGCCGCGTGCGGCTACGATGCCGGGACCATCGTGCTCGACGTCTACAAGGGCACGCCCCCGGCGGACGTGAGCGACCTGGTGCAAAGGATTCTCGGCCTCGCCGACGTCCGGGGCGTGACCGGCAAGTTCGAGTTCGACGACGTGGGCAATATCAAGCATCGCTTGCGCATGCACCAGATCAGGGACGGCAAGGTGGTGGACGTCGACCCGTCGCCGGCCGACTGAATCAGCTTTCAGCGCGAAGGCCGGAGCGTGAGCCAGCGGTGCAGCCGACGGACGCCTGACCGGATCCCCAGCGGCAGTTTCCGCAACGCGGCGCCTTCATGGGCGGCGACGCGCGCGGGGATCACCTCGTAGAGCAGCTTGACCCAGCGGTCGAGCACCGCCTCGTCGGAGAAGGCGGCGGCTCGGTGGCGGCCGTTCTCGACCATCGCCCGGTACAACCCGGTGTCAGACCGCAGAAGATCGACCGCCTCGCGAGCGTGGTCGATCGAGTCGACCTCGAGGTAGTCGAGGGAGGAGCGCCGGAGCTCCCGGTACGCGAACTCCGGACCGAGCAAAGCGGGCACTCCGGCCGTCCAGGCATTGACCAGCTTGCTGGCTGGCTTATTGCTGTGCAGGCGCCGGCTGGCGGGCCGCACGGCCAGGACGAGATCGACTGCCGAGTAGTCGCACCAGGCGGGATCGGCGTCACCCGCGCCGCCCGGGCCGAGATCGGCAGCATCGATCTCCCAGGCGATCCCGCGCGAGGCGAGGATGTCGCGCCAGGCCTGGCTGCGGAAACGGGGGTGGAGGTTGCGGCTCACCCCCTTGAAGGCGCACCTCTCGATCCGGGCTTCACGCGAGCCGTCACGCGGGACGAGCCCCGGCTGGCGCCAGAAGGGGACCGGGAAGCGTCGGCGCCCGTCGGCGAACCGGCCGTTCTGCAGGATCTCGAAATCCGCGATCCCGCTCTCGCTCCCGTCGGCTCGGATGCTGATCAGGAGCGGGCCACCGAATGCGGGGGCGAGGCGCGCGATGGCCCGCCTGTGCTTGGTGTGGAAGAGCGCCACGCCCGACGCGGGAAGGGTGGCGCTGAGGCTGACGGTGTGTCCGGCGCGGGCGAGTCGGGAGTAGGTCTGGAGCACCCACGCATGCTCCCCGAGTCGGAAGGCCCGCGGGTCGGCGTCCGGCGAGCGCGCCGCCAGCGCCTCGAGGTCCGGTTCGCCCGGAAGGACGAAGGTGATCGGGAGAGGGGGGGGCGTGGTCACCGGACCGCCTCCGCGGCGAGCTGGTAGGCGAACAGGGTCGGCCACAGACGTGCCGCGATGGCGGCGGCCTCGAGCAGGGCACGGAGCGGCCAGCGTGCGAACCGAGGGTGAACCAGCGGGAGTGGGGGAGGGATACCGGACATCCGGACGACCCGTAGCCCGGCGTCCACACAGAGTCTGTGCAGGCTCCGCCAGGTGAAAAACCGCAGGTGGGTGCCGTCGAGGATGCCGCGGGGACGGTAGTCGAACCGGCCACAGGCGAGGCCGACCCGGATCGCGAGGAACGCGACATTGGGCACGGTCACGATGACCCGTCCACCAGGGGCGAGCATTCCGACCAGATCGCGGAGCGCCGCGAGAGGTTCCGCCAGATGTTCGAGGACGTCCCCGGCGACGATGACGTCGAAAGGTGCCTCGGGGATATCCCCGAGGTGCTGGGCGTCGGCAACGTGGAGCGCCGCATAGTGCGGCGCGGCCAGCCGGGCCGCCTCGGGATCGCGCTCGATGCCGACGACGGTGTGGCCCACCTGTCCGAGCAGCTCCCCGAGGAACCCACGGGCCGCGCCGACGTCGAGGATCCGAGCGGGGTCCTGCCCAACCCAGCTCACGAGTGTGCGGTGGGAGGAGTGGGGGAAGTCCTTGAGGACGTAGCGCTCGGCCACCGGGGGAAGCACGGCGGATACCATACACTACCGGCGTGGGTGGCAAACCTGACCGGGATCGTGGACGGAAGGCCTGGCTCCTCCCGACGCTCGGCATCGCCGTCATACTCCAGCTCGTGGTGGTCAACGCCTGGCTACGTTTCCCGAGCCCGAACGAGCGCTCGCACGTCTACCAGGCGCTCGCCCTCGTCGACCGTGGCGCGCTTTCCGTCGACGACGAGGTGAGGCGGTTCGGCGGCATGGAGGATCTCGCGTCCGCTGGGGGCCACCTTTATCCGAACAAGGCGCCCGGGCTGCTGCCCCTGCTCGTCCCGGGGGCTGCCCTGGCCCATGCGCTCGCCGCCGGCGACGCCGGTCGAGAGCTGACGCTGGCACTCGTCCTGGGTCGGCTGCTCGCGAGTAGCGTCCCGTTCTTGGTCACCGTCGTGCTGCTGGCATCGATCGCGCGGCCTCGTGATGAAGGCTCCGGCGAGCTGGCCGTCGCGGCCTATGCGCTGGCCAGTCCGGCGCTCGCCGCCTCCGTGCTGGCGTTCTCACACGCGCTGACCGCCTGCCTCCTGCTCGGAGCCTGGCTGATCCTGGTGGAGCATCGCGCCGTGACAGTGCCGTCGGCCGCCGCTGCAGGTCTCCTGCTCGGCTGGGCCGCGATCAGCGAGTACCCGGTCGTCCTGCCGGGCGCCGTCGTGGCTCTCGCGGTCCTGCCCAGGTTGCGGGCGCGCCGAGTAGTCGCTCTCGTCATCGGGGGCGCGGTCCCGCTCCTCGCGCTTGCCCTGTACGATGTGGCCTGCTTCGGCTCCGCCTTCTCGCTCTCGACGGGCCACGAGGCGAGCGGCGCATTCGCGGCGGTCGCCGGGCACGGCCTCTTCGGCGTTTCTTGGCCGACCCCGACGGGGCTGGTCGGCCAGCTCACGTCGCCCGCCCGCGGACTCCTCGTGTGGAGTCCGCTGCTGCTCGCGGCTCCGCTTGCATGGGGCCAGACCCGCTCCGGCAGCAATCGCACGGCGGCCGTCCGCATCGGAACGGTCGCCTCTCTCATCCTGTGGGTCGTTCTGGCCGGCTATCCGAACTGGCACGGCGGGTGGTTCCCCGGCCCGCGCTACCTGCTCCCCGTGCTGCCCCTCCTCTTCGTCGCGGTGGCGGCAGGGGTCGAACGAGTGCTGGCAAGGCCCGCCGGGAGAACCATGGCTGTCCTCGCGGTGGTCTGGGGTTGGTGGATGGTGTGGCCGGTGCTGGCCAGCTTCCCATTCCCTCCGGAGGACTTCCCGACGCCGGCGGTGACCCTGGCGATCCCGCTCCTGCGGGAAGGGATCCACACCCCGAGCTGGTTGCCGGCTGGGATCGTCCTTCCCGCGATGTGCATCCTGGCGGTGACCGCCCTGGCGGTCCCAGTCGCGCTCGTCACTCGAAGCTCCGGCGTCGGTGAACGCGCCGTGGCCGCCGCCCTGTCGGCCGCGCTGATCGCCGCTAGCCTGCTCGTATCGCCGCCCTCGACCTGGCGGAGCCGGCTTGAGATGGCCGTCATCCACGACGTCTACGCGGGCGAGGGTCGCACGGGCGCGCTCGAGAGGTTGCGCCAGCAGTGCCAGGGACCGGCGCAGTGCGCCGGGGTCGCGGCGTGGATCGCGCGCCGCGACGGCGCGCCGGCGGGCAAGTGAGGCCGCGCGCCGGCGGAGCCGTTCGGGAATCTCGGGAGCGCCCGACCACTTGGAGTGCGCGCGGGAACTCGGTACCCTCTCCCCGGGGACCGCGAGGGCGCAGCGTGGCATCGAGAGGCGGCGAGGTGGCGGATGCAGATCCAGTCGCAGGGCGTGTTCGTGATCACAGGTGGCGGAGGCAGCCTCGCGGGTGCGGTGGCGGAGGTGTTCCACGCCGCCGGTGCCCGCCTCGCCTTGATCGGACGCCACGGCCATGGCCTGGCGGAGCGCGCCGCGTCGTTCGGCGGTCTCGCACTCACCGCCGACCTGACGTCGTCCGCGCAGGCCGAGCGGGCCATCGGCGAGACGGTGAGTGCTCTGGGCCGGATCGATGGTCTGATCCATACCGCCGGGGCCTTCGCGATGGGCAAGATCGCGGATGCCGGCCCGGACCGCTACCAGAGGCTGTTCGAGGACAACGTGCAGACGCTCCACAATGCGGTCAAGGCTGCGCTTCCGGAGCTCGTCGCGCGAGGGGACGGCTTCATTGCCGGGGTCTCGTCGAACGTCGTCTGGGAGGGTGGGGGAGCTGCCGGCATGGCGCTCTACGCGGCGGCCAAGGCCGCGGTGGCGTTCTACCTGCGGTCGCTGGAGAGGGAGGTGCGCGAGCGCGGGCTCCGCGTCGCCATCGTGTACCCGATGGCGCCCATCGACACGCCCGCCAACCGGCGGGCCATGCCGACCGGCGATCCCGAGGGCTGGGTCGATCCGGTGGCGATCGCCGAGGCGCTGCTCTTCTCCGCCACGCGTGGCCGGCGAGGGCGGCTCATGGAGCTCCCGATCTGGGCGGCGCGATGACCGCCAGAGCCCAACGCCACCCACATCGCACCTGGGCCGGGGTGTGCCCGGGCCGGGCGGGTCGCGCGCCCGCCTGGTGGGTGCCGTCATGCGCCTGACCGCAAATCGCCGGATCGCCTTCTCCGCCTCGCGACGCCTCGCACGCCCCGAATGGCCCGCGGAGGAGAACGAGCGTGTCTACGGGGCCGGACGGGAACGCACCTGGGGTAGCGGCGAGAACTACCAGGCGTTCTTCGTGTTCGGCGGTGAGCCTGACCCCGACACGGGAATGCTCGTCAACCTCACCGACGTCAAGCGTTGCCTCGCGACGTTCGTCGACACCCGCTACGACCACGCCTTCCTGAACCTGGACGTGCCGCCGTTCGACCATCTTCCGCCGACCCCCGAGGAGCTTGCCGTGCAGCTGCTGGCGGAGGCCCGGGTAGCCTGTGGCGCCCTGCCGGCGCGGCCCGTCGCCTGCCACCTCGCCGAGTCCGGGAGCACCGGCGCGACCGCGTACGCGGATGGTCGCGTCGAGAGCGTCTTCACCATGGAGTTCTCCGCCGCGCGCCGCACCTTCTCGCCCCACCTGAGCGAGGCCGAGAACGCCGCGTTGTTCGGGCGCGCCGCATCGCCCGCCGGGCACGGCCACGGCTACCACCTGCAGATCACGCTGGCGGGAGCGGTGGACCGGGCACTCGGCCTGATCGTTCCCAACGTCCTGGTCGCCGGCGCGCTGGCGTCGCTCCACGAGCTCCTGGATCATCGCAACCTCAACGTGGAGGTTCCGGCGTTGGCGGGCCAGCCGATGACTACGGAATGCCTCGCGCGCTTCGTCTTCGAGCGCCTCGCCGCCGATCTTCCTCTCGCTCGCGTCCGACTTCACGAGAACCCGCGATTGTTCGCCGAGCACGACACGACGAGAACCTCGCTGGGCATGACCTCCGAGTTCTCCGCCGCGCACTGCCTGCGCAATCCCCGGTTCTCCGACGCTGAGAACCGGCGGATCTTCGGGAAGTGTGCGAACCCGAACGGCCACGGCCACCGCTATCGCGTCGAAGCCACCGTGACCGGCGACATCGACTCGCGCAGTGGGATCGTGGCCGGCCTGTCCGTGCTTCAGGGCGCCCTCGAGGCGGCGGTCGCTCCGTGGGATCGCCGCCACCTCGATCGCGAGACGGACGACTTCCGCGACCGCCTCAGCACCGGGGAGAACATCGTGCTGGCGCTGTGGCCGCGTCTCGATGACGGCCTGGGGGGCCGGCTGGGCAGGGTGCGCCTCGCGGAGACCGAGAACAATCGGTTCACCCTCCGGCGTGGAGGGCCGGCGTGATGAAACGTTACTTGATTACGGGAGCGAGCCGCGGGATCGGCCGAGCGATCGCGGTGAGGCTGGCAGCTCCAGGACGTGAGCTCCTGGTCCATGGCCGGGATCTCGCGTCTCTGGAGGAGACCTGCGGGGCCGTGCGCACGCGCGGGGGCCGGGCCGTCCCGCTGCGGGCCGACTTGCGCAGGCCGGAGGAGATCCACCAGCTTGCCCAGGTCGTCGGTCAGGCGGGGCTCGACGTCCTCGTCAACAACGCCGGCTACGCGGTGGTCAAGCCGCTCGCGGAGATCGGTCTCTCGGAGTGGCAGGACGGCCTCGCGATCATGGCCACTGCGCCTTTCCTGTTGATCCAGTCGCTGCTCCCCGTGCTGGGTCGGGGCGCGACCATAGTCAACCTGCAGTCGGTGGCGTCCCGTCGCGGCTTCCCCGGTTGGAGCGCCTACTGCGCGGCCAAGTTCGCCCTCGAGGGGCTCTCGCTGAGCCTGCGCGAGGAGCTGCGACCACGGGGGGTGAGGGTGGTCAACGTGTACCCGGCAGCCACCGACACGACCCTGTGGTCGGGGATCGCCGGGTCATGGCCGCGCGAGCGCATGCTGACCCCCGAGGAAGTGGCAGAGGCGATCACCTATGCGCTCGATCGTCCGCCCGGCGTGCTGGTCGAGAGCATCGAGCTGGGCGACCTGTCCGGCCCGCTCTGATGGCTCATGTCGCACGCGGCTGTTCACGGTCGGCGAGCCTGAGGCCGTTCTCGATCAGCGTCGCGACCTCGGTGTCGGCGGCGGCGCGCTGTTCCAGGCCATGCCGGACCTCCCGCGCCAGGGCAGGGTCGCTTCCCTCGGCGAGGAGGATCTCGAGGATCTCGAGGGCAGGAAGCCACCCACCCACTCGATCGCTCCAGCCCTCGCGAAAGATCCCCGCGAGACGGTCGAACGCCCGACCGCTCTCTCGAATCTGCCGGATCTCGGCGAGGCACGCCGCCAGCCGGCGCGCCTGCTCGTCCGCCTGGACCTTGATGGTGCGGTCGGCGACCACCGGCGAGGCTTCCTCGAAGGCATCCTTGTCGGCGGCTCCCTGGAAGACCGACACGATCCGCTCGCCGACCGCCATGTCGTAGCTGCCCCAGGAGGGGTCGAAGAGGACTCTCTCGCCCTGCCGGACGAGGCAGCCCGAGAACGACAGCAAGACCACGCGGTCCTCCACCCTGGTCGTCCGCTCGAGCCGGCCCTCGAGCCGGATGCCACCGGGGAACTCGAGGGTGGACACGCTCCCGCGTCGCAGGCCCAGCCTCGCCAGCCCTGCATCGTCGAGATGCTCCAGCGGACTCTCGGCCCCGCGGGCTCGGCCCACCGGCGAGGAGAAGCCGTCAGCGTGGGTCGATTTGCCATGCCCCGCCAGCTCGTGCCCTCCGACCGCGAGAGCCGTCGGACCGGAGGTGCGGACGTAGACGGCGCGGTCCCCGGCGGTAACGACGTCGCCGATCACCCCGGAGACCTGCAGCCCGGACGAGTACTCGAACGTGGCTACGCTGCCCGAGCCAAGGGCGTTCTCCAGCCCTTCGAGGCCGCCGCGCCGAAACGCCATGGTGGCGGCGAACTCATCGAGGACCGCGTTGAGATGGCGGAAGTCCGGTGTGACGAACAGCTGCGGCTGCATGGTCGTGATGTCGAAAGCGACATCGGCAGCAGCCACCGAGTAGGTCCGCTTCTCCACCGCCGGCGTCAGGCAGTGGGCCGCCTCCCCGATGGACGAGAGTAGGCCGGCGCCGTAGAGCTTGGGATGAGCGAGGTCGCCGACCAGCCCGTACTCGACGGTCCACCAGTGGAGCCGGGAGAGCCGGGCCATCTCCGAGGGGTCACCCAGGCCGGCCTGCCTCTCCTCGACCTCTCGCTCGGCCCGCTCTGTCGCCTCCGGCGGCGTCTCCGGAGCCTCCTTGAGGATCGACAGGCGGCGGATCGCCTCGTACAGCTCGAAGTCCTGGCGGGACGAGAGCGCCCGCGAGCCCACCTCGCCGAACCGGCGCAGGTACTCGGCGTACTCGGGGTCGGCGATGATCGGCGCATGCCCGGCGGCCTCGTGGATGATGTCGGGCGCCGGCGTGTAGGCGATGTGCTGGAGCTGGCGGATGTCGGCCGCGATCACGAGCACCCGGTGCGCCTGGAACTCCATGAACGCCGCCGGCGGGATGAACCCATCCACGGGCGCAGCTCCCCACCCGATCCGGCCGAGGATCTCGTTCATCTCCTCGACACGCGGAATCTGCTCGATCCCGATCCCGGTGCGGCGCAGCCCCTCGACGTACGCCTCGTGCGCATGTCGGGAGTGGAAGTCCAGGGCCTGTCTCATGATATAGCGCCACACGGCGTGGTCGGTCGGGGTGTACTCGTGGTAGTTCTGCTCCACGATGTACCGCTTGAGATGTCTCGGCAGCCGGGCGATCTGCTCGACCTCGAAGATGGACGGCGGCGTGGTCGCGGTCATGGATGATCTCCCTCGCTGGCCACCAGCCCAGGGGGGATCGCCACGGTGGGCGGGATGAGGAGGATGCCCCGGAGCTGGCCTTCGTCTCGGGAACGTCTCCGCGGGCCAGATCCTTCCTTCCCGCTCAGAGGTTGACGAAACAGGCGGCCGGGTCGACCGGCGACTCGATCACGCCGAGCTCGGCGAGCTGTCGGGCCAGGGTCGTCCAGCGTGTCAGGGTCATGGCGCCGAGCTCGGAGGTCCGGGCGGTCTCGATGAGCCGCTTCTCGGTCTCGGCGGCGGCGTCGAAGGTGGCAAGGTCCATGGCGCTGTTGAGGCGCGCCATCGCCCGGTTGGTCGGGCCGGGTGCGGCGAGATATCTCCGCCACCCCTCGCGCAACGCGGCAACCAATCTGCGACAGGTATCGCGATGGGAGCGAAGGAAGCCGGCGCTGGTGACGATGACGGTGGTGTAGGGGTTGAAGCCGGTGTCGGCGATGAGGAACACCTTGACCGGGACGCCCTCGCGCTGGGCGGTCAAGGGCTCGGCGGTGACGAAGCACTGCATCGCGACGTCGCTCCGCGTCGGATCGAGGAACTGCGACAGGGCCCCGGAGCCGTAAGGCACGATCCGGACGCGGTCGAGGCCGAAGTGTTTGCGGAGGTACTTGAGGTAGGCCAGACCGGGCTGGGCGATCAACGTCCCGCCGTTGGCCAGGAGCGCGGGAATGTCCTTGACCTCGCGGCTCGCCCTGACCATGATCCCTTGCGGCGAGGTCTGGAAGGTGGCGAACAGCGCGACCACGTCGGCGCCTTTCTCTCGTAGCGCGACGACCTCGTCGGCAGCCGCCACGGCGAACTCGACACGTCCGGCCGCCGCCATCTGTACCGCGGGGACATCCGGCCCTCCCTTGAGGATCTCGACGCGCAGGCCGTGGGCGGCGAAGATCCCGTCCCGTTCCGCGGCGTAGATGCCCCCAAATTCCGGTTCCGGCACCCAGTTCAACTGTAACCTGACGGTGGCGGTGGGACGGTCGTCGTGCTGCACGGGAGCGGCCGGTACTGCGCCGGCCATGGCGATGCTGACGAGGGTGCAGACGGCGTGGCGAAGGGTCATCGCAGGGCCTCTCTCAGAGGGAACAATAGCAGGGGGCGTCGGGCATTCCGTCCCGTAGGCACCGCTCGCGTCGGTCACGGGTGCGGCTCCTGCTCGGACGCGTGCCAGTGGCGCAGCGTCAGGTGACTCGCCAGGCTGACCGCTGCGAAGAGGGCGAGGCCGAGCAGAGAGGCGAGACCGACTGCAGCGAAGAGGCGGTCGGTGTGCGACTCCCGCGAGTAGGTGAGGGCGAGCATGCCGAGGCCGGCATCCTCGCCCGCGTACGAGGCGACGAACTCGCCGACCACGGCGCCGATGACGGCGAGCCCTGCGGCGACTTTCATGCCTGAGAAGATGCTCGGGAGCGCCGCCGGGAGACGGAGCTTGAGCAGGCGAGCGAGCCGGGACGCCCCATAGAGACGGAAGAGGTCGACCAGTGGCGGGTCGACGGAGCGTAGCCCCGTCACCGTGTTCACGATCACCGGGAAGATCGAAACGATGAGGGCCGCGACCGCGACCGGTCGGATCCCGAACCCCAGCCACACGACGAGCAGCGGTGCGATGGCGACCAGTGGCACCGTCTGGAGGAAGACCGTGAAGGGATAGAGGGAGCGCTCGACCCAGCGTGCGCTGGCGATCACGATCCCGAGGGCAACGCCGAGGATGACGGCGAGGCCGAAGCCGGCGACCGCAGCCTTTCCCGTGATCACCGCACCCCGGAGCAACGGGCCGCCGTGATCGAGGAGCGCCAGCACGACCTTCGACGGGGGCGGCAACAGGTAGAGCGGAACCCGGAGGAGTCGGGTGGCGGCCTCCCACAGCAGGTTCAGAACGGCGAAGGCCAGGGCCGGCGGACCAATGGCGCGGAGGAGACGGTGAACCATCGCTCAGGCCCCCGCCCGATCGAGGTGACCGCGCAGGGTCCGGAGCGCCGCCACGAAGCGCTCGCTCGTCCTCACCTGCGCATCGCGCTCGGCGGGAAGGTCGACGGTCAGCTCGGCGACCACCGTCGCCGGCCGGGGCGAAAGCACCACGACCCGTTCGGAAAGATAGACGGCCTCGGCGACGGAGTGGGTCACGAGTAGCACGGTGATGCCCTGCTCGCGCCACAGCCCGTAGAGCTGCTCGTCGAGACGCTCACGGGTGAGCTCGTCGATGGCCGCGAACGGCTCGTCCAGGAGGAGGAGGCGCGGTCGGGTGACCAGCGCCCGAGCGATCGAGGCGCGCATGCGCATCCCGCCCGACAGCTGAGACGGGTAGCGCGACGAGAACTCCGCGAGTCCGACCTGCTCCACGGCCGTCGTGGCGGCGGCCCGGCGGCGATCACGGCGCCAGCCGGCCAGCTCGAGCGGCAGGGCGACGTTGTCCAGGACCGATCGCCACGGGAGGAGGTGTGCGTCCTGGAAAACGAACGCCAGGGGTGACCGCCCGACCCCCGGTGGGGGGGCTGGGTCGACCCACACCTCGCCGCCCTGCGGAGATTCGAGGCCGGCGACCAGGCGGAGCAGGGTCGACTTGCCGCATCCGGAGGGCCCGACAATCGTGACGAACTCCCCCGGCCGGACCGCGAGGTCGATGCCACCGAGAGCGGCGACGCCGCTCTCGAACACTCGGCGGACGCCGCGCAAGACCACCACGGCGCCGGCCGTCTCCGCCTGCCCGGCTCGTCCGGTCATGATTCCCGCGGGCATTCTTGCGCCGACCGGCGACGCTGGCAACCCCGCGCGACGATCGGCGCAGCGGTGGAGGAAGCGCGATCGCCGTACCGTCGCCTCGAGGTGGTACAATCCAAGTCTTGCAGGGCCTGCCACCGATCGCACGGTGGACTGCGACAGGGCGCGGGCCGACCGGCGCGGTGCGATGGTCGGAGAGAGTGTCCGCGAACCCGTCGACGTGCACCCGGCGGGCTCTGGGAGGACGCGGCAGAGGCCGCGCGTGAGGCGTATGCAGCTCGTTCGAGCGTACCTGGTGTTCACCCTGCTCATGGTCCTGAGGACCGTGAGCCGGCTGCTGTTTCGGCACAAGGTCCGGTGGCTGGGCCAGAAGCCCGGGAACTGGGGGGACGTGCGGGTGCTGGCGGCGCTCAACCACACGAGCCTGTATGAGCCTCTCTATGCCGGCGCCCTCCCGCCCAGCTTCCTGTGGCACCTGGCCCGGCGCGGCGTGCTGCCGGTCGCGGACAAGACGCTGAGACGCCCCATCGTCGGGAGGTTCTTCCGGCTCCTCTGCCAGCACGTCGTGGTGGTGACCCGGCAACCCGACCACACCTGGCAGGCCGTCCTCGACACGATCGGGCCGGACTCGGTGGTCATCATCTTCCCCGAGGGTCGCATGAAGCGCGCCGACGGGCTCGACGGCGACGGGAAGCCGATGACCGTCCGGGGGGGGATCGCGGATATCCTCGAGGCGGTCGGCACGGGCCGCATGCTGGTGGCGTACCTCGGGGGGCTCCATCACGTGCAGGCTCCGGGTCAGTTCCTACCCCGCGCCTTCAGGACCCTCGAGGTCACCCTCGAGCTGCTCGATGTCGGCTGGTACCGCGAGAGCATGCTGCGCCGCTTCGGAGCCGCGGGGTTCAAGCGGGCGGTCGTTGACGACCTTGAGGCCCGACGGGAGCGGTACTGTCCTCCGGGACCGATGGAATCGCTCAGCCGGGTGGCCTCGATGACGCGCGCCCGCGCCGCCCGCGACACCGCGGACCGTGCCTCGGGGCAGGGCGACCAGAGCTGAGCGTTTCCGCACCCGGGAGTCACAAGGCGACCTGATCCCGTGCCGCGAGCGGCGCCGCCGGGTCGGCGCGACGGCTGGCGCGAGCGGGTCACCTGCCGGGGCAGGCATCTCCGCGGTGCCATGCATGTCCAGAGAAGCTGACTTGCAATCGCACATCGGAGCCCTATACTGTTCACGAGCCGTACTGACGCAGTCGAATGGTTGACGGCCCGGTCGGAGGTTGGCATGTTCGAGCGGCGAGCGGTGCCCCGTGTCAAGCCTGCCAAGGACCTCCTCGCGAAGGTCCGCGGGCGGGTGCCCGCCCGAGTCGTGGATATCTCCTCGCACGGCGCGCAGCTCGAGGTCGAGAACACGTGGTCGCCCCAGGCCGTGATCGATGTGCGGCTCCAGCTCGACGATGGCGACATCATTCTCCGCGGCAGGGTGTGCCGGTGCCGGGCCGCCGGCTTCAAGCTGAACGGCGATGACGAGCGCATCCTGCTTTATCGGTGTGGCGTCGAGTTCGACGAGATGTTCCCCGAGACGATGGCAAAGCTGAGCCAGCACGTCCTGTACGAGGCGGCCTTGAACTCCGTCTCTGAAGACCGCGGCCGATCCCTGACGTGAACGCTCCGGCGGCCGGAGGACCAGTTCAGGCCACCGCGAAGTCCTCCGCGGCGCGCGGCCACGCGCGCGTCGGCATCGTGTCGGACACCCACGGGATGTTGCGCCCCGAGCTGATGGCGCTTCTGGGTGGATGCGATCGCATCCTTCACGCCGGCGACATCGGGAGCCGGGCGGTCCTCGACGGCCTGCGCGGGATCGCGCCCGTCACTGCGATCCGGGGCAACATCGACCGCGAGCCCTGGGCTCGTGAGCTGATGCACACCGAGGCCGTGGAGGTTGCCGGGGTGCGTTTCTACCTCGTCCACGACCTCGCCGCTCTCGCCCTCGATCCGGTGTCCGCCGGTTTTGGCGTCGTGGTGTCGGGACACTCCCACCGGCCGTCGGTCCGGCGGCTCGACGGCACCCTCTACGTCAATCCCGGCAGTGCGGGCCCGCGCCGTTTCACCCTACCGGTGACTGCCGCCGTTGCCGAGGTCCGGGGCGGAGAGGTGAAGACCGCGATCGTTGACCTCGTCGGTGCCGGGTGACGGCCGGCCAGGAATTTGCCGACCGGGTCGGTCCGCGCTACATTGTTCGCATGAAGCGGCGTCTCGGGTCCCTGGCGGGAGCTCTGGCTCTGTTTCTCGCCGCCGGGTGCAACTCGCACCTGTGGACCGGGGAGACCGACCTGATCGCGATCAACGCGTCGGCAGCTCCGCTGACGGTCTTCGTCGACGGGCGCGAGGCCTTCACCCTCGACGGCCGCACCGCCCGGACACTGGACGCGGTCGGCGCGGGGAAGCATGTCCTCGAGGCGTTCGACCCTTCGGGTCGCCTCGCGGAAAGGAAAGTTGTCGACCTCAGGGCCGGCGAGAACTACTACTGGCACCTCAGCACTCCTTGAGCCCAGTCGCAGCGCGACATGTCCTTCGCCCCGCCGCCACCGCTCTGCGTCCCGGTTTCGATGCGATATTGACGCGTGCGACCCGCTTCAGGCCGCCGTCCCGTCGCCGCCCGGTGCCAGGAGGACGACCTCGCGCGTGAACGACATGGTGGCGGCAGTCTCGCCGGAGATGCCGAGGGCCGCGAGGAGGGGGCGGATGCCGGGTTTCGGGGAGGCGGCGGGTCGGAGATCGAGGGTCACTGCGGCGACGCTGCCGTCCACCGACCACGCCAGGATTCCCGTCCCGAGCGCCTGGGCGTCGGCACGTGCGAGGGCTTGGGCGAGCTCCTCGGCGGTGGTTGGCCACCCGGTGAAGCCTGGCGGCGCGACGATGCGGTAGCGGCACGCCGCCACGGCCTTGCCCAGGGATGCGGCACCGGCGGGAAGCTCCCGGTACTCCAGGAGGCGAAGCCCGTCGGGAAGCACGGCGTTGGCCCGCCCGAGCATCGCGTCGTCGACTGGAGCATGGCAGTCGACGTCGAAGAACTCGGCGCGCGACTCGTGGCCGAGGGCGAGCGCCGGTCCCATCGATACCCTGATGTGAGGGTTGTACCCCTCGGTGTAGCGCACCGGTACGGCCGCGGCCCGCAGCGCTCGCTCCAGCAGATCCATGACGTTGCGATGCGACAGCCAGCGGGCGTCGCCGAGCTTGGCGAACGTGAAGCGGTGTCGGGCCTGGCGGTCCGGCTGGGTCAGGGGCGCGCCCTCCGGAAGGAGGCGTGGCAGTGGCCGCAGGCGATAGGCCGCGGCGCGTGCCCGCACGGGTGCGACCTCGCCGATCACCGGCAGCGTGGACAGCGCCAGCGACGTGTCGTTGCCATCGCCGGGGATGCCGCAACGCACGCAGTCGCCCCAGCGACAGTCCGGCGTCGCCCTCTCCGCGAGCCCGCGGCGCCGCTCCGCTCTCAGGTAGCCTCTCCGCACGCGGGGGTCGATGACGTCCCACGGGAACGTTGCCGTGCTATCGCGTTCGCCCAGCTCGCCCTCGAGATCGATGCCTCCGTCGGCGAGCGCCTGGCGCCACGCATCGAGACGGAGCCACTCGTGCCAGCCGTCGAACACGGCCCCGAGGTCGTGAGCACGGGCGATTACCGGTCCGAGACGGCGGTCGCCGCGCGACAGCACGGCCTCCAGCGCAGCCTCCGCAGGGTCGTTCCAGGTCAGCCTGGCGTGGCGGATCCGCTTGAAACGTTCGCGTAGCACCGCGATCCGCCGGTCGAGTTCCGCAACCGGGACGAACGGCTCCCACTGGAATGGCGTCCAGCTCTTGGGGACGTACGGCCCGACCGAGACCTTCACCTCGGCCTGGCGGTTGCCGACCCGGCGGGCGGCGGCGAGGATCCCCTCGGCCAGTCTGGCGAGCTCCTCGAGGTCGTCGTCGGTCTCGGTGGGCAACCCGATCATCGCGTAGAGCTTGATCAGGTTCCAGCCGCGGGCGTAGGCCACCTCGGCCGCCGCGATCATGTCCGCGTTGGTGAACGTCTTGTTGATCACGCGGCGGAGGCGGTCGGAACCGGTCTCTGGGGCGAAGGTGAACCCCGACTTACGGACGCGCGACACGGCGTCCACAACGGCCACCGAGAACGACTCGGCGCGCAGCGAGGGCAGGGAGACCCCGACGCGGCGGGGCGCGAGTCGCTCGGCCAGATGGTAGGCCAGGGGTTCGATCTGCGAGTAGTCGGCGGTCGAGAGGGAGAGCAGGCCGACCTCCTCGTAGCCGGTGGCATCGACATGAGCCTCCAGCGTGCGCAGCACCGTCGCGGGGTCGTGCTCGCGGACCGGGCGGTACCAGTACCCCGCCTGACAGAACCGGCACCCCTGAGTGCAGCCTCGGACGACCTCCATGCCGAGGCGGTCCTGGACGACCTCGACGGCGGGCACCAGGGGGCGATCGGGCACGTCCCCGGGATCGAGAGCGTCGACGAACACCCGGGTGACGGGGAACCGGGCGCTCGGGTCGAGCACGTTCCATGTGCCCCCGGCGGCGACCCGGGGCGCGGGTACCCACTGATAGAAGCCGGGCACGTAGAACCCATCCTGACTGGCCAGTGTCCGCAGCAGCTCTTCCCGGGGAGTGCCATCCGCTCTCGCGTCGCGAACCGCGTCGAGCAGGGTCGGAAGCAGACGCTCGCCGTCTCCGATCGCGAGAACGTCGAAGAAGCCGGCGACCGGCTCGGGGTTGGCCATGCAGGGGCCGCCCCCCACCACAAGGGGGTCCGCCTCACGGCGCTCGCCAGCCCAGCGTGCGATCCCGGTCAGGTCCAGCAGGTAGGGAATGTTGACGTAGTTGAGCTCTGACTGGAGGGTGATGCCGAGTAGGTCGAACTCGCGGGCAGGGTGGTAGCTCTCCAGCGAGTAGAGGGGGACGCCGACCTCGCGCATCGCGGCGGCCATGTCGGGCCAGGGCGCGAAGGCACGCTCGCACAGGGTGTCATCTCGGCGGTTGGCGAGGTGGTACAGGAGCCGCGTACCCTGGTGGGACATGCCGATCCCGTACTCGTCGGGGAAGGCGAGGAGGAGCCGAACCGCGACGGACCCCCACTCCTTGACGACCTGATTGCGCTCCAGGCCGAGATAGCGGCCGGGTCGCTGGACTCGCGGCAGGATCGCGTCGAGCCGGTGACGGATCTCAGTCGGGTGCACGCCTCTCCCCCTCGGCAGTCTAACGCGCGTTGGCGGGCGCGCGCTTCCCCGTCGCCGGCCAGTCGCGGGCTCGTCATCGAATCGGTTGCAGCTAGAATCGTGCGGTGACTCGGCGGGTCCTGATCGCTGGCGGTGGTCTTTCCGGGCTTGCTGTCGCCACTCTCGTCGCCCGCCGGGGCAGACCGGTCGAAGTGTACGACCGCCGGATCGGGGGCGGGGGCCGCTTCCACGGAGGCTGGCAGATCATCGAGAACGCGACCGGCCCGGGAGACGCGTTGGAGGAGCTGCGAGGCCTCGGCCTGGCCATCGACTTCGAGGTGGTGCCCGCTCGCCACGCCGTGTTCCTCGACGGCCTCGGGGGGGTCCGGGAGGTGGCGAGCGCGCAGCCCTATGCCTACTTCATCAGGCGGGGCCGCGACGGGGAGAGCCTGGACGCCGCACTGCGCCGCCAGGCTCTCGCCTCCGGCGTGGTGCTGCACGAAGGCAAGGTTGCCCCGGACATCGTCGACGTCGTCGCGACCGGACCCCGGCAGGCCGACGGAGTGGCGCGCGAGGTCGTGTTCACCTCCGATCTCCCGGACACCATCGCGGTCATGTTCGATCCGGAGGTCACGCCAACCGGCTACGCGTACCTGTTCTGCCTGCACGGCCACGCCACATTCGGCGTCGCCCAGGTCCGGCACGTCGGCCGGCTCCGGAAGGCTCACGGCGAGGCGTGGCAGCGTTTCCGCGAGGTTTTCGGGGCGTTCGCGGTGCGGGACAGGCGGGAGGGCGGGCAGTACATGAACTTCTGTCTCCCGCGCAGCCTGCACGGTGCCGACGGACGCTGGTACGCGGGCGAAGCTGCCGGGGTCCAGGACTTCCTCTTCGGGCTCGGCAACCGCCTCGCGCTTCGCACGGCGGCGCTGGTGGCGGCCGGCATGGACGGCGAGTGGGACGAGCGGCGCTTTCGGGACAGCGTGTTGCGTCCGATGCGCCACACCATCGCGCTGCGTTTCGCCTATGAGCGACTCGGGCGCGGCGCCTTCAGTCGATTCTGCCGGTACGCTTCCCGTCACGATCTCCGCCGCCTGTTGATCGGCCTGCAACGGCCCAGTGCGGCGGGTCTTGCGCTGGCTGCGGTGGTGATGGCGGCGTGGCGGCGGAGGGGCGGATGCCGCCACGCGCCGCTGTGCGGCTGGTGCCGGAGGAGCGAGGCATGAGCGGAGCGGCCGCCGCGGTGCGACGCCTCACCCACACGCGAGGCTCCAACTTCTCCCTCGGCTTTCGTCTGTTGCCGGCCGCCAAGCGCCGCGCGGTTTACGCCGCCTATGCGGCATGCCGGATTCCTGACGACATCGTCGATGAGGCGGAGGCAGGCGCCGACCCCTCGGTCGTCAGGGCCCGGCTCGATCGCTGGGCGGCGGAGGTGGAGGACACCTACGCTGGTCGACCGGGGAGGCCGGAAACGGTGGCGCTGGCGGAGATCCTGGCCCGCTTCCCGGTCCCCAAGCAAGCGCTTCTCGGTCTGGTCGAGGGATGCCGGATGGATCTCGATCGTCACCGCTATGGCTCATTCGAGGAGCTCGAGCGCTACTGTGATCTGGTGGCGGTAACGATCTCCGACATCTCGCTGGCGATCTTCGGAGTCGTCGACGCGCGCGCGGGCGGCCTCGGCCGCCACCTCGCCATGGCCCTGCAGCTCACCAACGTGTGCCGGGACGTCGGCGAGGACCTCGCGAGGGGCAGGATCTACCTTCCCCTGGACGAGCTGCGACGATTCGGCGTGAGCGAGGGCGACCTCCTCGCAGCCGAGGTCGACACGGACGCCTACCGGGCGCTGATGCGCTTTCAGTGCGAGCGGGCGCGCGCCCACTTCCGCGCGGCCAATTCCCTCCCCGACGCACTGGAGCGTGACGCTCGCCCCGCCGTCCGTGTCATGGGAGGGGTCTACCGCCGCGTTCTCGATCGCGTCGCGAGCGATCCGGTGGCGGCGTTCCTCCGCCGCACCGAGCTGCCCCGCTGGGAGCGGCTGCTCGCGGTGGTCGCCGGTGTCGCCGGGCGGTCGTTCGTGCGGGCGGCGGCATGACGCCAGGCGAGCTGGGAGTCCTGCTCGAGTACCACCTGTGGGCCAACCGGAGGGCCCTGGCCATTTCGGGCCGGCTCGATCCGGGACGCTTCGTCGGCGCACCCTTCCCAGGGGGGCGCCCGGTCCGCGATCTGCTCGTGCGGCTGATGACCGCCGACGCCCTATGGCTGGCCCGCTGGCAGGGCCGGGCGAGCCCGATGCCGTTCTTCGCGTCGGCGTTTCCGGACACCGCGAGCCTCGGTCGCCAGTGGCAGCCGATTCAGGATGCCGTGGCTCGTTTCGCGGGCACCGTGACCGACGAGTCGGCCGTGCTCCCGCTCACCTACCTCACGCACAGCGGCACGACGGTCAACCAGCCGCTCTGGCAGACGGTCGTTCAGCTGGTCGACCGCGGCGCCTCCGAGCGCGGCCGGCTCCTCGCCTCGATCCATGCCCTTGGCGAACGCGGGCACCACCTCGACCTCGGGTACTTCCTGCGTGCTCGGGGAGCGGCGCAGCTGTGAGGGACGGGACGGCGACGGCCGACGTCGTGGTCATCGGGGCCGGGCCGGCAGGCTCCGCCGCCGCGGCGGCGTTGGCGGCGGCCGGCGTCCGGGTGGTGCTTGCCGACCAGGCGCGTTTTCCCCGCCCGAAGGTCTGCGGCGACGGCCTCCTGCCCGACGCGCGCCGGGCGCTGGCGTCTCTCGGCGTCGGAGAGGCGATACGGTCAGTTGCCCGCCCGGTGCCCACGACCACGATGCGGACCGCCAGCGGCCTAGAGATCCGTTTCCCGGTCGAGAGCTGGGTCCTACCGCGGCACGTCCTCGACGCCCGGCTCGTCGAGCATGCTCGAATGGCCGGTGCGGAGTTCCGCGAGGAGCGGACTCTGGAGGGCTTCGAGGTTGCAGGGGACGGGGTGCGGAAGGTCCTGCTCCGCACGCCGGCGGGCACCGAGGGGATCGTCGCCGACGCCTTCCTGCTCGCCACCGGCGCCGCCCGCAAACCGCGGGAGCTGGCCGGATTCATCGCGACCGGGGCGCCCGCCGCCGCGTTGCGCGGCTACACCAGGGTCGACGACCTTGCCGGTGATGAGCTGTTGATCGCGCTCCTCCCCGACCTCGGCACCGGCTACGCGTGGGCGTTCCCTGGTCCGGACGGCCTGTGGAACGTCGGCTGCGGCGTCTTTGCCGGTGTCAGGAGGGCCCCACCGCTGTCCCGGGTCCTGGAGCGCTTTCGGAGCGCCATCGGAGGTAGGTCGTGGGAGGTGCCGCCGCGCGGCGCACCGCTCGTGACGTCGTTTCCCAGCCAGCCGATCATCCGAGGGAATCTGGCCGCCATCGGCGAGGCGGCCGGCCTGACGAGGCCCTTCTCCGGGGAAGGCATAGGGCCATCGCTGCAGAGTGGCCTGCTCGCCGCCCACTGCCTCAGCAGGTTTCCCGGGCACGTCGGCATTGCCGCCTACCGCCGGGAGATCGTGCGCCGCTACCGGAGCGACTTCCGGGCGTGGCGCTTCGGCGAGATCTTCCTCCGGGCGCCGCGGGTCGTCGATCTCATCGTCCGCCGGGCGCGGCGCTATCCGGGCGCGCAGAGACGGTGCGCCGACGTGCTCGGCGGCACCTCGACCGCCGGCACGGTCCTCTCACCGCTCGGCCTCGTCCGGCTGATCGTGGGCCGCTGACTCGGGCTGCCCGCCGCCGTGCCGGTCAGGGCTGAGCGCCGTCCTTGATCCACTGCTCGACGAGGTCCAGGTCGGCTTGGGGAAGCCGCTTGCTCCCGAACAGGGTGCGCGGCATCCCCTTGCCCTCCTTCGCGGTGTGCGTGAGCTTGTGCCACAGGTAGGAAGCATCCGGCTCGCCCGGCTTGACCAGCTCCATCGTGGGGACCTCCGTGCTGGGCTTGCCGACCAGGTCGCCGAACCCCCTTCCTGCGGAGAGGACCAGCCCTTTCTTGGGCTTGTCAGTGCCGTGACAGTCGCCACAGGCCTTGAGGAAGACCGGCTCGATGTCCCGAGCATACGAGGTGGCTGGAGCGGCAGGCTCGGTTGCCAGCGCGACGGCGCCGGCGAAGAGGGGGATCAGGGTGAGGGCAACGTTCAGGCGCATCGGATCGACCTCCATCGCGTCATTCAGTCCAACCGCCGGGAGTTGGGGAGCATTCCGCAGGCGCGTGGGGGGAGAGGGGAGGGCGACGGCGCGACCACGATTCGGCCGGCCGGCGAGTCGGGTCGAAAGGGCAGGGTGGGGCGCGCGTCCTAGCTGTCGCCCGCAGCGAGCAGGACTTCGGTGCCCGAGCGCATCAGGTGGTGGATTCTGCGGGCGTCGTCGGCGGACATGGCTAGCGCCACCGTCGGCGGGTGGAACTCGCCGCCGCCCTTGAGCCGCACCCAGCCGTCACGCACCGCTGCCAGAAAGCGGCCGAAGAAGCTCTGCGGCGGCAGCTCCTCGCACACCCAGATGTCCCAGCCGTTGTCGAGGCGCGCGCGATACGAGATCGGCGGCTCGGGGATCGGGGTGGGCGTCGGGGTCGGACCGGTGCCGCCGCTCTCGGGGGCATCTTCCTCGGCCTCGCCCCCCTTGGGGTACGGCTTGAGACTGGAGGGTGCGATCAGCTCGCGGTCGGTGTCACCGGCGCCTGACTTGATGGTCCACAGCGCCGGGGCGACCACGGAAGGGTGGCTGCCCTTCCCGAGCCAGGGCTCCTGTTCGACCAGCTCGATGCCGAGAAGGTGGACCTTGTCCAACAACACGCCGCGCGACTTGATCTCGAGCAGCTCGCGGGCTGGATCGAGAACGAGGTAGACGGTCGGTTTCGCCGCGACCTGAGCCTCGAGCTCGAGCGTGGCGACTCGCTCCGGGTCGGACGCCACATCGCCCGCCACCAGGACCCGAGCCACCAGCAGGCTAGTAGAGATACACGTGAGAGCCGATAGGCGCATTCTTGTAAACAAACTCCAGGTCCTGGTCGCCGAGCCGGATGCAGCCGTGTGTGACGCGGCGGCCGAGGAGAGTCTTGAACAGCGTTCCGTGGATGATGTAACCGTCACCCATGTAGAGGCCGTAGTCGCCCAGTGAGGCGTCGTCGAAGCGATCCTGGGAGCCGGCCGGAGGTGGTAGATAGCCGTCCTCGATGAACGCCCAGTCGGGTTTCGCCCATACCGGGTTCCTTCGCTTCTCGTGGATCACCCGCTCCCCGAGGGGCGTGTCGAACACCCACTGGCGGCCGGAGCGCGGGTCGCGCAGAACGCGTCCGGTGCCCGTCGAGCAGATCGCCTTGCGGACCAGCTCGCCGTCCTTGTACATCCGGAGCTGGCTGCGGAAGGTGTCGACCATGATGATGACACCCTTGGGCTTCACTCGGTCGATGGTGGCCTCCGCCTTGGCCGCGCTGCGGTGGAGGGAGGCGGGATCGCGGACCAGTGCCTCCGGCGACGGCGTGATGGTGAAGGCCGACGTGAGGAACGGGCGTCCCATGCGGGCGATCACCAGGCCGGTGCCGCACACGAGCGCGACGAGTGCCGCCACGATGACGAGCACCACCGGCCAGACCCTCCGGCGTGGCGCCAGGGGCTGGGGGTTCTCGTCTGGCGGTCTAGCGTTCATACGTCCCCACGATCGTAACCGGCGTACCCACCCTGACGCGGGGGTACAGACGGTCCATGTCCTCGTTGCGCAGAGCCACGCAACCGTCGGTCCAGTCTCGCCCCTGACCTCCCTCGCCGTGGATCTCGATCAGGCTGCCGATCCCTGCCCTGTGGGGGATAGTACCTCGTCTCTTCCCCTGGTCGAAGCGCTGGCGGTCGTCGTCGTTCGGGTAGTTGATCAGCAGCGCCTTGTAGTACTGCGTCGCGTGGCCCGCCTTCATCTGGACAACGCGGTACATCCCCTCGGGGGTCGCTCGATCCCCGGCGTGCTCCTTGCGGCGTAGACCGTTGGCGCCCAGCTCGGCCGGGAAGCTCGTGAGCCGGAGGCCCCGGTAGTACAGGAACAGCCGGCGGCGCAGCTTGTCGATGATGATTGCCATATCGCCGCGATCGCGTGACCCCTCGATCGTCTGGTCCGCCCAGCGGCTCCACTGGCGGCGGAGCTGGGCGTCGCCGAACCGGGCGTGGAGCGCGGCCCACTCGTGATGGACGATGCTACACAGCTCGCGCGCCCCTTTGAGCTTGTCGGCGGCCCGTTCGAAGTCGCTCGCCGATGCCAGCTTCTGGGCGGTCAGGTAGAGGGTCGTCGCACGCTCCATCGCGGCGGCCTCACGCCGGCCCATCCCAGCCTCGCGCAGCTCGGCCCGTGCCCGGGCGATCTCATCGCGCGCCGAGGTCAGGAGCTCGTGGTAGCGATCCTGCGCGCCGGCGCGACGGTCACGGAACGCTCGCGCTTCCCGCGCGGCAGCCCTGGCCACTCGCAGCCAGGCCGCCCCGCCGCGTCCGGTCTGCGGAGCCCACCAGGGGGCGTGGACCTCCGCTGCCGAGGCCACCTCCGCGTCGGCGACGAGTTGCTCGATGTAGCGAGCCTTGAGTGGCGCCCACGGCCTGAGCAGGCGGATCGCCTTACGAGCGGCGCCGCGGGCGCCGGTATCCTCGACCGCTGGCCGGCTCCCGCAACCGGACGTTGCTAACGCGAACGCGAGCGGGAGGGCCCAAAGCAACGGCCGGCGACGGAAACCCGCCGCCGGCCGCAGGGAAAGCTCCCTCAGCACACTCAGCACTTCATCTTGGTCTTGGCGCCCTCGAGGTCAGTGATCATGGAGTTGAGCTGGCCCTTGAGCGTCTCGGCCTGAGCCTTCGCCCCAAGGAAGTCCTCGCGGGTGAACGCACCCTCGAGATCGTTGACCTGGTTGGTGTAGCCGTCCAGGTTGCCCTTCATCATCTCCATGTCTTTCTTGAAGTCCTTGGGCTTGCGACGGCACTTCTCGAGGTCCGCCATCAGGGTCTTGGCCTTGTCAGCCAGGCCCTTGACCTCGTCGATGGCCGCACGCGCGTCGGCCTTGGCCTTCTCCTTGCCCGCGGCCGCAGCCTGTTTGGCATCGTCGGCAGCCTTCTGGGCGTCGGCGATCAGCTGCTTGGTCTTGGTGTACGAGCGGAACAGGGCGAACTTGGCCTCCTGGGCCTGCAGCTCGGCGTTGACGGCGTTCATGGCCTGGTTGGCCTTGTCAAGCGCATCCGGGGCGTACTTGCCCGCTTCGGCCTGTTCGGCGGCAGCGAGGGCAGCCTTGGCGCCATCGATCTCCGGCTGCGGAGGCTTGGCGCACCCGACGACGAGCAACGTCGCCGCGACCAGAACGACACCAACAAACACGTGATTCCTGCGCATCTTTGGATCTCCTTTCCTCTTCCCAGAGGCGAACGGTTAGGTTCCTTTGGTCAGTGTAAGCGGTTTGAGTCCGTTGTGCAACCTTTCACGCCAGGGAGATCACCGGCTGCCCGTTGCTCGGTGGGAGCCCTGGTTGTCACGCTCCGCTTGCTGGCTGCTACGGGCGTCCACCTCCCGCCGGGGACCTACAGGCCCCCTGAGGCGCGCCTTATAGACCGCTCACGAGGAAAAGTCAAGCGCCGAGGGGGTATCAGCGAAGAGCCCCCCGAGGCCGTCGGCCTCGAGAAACACAGTGCCGGCCTGCTCTCGGATGGGCAGCGGGCGCAGGTGAGAGCCGCGGCACGGTCCGGTCACGCATTCACCGGTGTCGGGCCGGTACATGGCCCCGTGCTCGGTGCACCTCAGGTGCCAGCCGTCGGGGGCCTGGACCCGCCCCGTCTCGCCGTGGTCGAGTCGAACCGAGAGGTGCCGACAGCGGTTGCGCCATGCCCGCACGACGCCAGCCGCGCGAACCAGGATGCCCGACTCCTCGAACGGGCCGTCGCGGAACGTGAAGAGCAGACCCGCCTCGGGGATGTCCTCGACGCGGGCGATCGGCACCAGGCGGGGCCGGTTGTCCATCACGAGGTCCCAGACGGCCGGCTGGCGGCACGGTTGCCGGCGATTGCCCGGAGGTTGCGGCCGAAACGCGCAAACGAGAGGCGGCGCAGGGGTGTTCCGGCGGCCCATGTGTTCCACCCGGGCTCGTCGAGCCGGGCGAGAAACGAATGACGGGGGTCGGCGAGCCCGGGGCGTAGTGCGAGCGAGGGCGAAGAGCTCTCCTTTGCCAGCGTGTTCCAAGGACAGGCCGCCTGGCAGAGGTCACATCCGAACAGATGGGAACCGAGCCAGCCCTTCTGGGCGGCGGAGAGGACGCCGCGGTGCTCGATCGTGAGGTACGCGATGCAGCGCCGGGAGTCGAGCCAGCCCGGCTCCGACAACGCCGTGGTGGGACATGCGGCGAGGCAGGCCGTGCACTTCCCGCAGTGGTCGCGCCCGGGCTGGTCGGGGGGAAATGGCACATCGGTGACCAGTTCGCCGAGGAGCAGCTCGCTGCCCAGGCTGCGATTGATCAGGCAGGAGTTCTTGCCGATCCAGCCTAGCCCGGCCTGCTGGGCGAGCTCACGCTCGAGCAGCGGCGCGGTGTCGACGGCGGGCCGCCACCTCGCCCCCGGGACCCGGGAGGCCAGGAACCGCCCGAGGCGGACGAGCCTGCGGCGGAGGACAGAGTGGTAGTCGGCGCGACGGGCGTAGCGGGCGATCAGGGCTCGGTCAGGACCGGTTCGCTGCGCCGGGGGGTCGGGCGGGTCGTGGTAGCTCATCGCCACGCACACCACGCTCGCCGCGTCGGGCAGGAAGCGGCGGGAGTCCTCTCTGACCGCGACGGTGTCGGCCATGTAGCGCATCTCCCCGTGAGCGCCCTGCCGGATCCACCGTCGCAGCCGCGAGCTGCCCGGAAGTCGGCCGGCCCGGGCAATGCCGACCAGCGAGAAGCCGAGCTCGCCAAGAGCGAACTCCTTGATCTCCGACACGGGTGAAGGACTCACAGCGTCAGTGTAGCCGCCGCCCGGGGAGGTCCTTCCGGTCCCGGCCTGGCGAGGCTGAGTTAGACTCGCGCCATGGTCGTCGGCGTTGTGTTGGCAGCGGTTGCAGCCGTCCTGACCTCGCACGAGGTCGACTTCGTCGAGACCGGTGCGGGGAAGATCCTCCGGCGCGCGGCGCTGCCCTCGGAGGGTCTGGCCGTCTTCGCGGCACCGGATGCCCGGGTACTGGTGCCGCTCGCCGGTGACGACGCCACCGCTGTCGTCACTCCCCAGGGGGAAGTCTCACGCTGGCCCGGGCATCTGTTCCCCCTGTTCTTCGACGAGATGGATCGCATGCACGTCGTGGTTCCGGGCGCGGTGGCGACGCTCTCGTACCCGGAACGCCTGCCGCTCAACCGTGTCGACGTCGCGGGGCTGCTGGGGGCCAGGAGGGCGGCCTGCTCGCACGACGGCCGCCTCGTGGTGGTGGCGCCGGCCGGTACCGCAGCGCCGTCGGTCCTGCTCGTAGCGGCCGCGCCCGGCGGGTCCTTCACCCGGGTCGCGCTGGCTGCCGAACCGCTGACCGTTGCCGCGGCTCCTGACGCCGCGTGGGCGGCCGTCGGCCTCGCGGACGGGACCGTCGTACTCGTCGGGCTCAGCGCGCCGGCGGCGAGTGCCCCGGTGGCTGTCGGCGGCGAGGTCACGGGGCTGGCCGTCTCGCCGGACGGTCGATGGCTGGTCGTCGCGGCGAGGTCCGGGCAAGTGGGACGGATCGAGGCTTGGCGGATCGACGCTCGAGCGAGCCCGCCTCTGAAGGAGAAGATTCGCACCGCGACCGACGCTCCGGTCGACGCGGTGGCCGTGGCGGGCGACGAGGTCGTGGCCATCGTAAACGGCAGCGTGAGCGTGTTTGGCCGGATGGGCCGGAAGGAACTCCGCCGCGTCCCGCTCCCCGGGGCCCGCGCCCTCAGCATGCTCCCGGACCGCCCAGAAAGCGTCCTGCCGGCGTGGAGCGATCGCTGACTCCCCCTACCCTGGTCTGGCGGGCCGGCGGCCTTCCCGGTCGTCGCCGGCGGACCTAGCCCCGACGGGGTCGTGAGCCCGAGCCGCGACCGCCCGCCTGCCGCCGCTGCGGGCGGCGGTCGCCGTCGTGTCCTCGCGCTTCCCCGTGCGGCCGGGGCTTCACCTTGAGGAACATGTCGTCGTCGGCCCACGCGACCGGGATCGTCGCTCCGAGGAAGCGCTCGACGGCCGGCAGCGAGTAGACGAAGTTCTCGCAGGCCAGGGAGATCGCCTTGCCATCGGCGCCCGCACGGGCGGTCCGCCCGACGCGGTGCACGTAGTCCTCGGGATCGAGAGGGAGGTCGTAATTGATGACGTGGCTGACGCCCTCGATATGGAGGCCGCGCGAGGCCACGTCGGTCGCCACCAGGATCGGCAAGGCGCCGCTCTTGAACTCGTCGAGCACCTTGAGCCGGCGGCGTTGGATCATGGAGCCGGAGAGCGCGCGGGCGCGGAAGCCGTGTCGTTCCAGGCGCTCGGCCAGGCGGCGCGTCTCCTCGCGAGTGTTGACGAAGATCATCGTCCGGTCGTGCCCCTCGCGGCTGAGGATTCCGAGCAAGAGGGAGAACTTCTCATGGGATCCCACGTGGTACAGCACCTGCTCGAGGCGGTCGGGGGTGAGCTCCTCGGGGTTGACGATGATCTCGGCCGGGTTGCGCATCTCGCGCCAGCCGAGCTGCATGACGCGGGTCGACAGCGTGGCGGTGAAGAACATGGTCTGCCGTCGACTGGCCGGTGGGAGGCGGCGCAGGATGGCGCGCAGCTCGTCGACGAAGCCCATGTCGAAGAGGCGATCGGCCTCGTCGATGACCAGAACCTGGACGTCGCGGAGCTGGACGTGGCCATCTCGCGCGTAGTCGAGCAGGCGGCCGGGGGTCGCGACGATGAGGTCGGTGCCCTCGGCCAGGCTCGCCCTCTGCTCGCGGTAGTCCATGCCCCCGAACACCGCGGTCGTGGTCAGGCCGGTGTGTGGGCCGAGCAGTTCCGCGTCGCGCGCGACCTGGACCACGAGCTCGCGCGTGGGGGCGATCACGAGGGCCCGAGGTGGGCGCGGCTCGGCGACCGGCGAGCGCAGCAAGCGATCGAAGATCGTCACCAGGTACGCGGCCGTCTTGCCCGTCCCGGTCTGGGCCTGGACGGCCACGTCGCGTCCCGCGAGGGAAAGCGGGAGGACCTCGGCCTGTACCAGCGTGCAGCGGGTGAAGCCGGCGTCCACGATCCCCTGACGTACCGAGTCGGGCAGGTCGAAATCGTCGAAAGTGCGCTGGGAGAAGAGGGTGCTGGTCGTCACGGGGAGGAGTATACGCGTCGCGTCGCCCGGCACCCGAACCGCTACAATGGGGCGCGGAGGCGAGAGTGAGGCGACATTTCGCGCTTGGATTGGTCATCGTGCTGGCAGGGACGGTGGCCCTGGTGCAGCGAGCAGGGGCAGCAGCTGTCATGACCGGCAAGAAGGACGTGCTCGCGCTCGTGGCCCAGGGCCGCATGCGGTTGGAGGCCAGCGAGATCGGTCAGGGGCTCGAGCTCCTGCGGGAAGCCGTGGCCGCGGACCCGACCGATCCCGAGGTGACCGAGGAATACGGCCTTGCTCTCGCCGACGTCGGGCTTTCAGACCAGGCCGTCGAGCAGCTCCAGAAGGTCAAGCCGCTCAGCCCGGCCGGCGAGGCCACCCTCGGGATCATCCTCGCACAGTCGGCCCGGGACGGGGCGCAACTGGACCGCGCAGTGCTCCACCTCCGGCAGGGCCTCACGGCGTTCCCTCAGGGCCAACAGGCGCGGCTGACGCTGGTTCAGGCCCTGCTCCGGCTCGGCCGAGGGGACGTGGCGTGGGACGCACTCCAGCCCCTGCTCTCGGACCGGCCGGGCGATCCACGACTGGAGCTGATGGCCGGTCAAGCGTTGCGGGCGGGGGGAAAGTACGACGAGGCGATTGCCTACCTGAAGCGAGCGAGCGAGGACCCGGACCTCCACCAGCGTGCGACCCTGGAGCTTGTCGAGACGCTCGCAGCGGCGGGCAAGAACCGGGAGGCGGCCGACCTGCTGGGGGGCTTCCTGAACACTGAAGGGGCGACCCTTACCGGGCTGTCCCGCTGGGCCACACTACTGGCCCGCGCCGGCGAGCGGGCCAAGGCGAAGTCCGTGCTCGACGACGTCCTCGCCAAGGACCCGAAGTTCCGCGATGCCCTGCTGCTCAAGGCTCTCCTCGACGCGATGGACGGGGACTCGGAGGGGGCGGAAGCGCTCTATCGGCGCGCACTGGCGGTCGACCCCGACGATGTCGAAGCCTCGCTCGGCCTGATCCGCGTGCTGGTCGACCAGCGTCGATTCCAGGAGGCGCGTCACACCCTCGACCCGCTGTGGAAGAAGCTGGACGGCGCGAAGCCACGCGACGACGACGCGTGCACGGAGGTGGTTCAGGAGCGGGCATCTCTTGAGCTCCTCGACCATCACCCGGATGCTGCCCGGCCCTGGCTGGACCGGCTCCTGACCAGCGCTGTCGGCCGCCGGTCCCTGGCGCTCTGGGGCGAGTACTTCCGCCAACGCGAGGCGTTCGGAGAAGGCGTCGCCTGGCTCAAGTCGGCACGGCTGAGCGACGACCCCGGGGTGGCCCGCCTGCGATCGGGGCTGAGCGCAGAGTTCCTCCTCGCAACCGGCGACCGGGAGGGTGCGGAGAAGGAGCTGAAGCCGCTCCTCGCGGGCAACCCCGAGGATGTCCTCACGGCACTCGGGGCTCTCGAGCGTCGGCGTGTTTACGATCAGCTGGTGGCGCGGGCCCGGGAAGCGGCGGCCCGTTTTCCCGACAACCCCGACATCGAGTTCATCCTGGCGGCCGGCCTCGAGCGTAGTGGTGCATGGGACGAGGCGGTGACCCGTTTCCGGGCGTTGATCGCCAAGCACCCGGACAACGCCGCCTCGCTCAACTATCTCGGCTACATGTTCGCCGACAAGGGGGTCAACCTCGCCGAGGCCAAGGACCTGATCGGCAAGGCGGTCAAGCAGGAGCCGACCTCGGGGGCGTATCTCGACTCGCTTGGCTGGGTGTACTTCCGCCTCGGGCAGCTCGATCTGGCGGAGAAGTACCTGAGCGAGGGGCTGCGACTGGAACCATACGACCCGACCGTGCAAGAGCATCTCGCCGAGCTCTACTTCAAGCAGGGACTGCGCGAGAAGGCCGAGGCGGCATTCCGACGCGCGCTCGAGCTCAAGCCCGAAGAGGCGGGGCAGAAGGAGCGGATCGAGGCCAAGCTTGTTCAGCTCAGCCATGAAGCGAAGCACTAGGGCTGCCGGCGCGGCCGTGCTGCTGACGGCGCTCGCGACGGGCTGCCGGCACATGGAGGTGGCGACGCCGCTCCCCGCCGACTGGGGCAGTCTGATTGCCCCACCGGTCGCGTTCGCCGCTCTCTATCGGCTCGACTGCTGCAGGCTGACCAACCTGCTCGCCACGATCCGCAGCGATGGGAGCCACCTGCGGGTGAGCGTGGCGGCGCCGCCGGGCGGCACCGTGCTCGACGCCTGGCTGACGACGGGCAACGGCTGGCTGACCCGTAACGGCGGTCGGTGCACACAGACGTTGCCGCCGGACACCCTGCCACTCGCCGAGGGCAGGTTGCTGCCTCTCGACGTCGGGACTGCCGCATTCGTCCTCTCGGGACGCTTGCCCGCCGGCGCGGCTCCCCGCCCCGGGGAACCCGGGTGGGTCAGCGTGGGGCGCGGACCTGTGGAGTTGGCCTGGCGGGTCGGCGGGAGTCCGCCGCGCTGCACCGCCTTCGAGATGCGGCGCGCCGCCACCGGCGAGCTCCTGATCCGGGGCGAGCTGGCTGACCACCACGGCCGCGTGCCCGGAACACTGAGGTTCGAGATCGGCAGCGAAGACATCGGCCTCGAGCTCGCCGAATGGCAGCCCGGAGTGGAGCCAGTGCAACCCCCGTGGACGGGCGCGCCGTCGTGCGGGGCATCGCCATGACGACCGCCGGGTCGTTGCAGATCCGCTGCCCGGCCAAGATCAACCTGCATCTCGAGGTGCGAGGCCGGCGGGGCGACGGCTACCACGAGCTGAGAACCCTGTTCGCGGCGATCGGGGTATGGGACGAGCTGGTGCTCGAGGCGATTGCAGACGACCGGCTCGAGCTCATCGTCGAGCCCACCGCTGCCGTCCCGGCGGGCGAAGACAACCTGGTGATCCGGGCAGCGCGAGCGCTGCAACGGGGTCGGGCGCCCGGCGCCGGTGCCCGGATCGTCCTCCGCAAGGGGATCCCCGTCGCCGGGGGATTGGGTGGAGGCTCCTCGGACGCCGCCGCGGCCCTGGTCGGCCTTTCGTCCCTGTGGGGTCTGCCGCGGGACTTCGCCGACCTCCACCCCCTGGCGGCCGAGCTGGGGTCCGACGTTCCGTTCTTCCTGCTCGGTGGGGTCGCCTGGGCCGTGGGCCGGGGCACCGAGGTCTTCCCCCTGCCCGACCTGCCGCGCTGGTGGGTCGTCCTGCTGCCGGGCGAGGACGCGGTGCCGACCGCTCGGGTATACGCAGCGCTGGGATCTCACGGGGCGGTTGGGGACCAGTGTTCGGCGATCTATCATTGGACGGTCGCGGGCGGCGGGCTCCCACTCGCCGCCTGTCGAAACGACTTGGAGCCGACGGTGCTGACCTTGTGGCCGGCGACCGAGCGACGCCTGCGGGCCGTGCGGGAGACGGGCCCACTGAAGGCGATGGTCTCGGGCAGCGGCGGAACGGTCTTCGGCCTTTATCGGGACGAAGCCACGGCGTGCTCGGCGGCGGCCGCAGTCGGCGGCCACCGCACGTTTGTGGTGCCCGTGCTCGGCCGGGCCGAGTCCTGTCTGTCACCGTCGGCAGTGGAGGGGGAATGGAAATCTCAGAGGTCCGTATCAACCTGAACAAGGGGGGCAAGGTCAAGGCCTTTGCGTCGATCGTCCTCGACGGGTGCTTCATGGTCGGCGACATCCGGGTGCTCGAAGGCAAGGAAGGCACGGTTACCGTGGCGATGCCATCGCGCCGTCTCCGCAACGGGTCGTTCCGGGATATCGCCCACCCGCTCAACACCGAGACCCGTCGCCGGCTCGAGGAGGCGATCCTGACGGAGTACGAGAGGGCGATCACTGAGCGGGGAGGGGCGGGCGACGTGCACACGGTGAGCCGCGGACAGCAGCTCGCCAGCCGATTCCTCGGTGAGAAGTACTGGACCGAGGAGGAGGGCGAGGACGAGTGAGCCTTCGCGTGGACAGCCGCCGGCCGGTGGGCTAGACTCGGCTCCCGACTGGGGCGTCGGCAAACTGGTAAGCCACGGGACTTTGGATCCCGCATGTGCAGGTTCGAGTCCTGCCGCCCCAGCCAGCGGGCGAGGGCCGAATGCACGAACAGCTCCCCTTGGTGATCTTTTCCGGCCGCGCACATCCGCAGCTGACCGAGCGGATCTGCGACTACCTCCAGATCCCTCAGGGGCGGGTCCGACTCGCCAATTTCTCGGATGGCGAGAACTCCTGCCAGATCGAGGAGAACGTCCGCGGCGGCGACGTCTTCGTCGTCCAGCCGACCTGCCCTCCGGTGAACGACAACCTGATGGAGCTGCTGATCATGCTCGACGCGTGCCGGCGCTCCTCGGCCAACCGGATCACGGCGGTGATCCCGTACTTCGGCTACGCGAGACAGGACCGCAAGGATCGACCCCGCGTGCCGATCACGGCCAAGCTCGCCTGTGACCTGCTCACGTCGGCGGGCGCGATGCGGATCCTCACCATGGACCTTCACGCCGCGCAGATCCAGGGGTTCTTCAACATTCCGGTCGACCACCTGTTCGCGGCCCCGGTGTTGATCGACGAGCTCCGGCAGTTTCAGAACGGCGACATGGTGATCGTCTCTCCCGACGCTGGGGGGGTGGAGCGGGCCCGGGCGTTCGCCAAGCGTTTGCAGGCCGGCCTGGCGATCGTCGACAAACGGCGCACCAGTCCCAATCAGGCGGAGGTCATGAACATCATCGGCGATGTCGAGGGCAAGCTCTGCGTGGTGGTCGACGACATCATCGACACCGCCGGCACGCTGGTGAAGACCGCCGAGGTGCTTGACGGTCGCGGCGCCGCGCGGATCATCGCGGCCGGAGTGCACCCGGTGCTCTCGGGGCCGTCGATCGACCGCATCGAGGGCTCGGCGCTCGAGCAGGTGATCGTCAGCGACACCATTCCCCTCAACGAGAGGACCCGGACATGCGCCAAGATCCGCCAGCTGTCGGTCGCTGAGATCCTCGGCGAGGCGATCCTCCGCATCCACGAGGCGAAGTCGGTCTCGAGCCTGTTCGTCTGAGACGGGTCGCGTCGCGCGGGGATCTTGGCCGACGAACCCCTTTATGCTAGAGTTCCTTCCCTTGCGGCGCCGCCGCACTGAGAGGCGACAGGGAGGTCACGTCCATGGAAGAACTGGTCATCGAGGTGGAGCGCAGGAGCTCCGCTGGCAAGGGTGTGAGCAAGAAGCTGCGCCAGCAGGGCCTGATCCCCGCCGTCGTCTACGGCGGTGGCAAGGAGACGGTCCCGGTGATCGTCAATCGTCACGCCGTCACCGAGCTTCTCCGCCAGGAGCGCGGAAGGAACACGATCTTCCTGCTCAAGATGAAGGGCACCAAGCAGGAACGGCACGCCATGCTGCGCGACGCCCAGATCGATCCGTTGACGCGGCAGTTCATTCACCTTGACTTCATCCGTGTGATGAAGGGCCAGCTCCTGAAGATCGAGGTCCCGATCGTGCTCGAGGGTGAGTCCGAGGGCGTCAAGGTCGGCGGCTTCCTCGACTGGCTCGGCCGCTCGCTCCACGTGGAGTGCCAGGCAGAGACGATCCCGCAGGCGCTCCGCGTCGACGTCAGCAGCCTCGAGGTCGGCCATCACGTCGCCGCGAGCGACGTTCAGCTCCCCGAAGGGGTCAAGCTCGTCGACGATCCGCACAAGGTCATCGTCACGATCAAGGCGCACGGCCCGAAGGGGCTCGAGGAAGAGGTCGCTGCGGCGCCGGAGGCTGTCACGGAAGAGGTCGAGCCGGAGGTCATCAGGCGCGGCAAGACCGCCGAGGAGAGCGAGGGGGCCGAGTAGCCCGCGGCGATGGACCTCAAGGCCGTCATCGGGCTCGGCAACCCGGGCCCGGAGTTCGCGGCGACGCGGCACAACGTCGGGTTCCGGGTCGTGGACGAACTTGCCCGCCGCTGGCGGCTGGACGGGTGGGTACGCCGCTACCGCTCGCTGATCGGCCGTCGCGCCGGCGGCCGCGGCGTATGGCTGGCCAAGCCGCAGACCTTCATGAACCTGTCCGGCGAGGCGGTGGCTGCATTCTGTGCGGCGGAAGCCCTCGACCCGCACCAGTGCCTCGTGGTCGTCGATGACGTCGAGCTCGCACTCGGTCAGCTGCGGCTGCGCTCGAGGGGGGGCAGCGGCACGCACAACGGACTGCGCTCCCTGGTGGCGGCGGTGGGGGAGGGGTTCGTCCGCCTCCGCGTCGGTGTCCAGGGCACTCGGCCCTGGCACGACCTGGCCGACTACGTGCTCGCGCCGTTCGACGCGGACGAGGGTCCGGTGGTGGACGTCATGGTGGGGAGGGCCGCCGACTGCGTCGAAATGGCCCTCCATGCCGGTGTGTCGAGAGCGGCGAGCCTGTTCAATCGGACCGAAACGCTGGCGGGCGAGGACCGACCCGACGGCGGTGCGGCCTCCTGACCCCCTTGCAATCCCATGGATTTCATCTACACTTTCGCCTCGCCGCAACAGCGGTGACCCTTGCTCCCGCCACGAAGCGGGGGCCGAAGGCCGAAAGGAGTCAGCATGCCACTGTACGAGTTGGGACTGGTCATGTCCGCCGACCTCGACTCCGAGGAGCGGGACGCCTTCCTTGCCGAGCTGCGCGCCATCGTCGAAGGTGGCCAGGCGACCATGGTCAAGGAGGACGTGTGGGGCAAGCGCACTCTCGCGTACGAGATCGATCACAAGCGAGAGGGCTTCTACGTGTTCTGGCAGTTTGAAGGCTCCGGGGCGGTGATCAAGCCTCTGGAGTACAAGCTGCGTCTCTCCGACCAGGTGCTCCGTTTCCTGACGCTCAACCTCGACGTCGAGATGCGCCGGAAGCGGAAGTTCGACAAGAAGCGCGCCGAGCAGCGCGCCCGCAAGCGCAGTGAGGAGGCCGCGGCCGCCGAGGTTGCCGGGGCGCAGGAGGCCTAGTCATGTCGAAAAAGAAGTACTACGTCAAGCGGAAGAAGGTCTGCAAGTTCACCGCCGAGGGGATCGAGTACATCGACTACAAGGACATCGACCTCCTGCGGCAGTACGTCCCGGTGTCGGGCAAGATCCTGCCCCGGCGCGTGTCCGGCACCAACCCGATCTATCAACGCAAGCTGACCCGCGCCATCAAGCGGGCGCGGATCATGGCGCTGCTGCCGTACGTCGGCGACTGAACGTCCGGCCGACGCCGGACCAGGCGGTCATGTCACCAAGAATGTCAGCTCTCCGCCACCTCGGTCCCGGGGTGGCGGGCCTTTTTTCCCTGCTGGTCTTTCTCAGTTTTCCACTGCTTCCCCTGCTCGGCTTCCTGGTCGCTCTGCTCGCCCCGCTCCCCCTGGTCCATCTGACCTCCACGGGTCGGCCGGCCATCCTCGCCTGGGGCTGGGTGACGGTGGTCCTGCTCGGCGCCGCACTGATCGTCCACGATCGCTGGCTGCTCGCCATCGCCATGGGCTACCTGCTGCTGGCGGCCTGGCCGGCTCAGACGGTCGAGAGCTGGCTGCGCCGGGAGTGGAAGCCGGGCCGGTGGGCGGCGGTGGTGGCTGGCGGCGGCCTGGTCCTGGCGACCGGCTTCATGGTCGGGCTGTTCTTCCAGGCCGCGCCCTACGACGGCCTGGCGGCCGTATTGACCAGGACAGCCGGGGAGGCGCAGCAGATCATGCAGGCCCTCGGGCCGGGTGGCAGCAGCGGCGAGGAACTCGTCGCGCGGTCGATCGGGATCACCGCGTATCTGGCTCCGTCGCTGGCGGCGCTCTATCTGCTGTGGGGCGCGATGTGGCTCCGCCCACGGCTGGCGGCCCTCGGACTGCCGCGCGGTGGCGAGCACTTCGACACCTTCGCCTCCGAGGAGTGGCTCCCGGTCGGCTTCATCGTCGGTGGCCTCGGCTGGGTCTTCGCCGGCGGCTCGGCCAAATGGTTCGCGGCAAACCTCTTGGTCACCGTCCTCGGGTTGTATTTCGTACACGGACTGGCTATCATCCACTTCTATCTCGGGCGACGGCTCAGCGGGAACCGTTGGGTGCGCCTGGGGGTCATGCTTTTCGCCCTGCAGTTGCCGGTGGCGCTGGTCCTGTCGCTCGGGGGACTGGTCGATGCCTTCTTCCCGCTGCGGCGGGGCGGCTCGGACGACGGAGGGACTCCGGAATGAAGGTGATCCTGAACGACTACGTTGAGAACCTCGGCGATCGCGGCGCAACCTGTGAGGTGAAGGCCGGATACGCTCGCAACTATCTGATTCCCAAGGGACTCGCATATCAGGCGACGGCCGGGAACCTGACCCGCTTCCGCCACGAGCAGAAGCGCTGGGACCAGAAGCAGGCCACCGAGAAGGTCGAGGCGGAGACGCTCGCCTCCCGTCTGGCGGGGCTCGAGCTGACCTTCACGCGCCGCGCCGGCGAGGGCGATGCGCTCTACGGCTCCGTGACGGCGTCTGACATCGCGGAGGCCCTCGAGGAGCGCGGTTTCCGCGTCGAGCGCCGCCGGGTCCAGCTCGCGTCCCACGTGAAGCGGCTCGGCACCTTCTCTGCGGAGATCCACCTCCATCGCGAGGTGCGAGTCCCGATCACGCTTCACGTCGAGCGTGAGAGCGGCGAGGAAGAAGGAGCGTAGTCCCAGGTGGGAGAATCGCCGGGCCCGAGGCGAGGCGGCGTCCCCGATCTCACCCGGTTCGGGGAGGATGGGAGCTGGCTGAAGCGCCTGGCCTGGCGTCTCATCCGGGCGACGTTCCACAGCGAAATCGTCGCGCTGAACGGTTACGCCGACTCTCTCGCCGAGCAGTTGGTCCGCCGCGATGAGGCCCGAGCGGAGCTGCAGCGCCACTGCGATACCCGGACGGACCAGGTCGTCGCCGAGCTCGCCGACCTGCGGCGGGCCCTGTTCTCGGCGCCGGCCGACGCCGCTGCGGTGCCGGCGGGGGACGGTCCGGCCGGGGCCGGACGCGTGCAGTCCGTCGGGGCCGTCACCGAGTTGCAGCACGCCGTGCGCGGCGTGCAGAGCGAACTCGAGGGTGTTCGCGACGGCGTGCTCCCGGCGCTGGGCCGCGAGATCACCAACCTCCAGCACGAGACCGAGGGCCTGCGGGATCGCCGCGTGCCCGCGGCCGAGGCTGACCTGGCACACCTCCAGTCGGCTCTCGCAGGAGTCCTGGCGTTGGCCGAAGAGCTGCGGGACGGCCGCCTCCCGGCGCTTTCTGCGCGCGTTGATGCGCTCGTCGAGCGGCTGTACGAGGAGCTCACGGCAACGGCGAGCCTGGTGGAGAGGGTTGCCGCCGGGGAGTCGATGCACCTTGCGCTCGACCCGGTGACCGAGGCTGCCATCCCGCCGGCCGTGCAGAATGCCTCCCGCGCGTTCATCGACGCGTTCCGCGGCGGGCGGGAAGAGATCCAGCTGCGGGTCGGCGAGTACCTCCCGATGCTGCGCGAAGCCGGTCCGGTCCTCGACCTCGGCTGCGGCAGGGGCGAGTTGCTCGAGGTGCTCGGCCGCGACGGGATAGCGGCGGCCGGGATCGACTCCGATCCTGCGATGGTCGAGGCCTGTCGCCGCCGAGGCCTCGCGGTCACGCAGAGCGATGCGGTGGGGGCGCTGCGCGAGGTGACCGAGGGCAGCCTGGGCGCCGTGTGCGCCATCCACCTCCTCGAGCACCTGCCTGCCGCCTCGTGGATGGCGGTGGTGGAGCTGGCAGCGCGCGCGCTGCGGCGTGGCGGCCTGTTGATCGTCGAGTGCCCGAACCCGGAGGCGTTGCGGGTCGGCGCCAACCTGTTCTGGGTCGACCCGACGCACCGCGCGCCGGTCCACCCGGACGGGCTGGCATTCGTGATGCGCGCCTGCGGGTTCGAGGTCGTCGAGGTCAGGCGAGTGCGGCCGTTTCCGGAAGACCAGCGCCTCGCGCGTGCCGAGCAGTCCGAGGAGCTCCGTGAGCTCGCCCGGAGACTCGACGCCTACCTGTCGGGGCCGCGCGACTTCGCCGTGGTGGCGCGCCGATCTGCCTGACGCAACGATGGACGCAGCGATCCGCCAGCGGCGGCACGACTCCTGGCCGGCCCAGCACTCGGCCTAGGGATGGAGTTCTCATGATTCTCGGTGAGCGCGCGCCGGTCGTGCGGCTCACGGGCGCGCACTCTCCCTACGGAGGACGCCGGCGTAAACGGTAGGTTGTCGCGTTCACATCGAGGTGGGATACCTCCACGTTCGCACGTGACTGCGGTCGCCGCACCGCTCGCGCTCCGGACCATCGCGAGCGTCCGTCGCTAGTTGGTCAGGTGGTGCTTGAACAGCTCACGGAGCGCCAGGAGCACCTGCGCGAAGTTGCGTTCCTTGAGGAACTCCTGGAGATCGCTTCGCGATGTTCCCGCGAGGAGGCGCTCGCGCGCCTCGTCCACCAGGACGTAGAAATCGGAGACCGGCTTCAAGCCGAGCTTGGCGAACTGTGCCCGGTACCAGTCGGACTCCCGGATCTGCTCCCAGACCTTCGGCGGTCCAGGAGCCGCCTGGCTCCACAGCCCGTCCGCGAGCGCGGTGATCTCGCGGTAGAGCGCGGACAACAAGCTCCCTTCATCACCGTCACGCAGGGCGGCCTCGATTGCCTTGCCGTTGGTCCCGGCGTCGGCCTTGTCGCGCGGGGTGGTCCGCCCGGAGTCCTTGGCCGAGACCTCCTCGGCCGGAGCCGGAGTCGGCTCTTTTGCCTTTCCCTTGTCGCGCTCCCTCTCCTTCGAGGCGCCCGTCTCGGGCTGCTTGGGGACCGGGGTCGGCGCGTGCTGGGCAGGAGCCACGGTCGGCTCGGGGCCCCGGGCGGAGGCCTGGGCCGGGGGAGAGGCCGGTCGTTCCTTGTCGATCCTTCGGGCGTCCGGCGCCTCGGACGCCAGTCGGCGGAGTCGCTCGTCGAAGCTGACCAGGAAGCCCATTTCCGTCTCGCTGACCGAGCGAACGTACGCGATGCGGTTGAGGATCGTGTCGAGCTCGAGGAAGCGGATGCGAAGCACGTTCGGGTCTGGCGCGAGGCTGGCGAACCGGCCCGTGAGCTCGGGGTTCGCCGCGATGACGTCGTAGATGTTTGCGAAGCCGGCGTAGTCGAGAAGATCGCAGGAGTCGGTGAGGTGCCAGTTGATGCTGGCCTCCCGGGCGCGGCGCTGGCTCAGGTGACCGTGGAGCTCGGGCGGGATACCTGCTTCGTCCCAGGCATCGCCGTGAGCCGAGTGCAGCGCGTCGCGGAGAACGTGCCTGATCCTGAACAGGCACTCCGCGACCAGGCGGTAGGCGTCGAGATTGAGGTCGAGCTTGGGCATGATCCCCTCTAGTTCCAGCTGCATTCGGTGCGCAGGTGCGCCCATGGTCGGAGAAAGCGCTCCCGCCGCTCCAGCTCGCGAACGGCGACGAGCAGCAGGCGTCCGCGGGTCATGGCGTCGGGCACGTTGAGAAAGCCCTGCTGCTGCTCCGCGCTGAGGCCGAGCGCCGCAGTGATCTGCCAGGTCAGTCCGCTGAGGTCGGCGGGTGGCCCGCCACCTGGCGACGCAGGCCGGGCCACCCGCTCGCACAGCCTCTCGTAGCGCCGGGAAAGCAGCTGCGCCAGGCTCCTCGGGTTTCTCGGCGGGCGCGGTTCCGGGTACCGCTCGGCCCTCACCAGCGGCGAGTCGGTGGGCATGAGTTCGAGAAGCCGGCAACGAGTAACCCCACGCAGGGCCGGCCGCGGCTCATCGGTCGACTCGAGGATCGCGGTCACTCCCACCTCGTGCACGGAGTCGCCGTCGACCAGGGACGCCACGACGGCGCCGCCGAAGGCGCGCGCGCTGCCCACGATCCCGGCCAGCCAGCCGGGAGGCGGGGCGACCTTGAGCGTCGCGCCGGGGAGCAGCACGGTCTCCTCCAGGGGGTAGAGCGGCAACACGAAGGTTGCACCCATGTTCGACGGAGTATAACCCGCACCGGCCGGAGCCGGTGCCGGTTCGGTGGCAGACGCGCGGCAGGGAACGGGAGGGGCTAGCTGCCCGCCGGGTGGGTCGATACGGCCGACGCGAACTCCTCGCCGCGGCGGAGCACCGCCATGATCCCGCCGGCCAGCAGCACCACAAGGCCGGTCCACAGCAGACCGATCATGGGCTTGATCGTGAAGTCCACCGCGAACCGCATCGGGTCTCCGGCATCGGGAGCCGCCTTCGGATCGACGACGAGCACCTCGACGCTCTTGGCGTTGGCGTTCATCTTTCCGAGGCGGAGCATCACACCGTCGAGACCGGGAACGGCGGCATCGACGTGCTCGTCGCCGGCGGCTCCACCCTTGAACCGCGGCTCGACCTCGGTTGGGGGCTTGCCCGGGGCGGCCACCTTGAAGACCGCGCCGATGTTGATCTTGCCGGCCTGGGGATCGAAGTCCGAAAGGTCGAAGTCGTCGAAGGTGAGGGTCAGGCCGCGGTACTGGAACGACTCTCCGGGATGCATCTCGGCGCGCTTGGCGACGCCTCCCCCGACGCCGGTGAACTGGAGGCGGACCCGACCCTCGCCGGCGTTGATCCCGGTGAGCTGCACGGTGACGCCGGGCATGCCTTCGACGGGCATCGGGTCAGACTCGAATCCGTTGGCGGTCGACCTGATCGTGGGTGTGACGGTGCGGCTGGCGGAGCCCTCCTGGAAGGTGAGTCTGGCGCCGATCGAGATGTGCTCGGCGGATTCATGCGAGCCGCCCATGTCGAATCCCGCGAAGGTGACCCTGGCCGGCCCGACGTTGGCGGTTTCGCCCTTGGCCAACTCGACGACACTGCCCTCGGGCGGCTGGCCCGGGTCGAACTCGATGGGTGACACGTAGACGTCGTGGGTCAACCGGACCTTCACGTCGGGGTTGGCGACCAGCTGGTTGGACTTCGCGTTGCGGAACATGTGCGGCCGCGCGACATACGTGTTGCCGGAGGCGTCCGTCACCTCGACCAGCATTGCCTCCTTGGCGGTCGGCGTCGGCTTGTCGACACCCTTGAAGGTCAGCGTGTAGCCCATGACCTGCTTGCTCTGGTTGAGCGGGAGGACGACCTTCTCGCTCCTGTCGTAGGCGCTCGAGGTGATGATCCCCGCGAGCATGAGGCCGAGCCCGACGTGGGCCAGGTACCCGCCGGCGACACGGAAGCGCTTGCGACGGATCTCGTCGACGGTCTTGAAGAGGTTCGAGAAGAAGGCGAACAACGAGACCAGCAGGAAGGCGGCGTAGAGGAGGTTCATGCCTCCCCGCAGGACCCCTGAGGCTGCCGCCCAGGTGGCGACGCCAGCCACCGCGGCCAGCCCGCCGGCGAGGGCCAGCCGCTTGCGGATCTCGGCCTGTGAGCCCTTCCAGTGGAGGTAGGGGACGAGGGCCAGCAGAGCCGCGAGGAAGATTCCGACCGGGAGCGTGACGCGGTTGTAGAACGCGGCACTGACCTGGGAGGGCTTCGCGGCGAGGCGCGTGATGAGCGGTGCCGAGGTGCCGAGCAGGACCATCGCTGCGGTCCCCAGCAGGGCGGCGATGGCGAGCACGAAGAACACCGTGCGCGAGAAGAACGGCTCGTCGCCCGGCTCGGTCGGGATCTCGCGCCACCGCCAGACCAGGAACGCCACCCCCAGGAGGAGGAACACGACGAGGTTGCCGACCAGCCAGCCGGTGATGCCGAGGTCCACGAAGGAGTGGACCGAGAAATCGGCGAGCACGCCCGAGCGGGTCAGGAAGGTCGCATACACGACCAGCAGGTAGGCCAGGATCGCGAGCACGAAGTTGAGCTTGCGGAAGCGTCCCCTGGCGCGTTGCAGGACCATGCCGTGGACCAACGCGGCGGAGGCGAGCCACGGGACCAGCGAGGAGTTCTCGACCGGGTCCCACCCCCAGTAGCCTCCCCAGCCCAGCGTGACATACGCCCAGTAGCCGCCGAGGAGGATCGCGCATCCGAGTGTGACCACCGTGACCAGGGCCCACGGCATCGACGCCTTGACCCACTCGTCGTACCGCCGTTCCCAGAGGGCGGCGATCGCGAAGGCAAACGGCACGGCGGTGGCCGCGTAGCCGAGGAACATGATCGGCGGGTGGATGGTCATCCATGGGTTCTGGAGGAGCGGGTTGAGCCCCTGACCGTCGGACGGCATCTGCCCGGGCGGGAGATCGGCCAGGAAACGGAACGGCGACTGGCGCAGCAGGATCAACACCAGGGAAAGCTGGGCGAGGTTGTAGACCAGCAGCGTCCGATCCTCATAGTGGCGGGCGTACCGCATCAGCGGGAGGCCGACGAGCATGCCCCACATCAGCCAGAGCAGGAAGCTGCCCTCCTGGCCCGCCCACATCGTGGAGATCAGGTAGGGGATCGAGAGCGAGCGGTCCGAGTACGAGAACACGTAGTGGAGCCTGAAGTCGTGCTTGAGGATGAGGAAGAGCAGCACCGCGGCGGAGAGCAGCACCGAAAACGTCGCCAGCGCGTAGAACTGCCGCGCCCAGGTGCGGGCGCCCTCGCGGCCTCGGATGCTCAGGACGTAGAAGACGGTGGATGCCGAAAGTGCGACAAACGCTCCCCAGAGCGTTACGACACCGGGCCAGTACATAGTCCCCCCCAAAACGCGACGACCGACGACGAGGCCGGCCGGCTCACGAGGACTTGGCGCTGTACGCCTTTTCCTCGAGTCCCTGGTACTTCGACGGACACTTGACCAGCAACTTCTCCGCGGCGAGCCTTCCGTCCTTGACGCGGCCGATCGCCACGACCTGGATTGCCTCGTTGAAGTTGCCGGGTTTCAGACCCTTGTACGAAACCGGCAGGGTGTCGCCATGCTCGTCCGTGAGCGTGAACTGCAAGCTCTGCGTCCCCTCGTCGTAGCGGTCCGACCCCTGCACGAGCTTACCGGCGACCTGGACCGCGTCGTGCGTCGATCGGGCCTGGGCGAAGCTGACGTACGGCGTGAGATTGGACTTGAAGGCACCAGCGCCGAAGGCCACAAACGCCGCGATGGCGGCGATTCCACATACCGACCAGACGACCCTGCGGTTCATTCCCCCTCCTCGAGGCGGCGGACCCTGCGGTCGAGGGCAAGGCAGTAGGCGAAGAGGCCCAGCCAGATCACGATCGTCACCGCAGCAACCCATACGAGACTATCGGGTTGGGGCATTCTATGCCTCCTCGCGCTGGCGTCGTGCCAGCCTTACGCGTGCCAGCCGCACATCTAGAGTGTACAACCAAACGAACAGTCCAGTAAATCCCACTAACGAACCCATCAACACCTGGAACATCCGCGACTCCATGTCGATCGACCCGCGGGTGTTGATGATCGTGTCGGGGTGCAACGACCAGTAGATGCGGGGCACGACGAAGATCAGGAAAGGCATGGTGACAAAGGCGAGAACGGCGTAGGCAGCCGACAGCGAGGCGCGCCTCTCTTCGTCCGGGACCGCTTCGCGGAGCGCAAAGTAGGCGGCATAGATGAGGAGGAGGATGGCGATGGAGACCTCGCGGGGGTCCCAGTTCCAGAATGAGTTCCACATCACATGGGCGAACAGGGAACCGGTCACCGTGGCGAGGAGCGAGAAGACCAGGCCGAGACGGGCCGCGGCCGCGGCCCGGGCGTCGTCGAGGGGATCACGCTTGCGCAGGAAGCGGAGCGACGCGATCAGGTTGAAGCAGAAGGCGAGCACCGCGACCCACGCCTGCGGCACGTGGAAGAAGACGATGCGGGCCGACTCGCCCTTGAACCCGCGGGCGGTGGGCGCATAGAAGAACGCCGCCCAGATCACCACCACGAGCCAGGCGCACAGGAGCCAGGGCAACCAGGTGCGAGTTCGCAGGTCAGTCATGCCACACCACCGGAAAGAGATAGGCGGAAGCGATCAGCGTCACCCCCGCGAGCGACACGATAGCACGAAGCGCCGGGAAGACCGCCCCGATCGCGTCGCTCGCCGCTGCTGCGCGAGTGCCCTGGATGAGCACGACCAGGAGCGGGAGCGCGAGGGGGACCGTGAGAATCGCGAAGAGAGTCCCGGATCCGGAGGCCCGCGAGATGATGGCGGCGACCATCGTCGCCGAAGCCGCCAACGCAACACCGCCGGCGGCCAGCAGGATCACCAGGCCCGCGACACCATGCACCTGGTAACCCATCAGGGCACAGTAGAGCGGCACGATGATCGCTTCGAGGGCGAGGAGGAGGATGAGATTGAAGAGGAACTTGCCGGTGAACACGGCACCCGGCCGGGCGGCCAGGCGTAGTGTCTTGGCGGTGTGGGCATCCTCCTCCTTGACGAAGACTCGCGCCAGCCCGGAGGTCGCGGCGAAGAACAGGATGATCCACAACAGCGCCGAGAGCAGATGGGGCCGATCCTGCTCCTGAATCTTGTAGGGCCCGATCTGGTAGGCGACGGCGATCAGCGTGGTCAGCGCGAAGAGGCCGATCGCGTTGAGCGCGACGCGGCTGCGCAGCTCGGAGGTGATCTCCTTGCGCAGCACGGCGAGGGCCTCAGAGAGCAAGGTCGATGCGCGCATCGCCCCAGGCCATCTCCCGCGGGTCGTTGGTCGCCACCGCCACGGCCGCGCGCCCGCGGGAGCGGGACACCAGCTCCGCGACCGCCGCATGGCCGGCCGTGTCCAGGTTCGACGAGGGCTCGTCGAGGAGCAGCACCCCGGGCGAGTGGATGACCGCCTGGGCCAGCTTGACACGCTGCTTCATCCCCGAGGAGTAGGTCCCCACCTCCCGGTCATGCTCGCGCGCCGGCAGCCCGAGCTCCTCGAGCAGCGCCGTCACCTCGGCCGGTCGCGGCGCGAGTCCCCGCAGGCGGGCCAGGAAGGTCACGTTCTCGGTCGCCGAAAGCTCCTCGTAGACGGCCATGTCCGGAGCCGCGACGCCGAGATGCTCGGACCAGCGGCCCCGCGGCAACTCCTGTCCTCCGTCGCGGTAGTGGACGGTGCCGCGCGAGGGTCGCAACACCCCTGCCAGGATGTTGAGCAGCGTCGACTTCCCGGAGCCGTTGGGCCCCGCGACGACGAGCACGCGGCCGGGCGCGAGAGTGCCTGTGATCTGGGCGAGAACGGTCCTCGTCCCGAATCGCTTGGCGACCTGAGTGAACTCGACGGTAATCGCTCCCACGCCCGCGAAGGATAGCATCGGTCAGGTCGCCGTCCGCCGCGGGGCCGCGGTGGTTGGCCGGCGGACGTTCCGGCGTATTAGACTCCCGCGGTGAGCAAGAGTCTCCGGGAGCTCTGGGGCCTGACGCGACGCGTTCTTCCCTGGCCCCTCGTGCCGGCGCAGGACGCCTGGGTTGCAGGTCTGACCAGCCTGGCCGTGCTCGCGGGCGTCCTGCTCTCCCGAGTGGCGCTGCTCCCGAACGGACCATGGGAGCAGGACGAGGCGCTCCTCGCATGTGGCGTCGTCGCGTTCGATCCGATCCATCACATGCCCATCCCGCCGGGCTTCCCCCTCTGGGTGTTCATCGGGCGGGCCGTCCGACTGTTCGGAATCCATAACCCGCTGGTGGCGCTTCAGCTGGCGAGCGCTGCGTTCTCCGTGCTCGGGCTGTGGGCGCTGGTTGGACTCTTCGAGGAGCTCGTCGGTCCGGTCATCGCTCGCGCCGGTGCGGTCGTGGCCGGCTTCGTTCCGGGGGTCTGGTACCACGCTCCCCGGGCCTTCTCGGAGACCCCTTCGGCCGCCCTGACCGTGATCGGCCTGGCATGCTGGATGCGCGGCGGGAGGGCCGGATTCCTCCCCGGGGTCGGGCTGTTGACGGCCGCCGTCCTGGTCCGACCGCCCCTGGCGCCGTTCCTCGCGGTCGCCGTCCTGCTCGCGTCGTGGGGCGTCCGGGACGAGCCCGCCCGGCTCGCTCGGGGAGCGCTCCTCTCGCTGCTGATCGTAGTCGTCGTCGTCCTCCCGGCGGCGCTGGAGGCGGGGGGAGTCGGCGCCATGTTCCGGGCGACCTCGGCCCACGCAGACGAGCACTTCAGCCTCCTGGGCCTCGAGGGGTGGAGCTGGGAGGGGTCCGGCTACGCGCGCGGGCTGGGATCCTCCTGGGTGGCCGCGGCGTTCCTTGCCCTGGCCGCGACAGGCTGGCTCGCTCTGAGGCGCCGCCTGGGATGGAAATGGTGGGCCGGATCGATCGCAGCGGTGACCCTGGTCGAGACTCTCCTTCTCATCCACAACCACACCTACCCACGCTACTTCGTCGTCCTCTGGATGCTCATGGCCACCCCGGCTGTGGCCGGGATCCGAGCGCTCGTGCGCAGGGAAGCGCTCGCCGCACTGCTCGCGACGGCCGCGACGGCCGCCGGGGCGTGGTGGGTCTACCCGGCCATGCGGGCGATCCACGAGCAGGCACTCCCCGCCGTCGAACTGCTTCGCCGCGCGGCCGCCGAAGGGCAGGGGCAGAAACCGGTCCTGATCATTGAGGACGAGCTGTTCTCGTTCCGTAACCTGGCCGACCGGCAGGGCTGGCTCGGCATGCCTTCGATGCGGATGGAGGAGGTCGGCCACCCGCGCCTGAACGTCTCCGGTCGGCCGATCTTCCTCCTCACCGAGACGCTGAGCCCATCGGTGGAGAGCGTGGACTCCGAGGTTTCCGAGCGCGCGGTCGCCTCCAAGGTCGTGGAGCGGCTGTCCCAGCAGCGCTTCCTTCACGCCAGCTTGGTCCGCGACCCGGTCCTCGTGTGGGAGGGAGCAGGGAACCCGGAGTGGGAGGAGGGGCATCACTACTTCTGGTTCGGCCGCACGGGCACGATTCTGATCCCGCCGGTCGCCGCTCGGGGGCAGGTCTCGCTCGGGCTCGAGGTCCTCCAATCCCTCGGAGATGTCGTGATGACCGCGCGAGCGGCCGGCGTGGCGACCTACCACCAGCTGCTGCACCCCGGAAAGCAGGTGCTCACTGTCCCGATCCCGCGCGCGGGCGAGACCTCCCGCCTCGACCAGATGTGGCCGCTCGAGCTCGACGTGCAGCGCGACGCCATCGTCGCCGGGGACACGCGGCCGCTGTCCTTCCGTCTCTTCAACGTCTCGGTCGAGGCGGCACCCAACGAGCCCGTCTCCTACGAGTTCTATCCAGATGCCAATGTGATGCCGATGACCGCGGTGCGAGGCGAAGGCTTCTACGGGATCGAGCAGCTCGGCGCGCCCTCCCGCCCGGCGGCGTGGACCGGCCCGCGAGCCACGATCGACATGCCCGTCGGGCACGGCGAGGTGGGACTCGAGCTGATGGCACCGCGGCGGGGTAAGGCCGTGGTCGAGGTGGGCTTCGGTCCGTCGAACGCGCGGATCGAGGTCGGGCCCCCGGTGGTCTGGCTCGTTCTGCCCGTGCCTGAACTGCTCGCGGCGGCGGGCCGCGGGACGCTGGAGATCACATCGTCGACGTACCGGCCGGGCCCGCAGGACCCGCGCGACATCGGGGTGGTGGTCCGGCGCGTCTGGTTTCGCCCTGCGCGTCTGTAGGCGGGTCACTTCCGCCCCCGATGGCCGTCGCTCGGGGCGGGACCGTCCGGGGACGCTACTCGGTGAAGCAGACCAGCTTGGGCTCCGTCATCTCGAGCAGGGAGAAGGCCACCCCCTCACGCCCCAGCCCGGAGTGCTTGATCCCCCCGAACGGCATCTGGTCGAGTCGATAGTCGGTCGAGTCGTTGACGATCACGCCGCCGCACTCGAGGTGGCGGATCGCGTAGTGGGCACTGGCCAGCGAGCGGGTGAAGATCGCCGCGTGGAGGCCATAGTTGACCGAGTTGGCAAGTTCCACCGCTTGTTCGAGGGAATCCACCGGCCACAAGGCCACCGTGGGCCCGAAGACCTCTTCGCAGCCCAGCTTCATCGCCATGGTGACGCCGGTGAGTACCGTCGGGGGGATGACCGTGCCGACGCTGCCTCCCCGGGTCCCGCCGCAGTGCACCGTCGCCCCGGCCGTCCTCGCCTCGCTCACCCACGACGCGATGCGCCTCGCCTCACCCTCGGTGATCACTGGCCCCATGCTGCAGTCCTCGTCGAGCTTCGGCCCGACCTTGTAGGCCTTGGCCTGCGCCACGAAGGCCTCGAGGTAACGGTCGAAGATCGCCCGCTCGACGTACACCCGCTGCACTCCGATGCAATTCTGCCCGGCGGCCCAGAAGGCACCGGAGACCGTGTCTGCGACCGCCCGGTCGAAGTCCGCGTCGGCGAGCACGATGACCGGGGAGTTGGAGCCCAGCTCCATGCCGATCTTCTTCAGGCCAGCCTTGCGCGTGATGGCGAGTCCCGCCTCGACACCCCCGGTGAACGAGATCATCCGGACGCGCTCGTCAGCGACCAGGGTGTCCCCGATCTCGTGGCCGTGGCCGGTGACCACGTTGAGCACGCCTGGCGGCAGCCCTGCCGCCTGGAACGCCTGGGCCAGCCTGATCGCCGACAGGGGTGTCACCGTGGCCGGCTTGAGCACGACGGTGTTGCCGGCGGCGATCGCCGGTCCCAGCTTGTGGGCAACCAGGTTGAGCGGGTCGTTGAACGGCGTGATCGCGGCGACCACGCCGATCGGCTCACGCAGCCAGTACCCGTGCCGATTCTCGCCCCCGGGAAAGGAATCGAACGGCACGGTCTGACCGTAGAGCCGCCTGGCCTCCTCCGCGGAGAGCGACAGCGTGTTGACGCAGCGCCTCGCCTCCTTGCGTGCCTCCCGGATCGTCTTCGAGCCCTCGCGGGCGATCAGGGTGGCGTAGTCCTCGAGGTGGCTCGCGACGTCGTCGGCCGCCGCGCGCAGGACGCGCATACGCTCGTGCACGGGAACGAACCGCCAGCTCTTGAACGCCGCCGCGGCGGCCGTCACCGCCTCACCGACGCGGGCCGCGGTCCCGCGTGGAACCGTGTCCACCACTGACCCGTCCCAGGGGTCGATCACGTCGATCCGTTCCCTGGTCGCGACCCAGGCACCGTTGATGAGCATCTCCATGACAACCTCCTCCCCGCAAGCGGCGAGCCCCAAGCCTCAGGCCTGTCTCTCCATCAGTGTCCTGTGGATGTCGAGCAGGTCCGAGAGGACGGCGAATGCCGTCTCCTTGCGCCCCGCGCCAGCGCCGACCACGGTTACCGGTCCGAGCAGGTCGGTGTGGAAGGTCACCGCGTTCTTGGCACCCATCACGCCCGCGAGCGGGTCGTCCATCGGCAACCGCCGCGGCAGGACCTGCGCGGTGACCCCGTCGCCGTCCCGGTGCGCCTCGGCGACCAGCTTCCACCGCTCGCCGGCCGCCCCCGCCGCACGCACGTCGTCGAGCGTGATCTCGGTGATCCCGGTGGTGATCTTCACGGCATCGAGGGCGAGCGCACTGTGGAGGACGGTGTTGGCGAGGATGACGACCTTCCCGGCGGCGTCCCAGCCGAGGACGTCCCCGGAGGGATCGGCCTCGGCGTAGCCGAGCTCCTGGGCCCGCTGCAGCACCGCCTCGTAGCTCTGGCCCCTCTCCATCTCGGTGAGCATGAAGTTGGTGGTGCCGTTGAGAATGCCGGAGAAGCCGGTGATCGTGCAGCCGGCCAGGCCGCGGCGGGCGGTGGAGATGACCGGTGTCCCCGACATCACGGTGCCCTCGAAGCGCAGCTCGACGCCGGCAGCCAGAGCGCCCTCGATCATCTCCTGCGGCGCCACCACCATCGGCCCCTTGTTGGTCGTCACCAGGTGCTTCCCGTTGGCGAAGCAGGTACGGAAATGCTCCAACGCGGGGCCGCCGGTCTTGACGTCGGTCCAGGACACCTCGACGACGACGTCCGCCTCGGCCCGCCGGATCGTGGCGAGCGCGTCCCAGCCCTGCTCAGGGGCCGGATAGCCGGTCAGCGAGCCGTGCTCCTGGAGCCAGCTCAGCAGCCGGGCCGGATCCAGGCCGGCCGGGTCGGCCACCGCTCCCTTCTTGACGTCGCAGACCGCGGTGATCAGGAGCTGCGCCCCGTAGCGGTCCGCCAGCCAGGCGCCCTTGTCGCGTACGATCTCCGCAACGCCCTGTCCGACCACTCCGAAACCGACCAATGCCAGGCGCATCTTCATGTTGACCTCCCCGGCCGTCAGGCGACTCCGACCCGGTGCTCGCTTGTAATTATCACATACATGTGCAAGCTGTGCCGACGATTCGTCGCCATCTCGAGCGGTTCCTCGCGGACATTTCGGCGCATTGGGTAGAATCACCGTGTGAAGCTCGATGACGTCGATCGCCTCATCATCGTCTGCCTCCAGGAGAACGGTCGCATGCCGTTGTCGCAGATCGCCCGAAGGGTCGGGGTCGCGCCGGCGACCGTGCACGAGCGGCTGGCCAAGCTGCGCAGGGCCGGCGTCGTGCAGGGTTTCTCCGTGCGCCTGGACCCGATGTTGCTCGGCTACACGGTGACGGCGCTGATTCACCTCCGTACCGGACTCGCCGATCAGGTCGAGCGTACGGTCGCGGACCTCCGTGCCATCCCCGAGGTGGAGGAGGTACACGTCGTGACCGGGGAGTACGACTTGGCGGTGAAGGTCCGGGCGCGCGATAGCGCCCACCTGCAGGATCTTCTCGTCAACCGGATCCATCGCGTCGCGGGCTTCATCAGGTCGGCGACGGAGATCTGCTTGACCAGCCCGCTCGAGCGCCTCGGGCCGACCCTCTCGGCTCGGGGGAAGACCGGCTCCGGGTAGAATGTCCGTTGTCGGCTGGCCTCATCGGGGGAGGGAAGGCCCGCCGGAAGACCGATGTTGGTCGTTCCGGCTGCGGTCGGTGCGCGATACCGAGCGCGGCTTGCAGGCAAAAGATGATCTCGGAGGGACGAATGCGGCGGAACGCGACGATCGTCATGGTGCTCGGGGCGGTTGCCCTGATGGCGCTCCTGGCGGCTCACCCATGGGCCACGGAGAGCAAGGGAGCGGGACCCGCTGCCGGTCTCGGCTGGGCGGCGGACCTGCCGTCCGCGCTGGGCAAGGCCAGGACCGAGAACAAGCTCGTCATGGTCGACTTCTACACCGACTGGTGCGCCTACTGTGAGAAGTTCGATCGCACGACCCTGCGTGATGCGGAGGTCCAACATGCGCTCGGGAGCGTGGTTCCGGTCAAGCTCAATGCCGAGTCGGACGGTCGCGGAGAGGCCGAGCGGTTTGGGGTCGACGGTTACCCCACGATCCTCTTCCTTGACGGCAGCGGCAACGAGGTGGGACGGATCCCTGGGTACCTGCCGGCTACCGCGTTCCTCGAGGAGTTCCGGGACATCCTCAGAAAGGGCAGCCTGGCGAGCTGAGACTGGCCTTTCCGCGACGACGTGACACTTCGATAGGAACCACCGCACCGTTCCTGTATACTCCCGCGGGTGCCGGCAAGGCGCCTTGGGGGTCGTACGGTGCGCTGGTTCCTGCCAAAGAACGAAGACTTCCTCCATCTCTTCCACGAAGCCTCGGACAACATCGTTGCCGCCGTGACGCTCTTCCGCGACATCGTCGCCGATCCGAGCGACCTCAAGACCAAGGTCGAGCAGTTGAAGGAGCTGGAGCACAAAGGCGACCGGCTCACCCATCAGACACTGGGCAAGCTGAACACGACGTTCATCACGCCGTTCGACCGTGAGGACATCCACGCCCTGATCGCCCGCCTCGACGACGTTCTCGACGCCACCGACGCAGCCGCGCAGAGGCTCGTGATCTACCGGATCACCGAGATCCCGCCCGGCGTGGTGGCCCTCGCCGATGTCCTGCTCGCCTCGGCCAAAGAGGTACGCAGGGCGATCCTCGCGCTCCACGACCGCAAGCAGCACGCCGCGGCGATGGTCGCGTGCGTCGAGGTCAACCGGCTGGAGAACGAAGCCGACGCCATGCACCGGCAGGTACTCGGCGAGCTGTTCGCCAACGCCACCGACGCCATCGCCCTGCTCAAGCTGAAGGAGCTCTACTCGTTCCTCGAGGAGGCGACCGACCGATGCGAGGACGTCGCGAACGTGGTCGAGAGCATCATCATCAAGAGTTCGTAGCGATCACAGGCCGAGCACCAGGCTGAGGCCGAGGTAGGTCACAGCCGCGATCAGCGCCGAGCAGGGGATCGTCAAGACCCACGCCCACACGATGTTGGTTGCGACTCCCCAGCGTACTGCCGAGAAGCGCTGCGTCGCCCCCACACCCATGATCGCCCCGCTGATCGTGTGGGTCGTCGAGACCGGGATGCCCAGGTAGGAGTTGCCGAACAGCGTCAGCGCCGCGGCCGTCTCCGCGCAGAAACCGCCCACCGGTCTGAGCTTGGTGATCTTGCTGCCCATCGTCTTGACGATTCGCCAGCCGCCAGAGAGCGTGCCGAGGGCCATGGCGGCGTGGCAGGCGAGCACGATCCACAACGTCACTCGGATGTCGGTCGGGGCGAGCCCGCGCGCCTTCTCATAGGCGAAGATCGAGATTGCGATGATGCCCATGGTCTTCTGGGCGTCGTTGCCCCCGTGGCCGAGGCTGTAGAGGCCGGCGGAGATGAGCTGGAGCTTGCGGAAGAGCCCGTCCACCCGGCGAGGGAGTGAGCGCCGGAACAGCCAGGTCACCGCAATCATCAGGCCGAGGCCGACGATCAACCCGACGACGGGAGAGATGAACATCGACGCGATGGTCTTGTCCCAGTTCGGGTAGAGGATCGCGCCGAACCCCGCCTTTGCGACCGCGGCGCCGGCGTAGCCGCCGATCAACGCATGCGACGAGCTGGTCGGCAGACCGTAGTACCACGTGATGATGTCCCATGCGATGGCGCCGACAAGGCCCGCCAGAATCACGTACTGGGTCGCGACCTCGGGGACGACGAGGCCCTTCGCGATGGTGCCCGCGACCTTGAGGGGGAACACGAAGGCGGCGACGAAGTTGAAGAACGCGGCCCAGATGACGGCGATGCCGGGCGAGAGGACGCGGGTCGAGACGACAGTCGCGATCGAATTGGCTGCGTCGTGGAAGCCGTTGAAGAAGTCGAACACGAGGGCGGTGACGATGATGACGACCAACATCGCGAACAACGGATCCATCCTCGGCTCCCTCCCACGACCGCGCCGCCCACGGGCCTGCCGGTGACCCGCATGCGGTGCAACTCGAAGAGCTGGCGTGCGGTGTTCCCCGTCAGCGATGGTTCCCTCGTGAGGCCGGCCACCCGTCGAGCCCCGGCACGAACAGCACTGGCGCGCTGCGTACTTCCGGAGCCCTCCAGGTGCCGCCGGAGTCTAGCATGCCGGTCCGTCCCCCCCCGATCGGGAACCGGCTCGCCACGGTCCCTGTGGCGGTCGAGGTCGCGTGATCTGCTGCGGGTTCCCCCGCATGCGCAGAGCCTGATCCCCTCAGTCGCCCGGGTTTCCGCCCTGCTCCTTGCCGGCGAGCTTAGCCTGCGCCGCGGCGATCGCCTCGGGGGTCGTCGGCGGCTCGCCGGGCTTGTAGGTGTAGAAGCGGAGCTGCTCCAGCCAGGGGAGGGCGATGATCTCGTGCCACTGAGCCGAGCAGTCCGGGATCTCCCGGCCATCGGGGACCGCCTCGAGCAGCGCAGAACCGTCGCAGATCGGGAGCGCCCGCAGCCCGGTGCGACGGTCGACCACGACCATCGAGATTCCCGCCGGCGGCGTGAACTCCTCCTGGCGGGTCGCCTCGCTCTGGCGGTCGAGGTACGCCTTCATGAACTGGATCCAGGTGGGCAGCGCCGCCTCGGCGCCGGTCATGTTGCGTCCGATCGGCTCCTTGAGGTCGCGCCCGACCCAGACGCCGCAGGTGATCCGCGGCGAGAAGCCGACGAACCAGGCGTCGGTGTAGCGGTCGGTCGTTCCGGTCTTCCCGGCGAGATGCGCTCCCAGCGCGGCGGCGGTGCCGGCCGTTCCGCGTTGCACGACGCCCTCCATGACGTGGGTCATCAGGTAGGCGATGTCGGGGCGGAGCGCGGTCCGGACCTGGGGACGGTTCTCCTCGATGGTTCTTCCCTCGCCGTCCTTGACGCGGGCGATGAAGTACGGCTGCGCGACCTGGCCGCGGTTGGCGATCCCGGAGTAGGCGGAGGCGAGATCGAGCGGCGACACCTCGAAGGCGCCGAGCGCGAGGGTCGGGTAGGGGGCGAGCTGCTCCCTGATGCCGAGCCGGCGGGCGACGTCGATCACCGACTGGCCGGTCACCATCTGCTGGAGCTTGACGGCGGAGGCGTTGTACGAGTGCTCGAGCGCCTCGCGGAGAGTGACGATGCCGAAGTACTTCCGGTAGTAGTTGAGGGGGACATAGGTGGGGAGGCCCTGCTCGTCGGGCAGCAGCACGGGGCCGTCGAAGATCGTGTCGTTGGGCGCGAAGCCGTGCTCGAAGGCGGCGCTGTAGACGAACGGCTTGAACGCGGAGCCGCACTGGCGCTTGGCCTGCACGGCCCGGTCGAACTGGGAGCGGTCGAAGTCAAAGCCGCCGACCATGGCGAGAATGGCCCCGGTGCGGTTGTCGAGCACGACCATGGCCGCCTCGACGCGGGGCTCCGGCTCGAGCCCGACCTCGATCGTGCCGTGACCCGCGGCGACGTCGCCGAGACGCACCAGGACGACATCGCCCTTGCGCATCAGGCGCGTGAGCGAGGTGCGGTTCGTCCACTTCGCGCCCGCCAGGGCGAGGTGGGCGGGCCGGCCCGCGATGGTCAGCGAGGCGTCGTCCCCGGTCACGTCGAGGACCACCGCGTACCCCAGCTCACCCTTCTGCCACTGCAGGTAGGGCCAGCCGGCATCGCGCCACGCCTGGAGGTCGTGGACGCCGACGGCGATCAGGTTGCGTCGCGCCCCCGGCCAGCCGAGGCGGTGCTGCAGCGCGACCAGCCCCTCCTGGACCGCGGTCTCCGCCAGGGGCTGCAGGACGGGGTCGAGCGTGGTCTCGACGTCGAGGCCGCCCTCGAGCATCTGCCTGGTCCCGAAGCGCTCCTCGATGTCGCGGCGGACCTCCTCGATGAAGTACGAGGCCGTGGGGTTGCGGTCGTAGTGCGGCTCCGCACCGAGTGGCGCCTGACGCGCGGCCAGGTACGCCGGGCGGTCGATGTACCGCTCCTCGAGCATGCGGTCGAGCACGTGGTTGCGCCGCACCAGCGCGCGCTGCGGGTAGTTGATCGGCGACAGGTCGGTGGGTCGTTGGGGCAGGCCGGCGAGCAGGGCCGCCTCGGGCAGGGTCAGCTCCGAGGCCGACTTGCCGAAGTAGAAGCGGGCCGCCGCCTCGACGCCATAGGCACCGTGACCGAAGTTCACCTGGTTGGCGTAGAACGTGAAGATCTGGTCCTTGGAGAACTTCTGCTCGATCTCGATGGCCAGCAGGGCCTCCTCGATCTTGCGCTTCAACGTCTTCTCGTCGGTCAGGAAGAGACGGCGGGCGAGCTGCTGGGTGATCGTCGAGCCACCCTGCCCGGTCCTCCGGGAGAGAACGTTCCGCAACAGCGCCCGGAGAATCCCCTTGGGGTCGACGCCGGTGTGGCGGTAGAAGTTGGCGTCCTCCACCGCGATCACGGCGTCCCGGAAGACCTTGGGGATCTGCTCCTCGGAGATCGGGATCCGTCGTTCGTTCGCGAATGTGGCGATCAGGGAGCCGTCCCGGGCCTTGACCTGGGTGGCCGCCGAGGGCCGATAGGTGGTCAACGACTCGACGGCCGGGAGCTGGACGAAGCGGGAGAGGACCAGGCCGACGACGGCGCCGATCCCGATCCCGACGAACAGCCCGGCAACCAGCCAACGCAGGAGCGTCTTGCTCATCGCGGCAAGCTTCCGCCGACCGCCGCACGGGTGTCAAGCGCTGTGCTCGGGGAGGCTCTCCCCATGGTAGGCTGCTTCCTTCGATGGCGGGACGGGGGAACGACCGCGGCGGCGACGTCACCACAGCGGCGCCGGTTTGGCTGCGACCGGTCGCGGTGGGGTGCGGGCTGGTCGCGCTGCTGCTGGTTCTCCTCATGATCGGCGGTCTGATGTCCCCCGGCAGGGTGCTGCGCCTCGGGGTCGTGGCGATCCGGCAGCGCACGCTGCGGGCGCTGCCCGCCCAGACCACGACAGGGGAGCGGGACCGCCTGGAGAGGGCCTTCCAGTGCGTGCTGACCGCGATCGCGGCGGGTCGACTGAGCGAGCAGGAGATCGCGCCGCTCGGGGCGGTCAGCTCGGCGGCGCTGCGCGACGGGACGCTGACCGTGGAAGAGGCCGCGGCCATCACGGCCGGCGCCGAGGACGTGTGCCGCAGGGGCGGGGGAGGCGAGCGGTGAGTCTTCCCTTCCGGCTGGCGGCCCCCTTCACGGCGGCGGGCGATCAGGCAGACGCCATCGCGCGGCTCGTCCGCGGTTTCGAGAGCGGGCTGTACGCCCAGACCCTGCTCGGTGTCACCGGCTCGGGCAAGACCTACACGATGGCGCGGGTGATCGAGGCGCTCAACCGCCCGACGCTCGTCCTGTCGCACAACAAGACGCTCGCCGCGCAGTTGTTCCAGGAGTTCAGGGGCTTCTTCCCGGACAACGCAGTGGAGTACTTCGTCTCCTACTACGACTACTACCAGCCCGAGGCCTACGTCCCGTCGAGCGACACCTACATCGAGAAGGAGACCTCGATCAACGAGGAGATCGACCGTCTCCGCCTGTCGGCGACCCGCGCCCTGTTCGAGCGGCGCGACGTGCTCATCGTCGCCTCGGTGTCGTGCATCTACGGCCTCGGCGACCCGAGCGCCTACTACGGCATGCTGCTCCTGCTCGAGCCGGGCGGCGAGCCGGGGATGGACGCGGTGTTGCGTCAGCTGGTCTCCATGCAGTACGAGCGCACGCAGCTCGACCTGGTTCCCGGAGCATTCCGCGTGCGCGGGGACGTGCTGGAGATCTACCCGCCGTACGACGACCACGCGATCCGCGTCGAGTTCTGGGGCCGTGCCGTGGAGCGCATCCGGCGGGTCGATCCGATCCGCGGAAACGTCCTCGAGGACGTGAACGAGCGCCTGCCGATCTACCCGGCGTCGCACTACGTGGTGACCCGGAAGGTCATCGACGAGGCGCTCGTCGACATCCGGACCGAGCTCGACCAGCGACTCGCGGAGCTCAAGGCGGCCAACAAGCTGCTCGAGGCGCAGCGGCTTTCCCAGCGCACGCTGTTCGACCTCGACATGCTCGCCGAGCTCGGCTACTGCAACGGGATCGAGAACTACTCCCGCCACCTGACGCGGCGCCGGCCCGGCGAGCCGCCGCCGACGCTGCTCGACTACTTCCCCAAGGACTGGCTCCTGCTCGCCGACGAGTCGCACGTGACGATCCCACAGGTCCGCGGCATGTACCACGGCGACCGATCCCGGAAGGAGACCCTGGTCGAGTTCGGGTTCCGGCTCCCGTCGGCGCTCGACAACCGGCCGCTCACGTTCGAGGAGTTCGAGGGCCGGCTCCATCAGGTCATGTTCGTCTCCGCGACGCCCGCGGAGTACGAGCTGCGCGTCAGCGAGGGCGAGGTCGTCGAGCAGCTCGTCAGGCCCACGGGGTTGCTGGACCCGGCGATCGAGGTGAAGCCGGCCGAGGGGCAGGTCGACGACCTGGTGGCACGGATCCGAGAGCGGGTGGCCGTCGGCCAGCGGGTGCTCGTCACCACGTTGACGAAGCGGATGGCGGAGGACCTCACCCAGTACCTCGCCGAGCTCAACATCCGCGTCCGCTACCTGCACAGCGAGGTCGAGGTGCTCGAGCGGACCGCGATCCTCGCCGACCTCCGCCGTGGCGTATTCGACGTGCTGGTCGGGATCAACCTCCTGCGCGAGGGGCTCGACCTCCCCGAGGTCTCGCTGGTCGCCATTCTCGACGCCGACAAGGAGGGGTACCTGCGCAGCGGGACCTCGCTGATCCAGACCATCGGCCGCGCCGCCCGCAACCTCGACGGGACGGCGATCCTCTATGCCGACCGGATGACCGACTCGATGCGGCGCGCCATCGACGAGACCCAGCGTCGTCGGGCGGTCCAGGAGGCGTACAACCGCGAGCACGCCATCGAGCCCCGCTCGATCATCAAGGACGTCGCCAACCCGCTCCTGCAGCTCTCCAACCTCGACTACCACGACGCCGCTTTCACGCCCCCGAAGGTCGGGGAGATCGACGTCACCGACGTGGCCTCGCTGAACAAGGCGATCGCCGAGTTGGAGAGGCAGATGAAGGCGGCGGCGAAGCGGCTGGAGTTCGAGGAGGCAGCCCAGATTCGCGACCGGGTCAAGGAGCTGCGGGCGGCCCAGATCTACAAGTCGTAGGTGCGCCGCCGATCTCGGACCATCTGCGGCGTCAGGCTCTCGGCTCGCATGCTCACGTAGCCTCCGGCTACGCTGCGCTGCTCGCCGCTCGCCTTCCTTGCATCTGGCCCAATCTCGACGGCGCGGCTGCACGCGTTTCGCCTTGGGCCTGCAGAGGCGCCGCCGATGATGCGGGAAGCTGGGCTCGCGTCCTCACATCGCCTCCGGCTCTGCTCCGGTGCGGCCACCTCGCGCGCCTTGCGATAGGCTCAACGGCAGGCGGCACGGCTGCCGTGGAACCAGTCGGATCTTGTTGGCGCCCGCCGGGGCCCACGCGGGGGCGTGCCTGACGGGAAACAGCGAGCCGGGCTCAATCGATCCGCCCGGCTCGCTGTCAGAGTTGATCAGAACGATTGCCCAGGGTTCTTATTGTCCTTGTTGTCCTTCTTCTCCTGCTTGGGCTTGGCCGGCTTTGCCGGCGGCCTCGACGACATATTGGCTCTGGCCGCGGTCGCCTGCGCGGCTTGGCGCTCGATCTGCTGCCGCGTCTGCAGCCGTCTTTCGGCGCCTTGCCGTTGCTCCTGCAGTGCCTGCAGCTCGGCCGCGTGGCGCTGCGCCACGGCCTGCGCGTCGGCTTTGGCCTTTGCCTGCGCCAGCTCCTGGCGCTGGATCCTCACCACGGCTTGCTGTTGTCTGTCCAGGTTCGCCTTCAGCTCCTGCTGCTGACGCTGGAACTGACGCTCGTCCACGGCCACGGGCGCGATGCGGGGCGCGACCGGGATCGCTTCCGGAGTAGTCCCTTCCCGGGTCAACACCCCGGCGGGCGGCTTCGCGGTCGGGCGCAGCGCTTCGAACCGGTTCGGGAGCGGCGCCGCCTGCGGCAGGCCGGCGTTGTTTCGCGGTGCGACCCTGACCGTCTCCAGGTTGCGTTCGGTCGGCCGGTAGACGTTCACCACGTCGCGTTGCACGCCCACGTTGCGTGGGCTGGGCGCGGTGACGACGCGGAGACGCTGCGCGCTCCTGCCGGTCGCCTGCTCGATGCGATCGAGCGGCACGCCGTGGTTGATCACCCGGTTGTTGACCACGGTGTAGTTGGTGATGTTGGTGGTGTTGTTGATGATCGTGATGTTGCGTGCCTCCGGCACGATATAGCCGTTGATGTGGGAATCAAGGAATCGCCGTTCCTCGACGAAGGCGTACTCGTGGGGAGCGATCCCGAGGCTGAGGTTGAAGCCGCCAATCCGGATGCCGACTCCGACCTCGAAGCCGACCGCCGGGGGCAGCGGCGCCCAGCCGACGTAGCCGTCCCCCTGCTGCCATGACACCCACGCCGGACCCCAATCGGTGCCAGGCACCCACAACCAGCCGACCTGGCGATCCCAGGCCCAGCGGCCGTAGTGGTAGGTCGCCCAGCCGAACGGTTCATAGGAAACCCATGTCCACCCGTAGTCGCTGTCCACCCAACGACCGAGAGAGTACGGACGCCATCCCGGGCTAACGTTGCGCGGGAACCACACCCAGCCGTACTGGGGATGCCTCACCCACTCGCCGTATGGGGACAGCTCGTTGTAGAAGAAGCCGACGTCGACTGACGGGCCCTGGTCTTGGTAGTAGCCGTCGTTGTAGTAGCCGTCGTTGCGTTGCTGGTTGTAGGGGTCCACCTGTTGGTTCGAATAGGGGTCGTACTGGCTCTGGGCGCCGGCCGGCCCACCATAGGGCGCAGCCTGGACGCAGCCCGCGCCGGCGAATACCCCCACAAGCAGCGCCAGCAATGCGGTCCGATTCACTCTCATCACATCCTCCTTTGGTTGATGGTTGAGTTCTGTCCAGCGAGAAGCGCGGCGCCATAGCCGGCGTCCCTATGGCCCACTGCGCCTCGGTAATGCGCTCGGCGCTGACCGCGACGACGAGAGACCGTTCATCGGGATTGCCACGATCTTGAGTGCGCTCACCTTGCCCTCGCGTCCTTACGGCCTAGAGTCGCCGTCGTCCGGAGAGGAGCTGGACGACAAGAATGATCACCGCCACCACCAGCAGGATGTGGATCAAGCCGCCCGCCGTGTAGGACGTGACCACGCCGAGCAGCCACAGCACGAGAAGGATGACCAGGATCGTCCACAGCATCACAGTCCTCCAGTCCCGCCGGCCTAGATCTTGCCGACGGTAAGCTCGTTGTGCACGCCCTTGACGCCCGCGGTGCCGCGC
>JBLMXF010000035.1:0-5624 GCA_050257595.1 Acidobacteriota bacterium | reverse complement strand
CCGGCATCTGCTCGCCACCGTCGACTTCAGCCAGGTCCTGATGGAGGGCATGCTGTCAATCCTCCTCTTCGCGGGCGCGCTGCACATCGACATCGCCGACCTGGCGCGCGGCAAGTCGGCGATCGGGATCCTGGCCACCGTGGGCGTACTGCTCTCGACCCTGCTGGTGGGAGCCGGCGCCTGGGCCGTGCTCGAGCTCGTGGGCCTGGAGCTGCCCTTTCTCCAGTGCCTCGTCTTCGGGGCCCTCATCTCCCCGACCGACCCGATCGCGGTCATGGGCATCCTGAAGTCGGCACACGCTCCCCGCAGCCTCGCGATCAAGATCGCCGGCGAGTCGCTCTTCAACGACGGCGTGGGGGTGGTCGTCTTCACGGTGCTGCTGGGCCTCGCGGTCGGGGGCCGCCCCGTCACGGCCGGGACGATCGCGCTCCTCTTCGCCGAGGAGGCGCTGGGTGGCATCGCTTACGGCCTGCTGATCGGCTACGTGGCCTACCGGCTCCTGAAGAGCATCGACAGCTACCAGGTCGAGATCCTGATCACACTCGCCCTCGTGCTGGGGGGCAGTGGGCTCGCCCATCACTTGCACGTCTCGGGACCGATCGCGATGGTGGTGGCGGGTCTCCTCATCGGCAACCCCGGCCGGGCCTTCGCCATGTCGCCGACGACGGTCCAGCACCTCGACACCTTCTGGGAGCTCCTGGACGAGATCCTCAACTCGGTGCTGTTCGTGCTGATCGGGCTCGAGGTCCTGGTCCTGACGTTCCGCCCCGGGTGGCTGGCGGCGGCGCTGCTCATGATCCCGGTCGTCCTGCTCGCTCGCTTCGCCTCGGTGGGAATCCCCGTCGCCCTCCTGAGGCATGTAGTTGCGTTCTCCCCCCACGCGGTGAAGATCCTGACCTGGGCCGGGGTGCGGGGCGGTATCTCGGTGGCACTGGCCCTGTCGCTGCCCGCGAGTCCCGCGCGCGAGACGTTCGTTCCCGTCACGTACGTGGTCGTGCTCTTCTCCATCCTCGTCCAGGGGTTGACCCTGGGCCGTCTGGTCCGGCGCACGGTGGGGACGAAGGCCGCCCCGCCCAGGGCCGGTGTCGCCCCCGAAGGCGAGCACCCGGCGGGCGGGTGACCAGGAAGCGCGCCTCCTGCAGGGTCGTGGGCGAGCAGCCGGCCGCGTGGCGGCGACGCCACGCGGCCGACCACCGAGCTGCGCCCCGAATGCGGTCAGGATCCCGCGAAGACCAGGACCTCCTTCTTGCCGCCCATCTGCAGCTCCGCGAGGGCCATCGCCCCCGAGCCGTTCAGGCGCGAAATCACGGCGTCGGTTCGCGCCTTCTCCGCGCGCTCCTCGATCCGGCCCCGTCCTTCCGCGACCACGTGGTGTCCGTTCATCAAGGTCACCTTCAGGTCCGTCCCGTCTTCATGCCAGACGACCTTGTACTCGCCGGCGGGCAGCTGCTTGCCGTTCCAACTCGTGCTCTCGAAGAGATCGAACTTCTTCGACTGCAGCTTCGCGCCGGCAGCGGCGACGCTCCCTGCTACTGCCAGGGCCAGGGCGGAGATCCAGAGAGTCCTCAGCCTCGCTCTCATCACGCCTCCTTTGCGGGTGCCCCCGGCCGCGACCGCGCAGTACTCACGCTCGTCCGGAGACCTGCGGGTCGCGGCTTTCTGGAGTGATCTACGCGCGCGACATCGGTTCTGTTTCTCCAAAGTGTTGGATTTAGAAGACTTATGAGCGTTCGTGGCTGGCGGCCTGCCAGTGTCCCAGAGCAGCCAAGCCAGTCGGTAGAGCTCTCGCCCTCGAGTCAGGGCACCGAGGCGTAGCCCCAGCTTAGGAAGAACGCGCGGTCGGTGCGTGTCAGTGCGAGGCTGTGCGTTGCCTGCCATTGTGCGAGTAGCCCAGGAGGACACGGAGCATGGAGGTCTGCCGCGTGACGACCGTGTTCGACATCGACGCAAGGGGCGTGGTGCTATCGTGAGGGCCGCTCCGGGAGCCCGACCAATGCTGCGCCTCGTGCGACGATCGGCCGCCGCCGCATCCCTGCTGCTCCTCGCCGCGGCCGCCGGGCAGCCGCAGCCGCACTCGCGTGCCGACTGCGAGGCCGCGTACTCCGTGTCGCGGGGACGCGCCGGGAAGGACGTCCCGTGGGTTCCGACGTTCGACGGCGTCGTCCTCGCCATGCTCTCGATGGCGCAGGTGACGCCGGAGGACCGCGTGCTCGACCTGGGCGCCGGCGACGGCCGGATCGCCATGGCCGCAGCGAAGCCGCCCTTCGGCGCCCGGGCCGTCGGCATCGAGTACGACCCCGACCTGGCGAAGCTCGCGACGTGCCTGGTCCAGGTGGAGGGTCTGGCCGACAGGGTCCGGATCGTCGAGGGGGACATCTTCAAAGAGGAGTTCGGTGACGCGAGTGTCGTCACCCTGTACCTCCTGCCCCAGATCAACCTTTGCGTGCGGCACCGCCTCCTGGCCATGACGCCCGGCACGCGCGTCGTCTCGCACCAGTACGCGATGGCCGACTGGGAGCCCGACCAGTCGGTCCAGATCCTGGGGCGCGACGTCTACCTGTGGGTCGTCCCGGCGCGCGTCGACGGCACTTGGGACTTCCAGGACAGCGAGGGGACGACGTTCACCATCGACCTGCGCCAGGCCTTCGAGACGCTCTCCGGCGAGATCACCCGGGGCGGCGTCCGGCAGGCCCTCCTCTCCGCGACGTTGCGCGGCGCCGAGCTGCGCCTCACCTCCGACTCGGCCGGGGCCACGGTCGAGCTCTGGGGCACGGTCCGCGGCGAAGAGATCAGGGGCGTGCTGCGCACGGGCACCATCGCGCGCACGGCGGTCGGCCGGCTCCGCGGCGCGCTCCGGGGCGCGCCCTGGGCCGAGATGCCCGCGGGCTGCAGCCGCTACTATGAACGGTAGCCGGGATGGTCACTCCTCGATTCGCGTCGCCAGACGTTCACCTCGGTGACGAAGAGGGGAAGTCCAGCGGCGGGGCGCTCGCCGGATTGGGCTCGTCCACTCGGGGTATCGGTCAGCGGCCGGGGTCGACGAAGACGAGCCGCTGTGTCTTCGTCTCGAGGTCCCACAGCACGACGACACCGCTCCTGTCCGACGAGGCCGCGAGCCTGCCGTCGGGCGAAGCCGCGACCCCATAGACCTCGGCGGTGTGGCCGCGCAGGGTCGCCAGCAGCTTGCGGTCGGATACCGACCAGAGCTTGATCGAGTCGTCGCTCGACGCCGAGAGCAGCCGTCCGTCGGGGCAGAAGGCGAGCTGGTTGACGGGGGAGCCGTGGCCGGAGAGCGAGCCGAGCTGGCGTCGCTCCGGCAGTGACCACAGGGTGATCGCGGGACCGGTGGCGACGGCGAGGACGCTGCCGCTGGGCGAGATCGCGAGCGAGGACACGTCTTCCATGCGGTCGAGCGTCGCGGCCGGCTTGCCGTCCGGCAGCGACCAGAGCTGGAGGGCCGCGCCGGGCCCGGCCGAGGCCAGAGTGCGTCCGTCGGGGCTCAGCGCGACGCGCCCGGCCGAGGCGGACAGAGTGATCGTGGAGACAGCGCTCCCGGCCGGGAGCGCGGTGAGTTGCGCGGCGCCGGCTTCGCCGAGGCCCGCGGCCGCCGAGACGAGCAGGTGGCCGTCTGCGGAGAGACCGAGATCGATCATGCTCGACTTGTGGGTGGCGACGGTCCCCTCGAGCTTGCGGTCGGCGAGCGACCAGCGGCGGACGGCGTGGTCCATGCACGAGGCGAGAACGCTCTTCCCATCCGGGGTGACCCGCAGTGCCCAGACGCCCGGACACGGGCCGGGGAGCCTGCCGGAGAGCCGGCCGTCGGCGACGGACCAGAGTTTGATCGGCGCGGCCTGATCGTCCATCGACGAGGTCACGAGCGTGCGGCCGTCGGGAGTGAAGGCAAGGGCGCCCGCACTGCCTTCGTGCGCGCGGCCCCTTGCGTGGACGCTGCCGGGAACGGCTGCCGGTTTACCCGTCGCCTGGTTCGCCAGGGCCGAGTTCACGACCGCGCGCCACGCCTCCTTCGTGGCGTCGGACTGCTTCATCAGCCGGGGATCCTTGTCGATGGCCTCGAGCGCCGCCAGCAGCTCGGCGCGCGTCGGCTTCGGCCGTCCTGCGGTCAGGACTCCCGAATCCCACTCGCGGCAGGACGGCGCGCAATGCCCGTCGACGAGCGCCGGCTCGCTCCCGTCCTCGGTGTAGCAGACCCGCCCGGTGTCGTCGCCGCAGAACCCGTGCCGGCCGGTCTCGCCGGGCTGCTCCGGGACCGCGAGGTAGGCGAACGACGCAGCGCCGCGACCAGCCTTTGCGGTCCCGCCGACCTGGAGCCGACGGCTGTAGCCGACGCGCTGGGGCGCCGCCTGCTCGGCGCCGAGGAAGGACTGCGTTCCCGCCGGCGCCCGACAATCGCCCGGGCGCACGAGGCAGGCGAGCTCGCCATAGGAGCCGGTCGCTGCCTGGTAGGCCAGCTGCGCGCTGATCACCGCACGCACGTCGCCGACGAGCGAGACCTCGTGGCCCGCGGCTCTCTCATAACGGAGCAGCGAGAGGATCAGGTCGAGCGGGTCGCTGGCCTTCGGTGCAGCGGCCGTGGCTGCGATCACGCTCGCCCCGCCTGCCGAGACCGCCATTGTGGCGGCCAAAGTGCCAGCCAGCAGTCGGCCGTCGACGAGAACGACTCGTATCCACCGACGCCGGTCACTGGCGCGGAGCATCAGGACCTCCAGGCTGGATGCGGATGGGTGGGGAAGGATAACCGATCCGATCACACGCGAGTGGCAGCGCTCCTTTCTGGAGCGAGAGGGGGTGGCGGACGGTACGCGGCCATCCCGGCACCGTCGACCGCAGGCAAATGGAGGTGCGGACGCCACTGAAGGGCGCCTTGTACGACCTGCACCGTTCGTCCTCCGAGGAGGACAGCCGATCCCCTGCCACAGACCCTAGAAAGAGCTGATTCGAAACAGGTTCGTGCCAGGCCTCCTGGAGGCACGCCGCTTGCTCCTGGGTGGTGTGGCTGCACGCCGGACCGGATGGGCCGGGTCGGCGGTTGCGAGCCTCGGGGGCTTGGAGCACGACCATGAAGAGCACGATGTTGACCGTGGGCCTGCTGTCGGCCCTGAGCCTGGCCGCGCCGGCTGCCAGCCGCGCCGACATCCACGGCGGGGTCACCATTCGATTCGGCGACTTCCGCGACAGGGGCGCGTGGCGCCACGGCTACGACCGCGGGACGCACGAGGGCTACCGCGAGGGCGAGCGCGACGCGCGCCGTCACGAGCGCTTCGACTACCGCGACGAGGGCCGCTACCGCGACTCCGACCGCGGCTACAAGAGGTGGATGGGCCCGCGCTACGAGTACTCGCGCGGGTACCGCCAGGGCTTCGCGGAGGCGTACACCCAGGCCTACCGGCGCTTCGCCTGGAACGGCCGTTACGACCGTCGCCCGTACGACCACTACTCGCGCTACGGCCGCGACGATCGCTTCTAGAGTCGACGGGAAGCCAGGGCGGCGGGACGGGACGGGGTCACGGCATCCGGCATCGGTCCTTCCGAGCCGTCGGCCGGGAAGCCAGGTGCTTTCCCTCGGGAGCGCTGTCCCATCCCGCCGCCATCATTGCGACGCCGGC
>JBLMXF010000034.1:0-8249 GCA_050257595.1 Acidobacteriota bacterium | reverse complement strand
TCCCGCGCGAGAAAGCGCGAGGAGGGGCGGGGGACGCGAGGGGGATGAGCGGGCGGGTGGCCCTCCGCCCCTGGGGTGGAGCCGCGCTCGTGCCGGAGCGTGCGGGGCACCGAGCGGCCGGACCGGGGGGGGGTGTCGCGGGGCACGGGGGCCCGGTGGGCGGGGGGCCGTGGGACCGCGCGGCTCCGCCCGCCGGTCCGGCCTGCGCGGTCGCACGCGCAGGCGCCTGCGACGCCGGCACGTGGGGGCGTGCCGGCGAGCACCGCGGCGCAACCCCGGGGGCAAGGAGAAACAGCTCACGGTTGACAGTCGACAGCTTTCCCCCGCTCCCCCACCCGGCGAAATGACAGCCCAACCCGTACTGCTCGGGCTAGCGGTGAGCCGAGGCGCCGCCAGGGATCGAGCGAGGGGCGGGATCGCTCCCGCCCCTCGACTTGACCTGGTCGGCTGCGGACCCGATCCTGGAGTCCGATCGCCGAACCCTGCTACTTCAGAATCCTCTTGACCATCCCCTCGATCACTCCCGACTCCAGCTCCTCAAGCTCGTACGTGACCTCTGCGATTGGCTTGTTGACCTTGATGATGCGGGTGAGGTCGATCGGCGTGCCCTCGACCACCACATCGCACGGGGTGGCGTTGATCGTCTCCTGGAGATCCGAGATCTGCTGGTCCGAGTAACCCATGGCGGGGAGGATCTGGCCCGAGTTGGGGTACTTCGTGTAGGTCGCGGCAATGGTGCCGACGGCGTACGGCTTGGCGTCGACGATCTCGGCGGCACCCGCACTCTTGGCGGCGAACCATCCCGCTCCGTAGGTCATCCCGCCGTGCGTGAGCGTCGGGCCATCCTCGACGACCAGCGCACGCTTGCCCGCGATCAGCTCGGGCCGGTCCACGGTGATCCTCGAGGCGCACTTGATCACGCGTGCGCCCGGGTTGTAGCTCTTGCAGTTGTCCACGACCTGCTCGACCTTGACCGGGTCCGCGGTCTGCACCTTGTTGACGATCAGCAGGTCGGCCATCAGGAAGTTGGTCTCGCCCGGGTAGTACGTGAGCTCGTGGCCGGCGCGATGTGGGTCGACCAGCGTTATGTAGAGGTCGGGCTTGTAGAACGGCGTGTCGTTGTTGCCGCCGTCCCAGAGGATGACATCGGCCTCCTTCTCCGCCTCGCGCAGGATCATCTCGTAGTCGACGCCGGCGTAGACGATGAAGCCGTTGTCGATGTGCGGCTCGTACTCCTCCCGCTCCTCGATCGTGCACTCGTGCTTGACGAGGTCCTCGTAAGTCTCGAAGCGCTGGCACGCCTGCCGCGCGAGGTCGCCGTACGGCATCGGATGGCGGATCGCCACCACCCTCTTGCCGAGGCTCTTGAGGATCCGGGACACGTAGCGCGTGGTCTGCGACTTGCCGACGCCGGTTCGGACCGCCACGATCGCGATCACCGGCTTGGTGGACCTGATCATCGTGCGTTCGGCCGAGCAGATCCCGAAGTTGGCACCCCACGCCACCACGTGCGAGCCCTTGTCCATCACGTACTGGTGGGGGACGTCGGAGTAGGAGAACCACACCTCGTCAACGTCGTGCTTCTTGACCAGGCTCTCCAGCTCCTCCTCCGCGAAGATCGGTATTCCGTGCGGGTAGAGCGGCCCCGCCAGCTCGGGCGGGTACATCCTCCCCTCGATGTCGGGGATTTGCGTGGCCGTGAAGGCCACCACCTCGACATCGGGGTTGTTGCGGAACAGGCAGTTGAAGTTGTGGAAGTCCCGACCCGCGGCTCCCATGATGACGGCTTTCCGCTTCGCCATGCGTTCACCTCCTCAGGTGTGCCCTGCCTGCCGCAGGGGGCCCGGCCTGGCGTAGCCGAGCTGCTCCGCCGGGTATGGCTGAACCGGCGGCTATCTCCAAACTCGTAGCGCTCTCCTTCTCCGGGCCGACCCAGTGGTGGCCCCGGTTGCTGCGATTCCGAACTCGGGGTCCGGGGACCGGGATGCGGGGCACAAGACAACGACTCTGCGCGGCCCGCCAATCGCGTCGGTCGAAGGTTGGCGGGGGCATGCACCCCGAATCCCTGACCCCGGACGCCTGTTTCATTCCCACTCGATCGTGCCGGGCGGCTTCGACGTCACGTCGTAGACGACCCGGTTGATGCCGCGCACCTCGTTGACGATCCGCCGCGCGACCGTGTCGAGCACGTCGGGCGGGAGGCGGAACCAGTCGGCGGTCATGAAATCCTCCGTGGTGACCGCGCGCAGCGCAACCACGTTCTCGTAGGTCCGCTGGTCCCCCATCACCCCGACGCTCTTGACCGGCAGCAACACCGCGAGCGCCTGGGCGATCTCGCGATACAGGCCCGCCCCGCGGATTTCCTCCATCCAGATCGCGTCCGCGCGCTGCAGCAGATCGACGCGCGCCGGCGTCACCTCACCCAGGATGCGAACTGCCAGGCCGGGCCCGGGGAACGGGTGCCGCCAGACGAACTCGGCGGGCAGACCCAGCTCCTCACCAAGCCGCCGTACCTCGTCCTTGAACAGCTCCCGGAGCGGCTCGACGAGATCGAGCCCGAGCCGTTCGGGCAGCCCGCCGACGTTGTGGTGCGTCTTGATGGTGGCCGACGGCCCCCGCACCGAGGTGGACTCGATGACGTCCGGGTACAGCGTGCCCTGCGCCAGGAAACGCGCGTCGGGATAGCGCCGCGCCTCTTCCTCGAAAACGGCGATGAACTCGCGGCCGATGCGCCGCCGCTTCTCTTCGGGGTCGTCGATGCCGGCCAGCCTGGCGAAGAATCGTTCGGCGGCGTTGACCCGATCGACAGACAAGCCGAGAGACGAGAATCGTGCCTGGACCTTGTCCCCCTCGTCGAGGCGCAGCAGGCCGGTGTCGACGAAGATCGGCGCGGTCCGTTCCTCGACCGCCTCCCGGCACAGGAGGGCGGTCACCGAGGAGTCGACGCCTCCAGAGAGCGCGACGATGATGCGGCCCTGCGGAGCCTGCTCGCGGATGCGCGCCACGGCGTCGTGGCGGATCGAGGCCGCCGTCCAGTCTCGCGCCGCCCGGCACGAGGTGAGGAAGTTGTCGAGGATCCGCCGCCCGAGCTCGGTGTGCCGCACCTCCGGATGGAACTGGATCCCGAAGAAGCGACGCCGCTCGTCGGCCATCGCGGCGACCGGCGAGTTGACGGTCGTCCCGGCGACGGTGAACCCGTCGGGAAGCCGAGACACACGATCCCCGTGGGACATCCACACCCGCTGAGCAGCCGCGGTGCCGGCGAACAACGAGCACGTTAGCTCGGCGCGGAGCTCCGCGGCGCCGTACTCGCGCTCCCCGGCCGGCTCCACCACGCCACCCAGCTGGTGGGCCATCGCCTGCTGCCCGTAGCAGACGCCGAGCACCGGGACGCCGAGGCGGAAGACCTCCGGGTCGGGGCGGATGGCGCCCTCCTCGTAGATCGACGAAGGGCCGCCCGAGAGCACCACTCCGATCGGTGCCACCTGACGAAGCTCCGCGGCGGTGAGGTCGCCGCGCCGGATCTCGCTGCGAACGGAGAGCTCGCGTACCCGGCGGGCGATCAGCTGGGTGTACTGCGAGCCGAAGTCCAGGATGAGCAGCGTTTGATGGGCGGCCATAGGGGTCCGCAACGCGGACCGCGCCATGCTATCAGCCGGCCACGCCCCGGGCAAGACGGACCCCTCAAGCCCGCAGCCCCGGGCCCGTCTCACAGCTCGCGTAGCGCGACCGCGACCGGTCTGCGGGCGGCACGGACAGCCGGCGGCACGCCGCCCAGCAGGCCCATGAACAGCGAGAAGAGGACGCCGCCCAACAGCAGGCCGGGCGTGATGCGGAACGCGAAGGCGAGGTGCGAGAAGGTCTGCCAGTTCATGGTGCCGGTGGTCAGTCCATTGAGCGGCAGCACTGCGATGCAGCCCAGCACGCCACCGACGAGAGCGATGAGGAGCGACTCGAAGACGAAGGAGAGGATCACGCTGCCGGCGCCGAAGCCGAGCGCCCGCATGGTGGCGATCTCTCGCGCCCGCTCCGACACCGCCGAGTACATGGTGTTGAGCCCGCCGAAAACCGCACCGACGCCCATCACGACGGCGATCAACGTGCCCAGCACGGTGATCAGCGTGGTGAGCTGGCGCGACTGCTTGGCGTAGTAGTCGATCTCGCGGTCGACCTGAAGGGTGAGGCGAGGGTCCGCCAGGACAGCGTCGCGGAACCCTCCAAATGCCGACGGCGACGTGAGGCGGACCGTGACAGACTGGAAGATGTTGTCGGGCCGCTTGTACACCTGGTCGAGCACCTTCGCGTCGCACCAAACCTCGGAGTCGAACGCGCTGCCGCCGGCGTCGAACACACCGACCACGGTCCAGCTCCCGCCGCCGAACTTCACGGTGCTGCCCAGGTCGAGTCCCGCGTACGTGCCGGCCACGTTGCGTCCGACCACGAGCTGCGAGAGGCCGGGCGTGAAGAAGCGCCCCCTGACGATCCGCACGTTCGGCCGCACCTTGAGCACCTTCGCCGAGACACCACGAACCTGCACGTTGGCGTCGGTCCCTGTCTTCTTCAGCGGGAACGCCGCGACCACCACCACCTCGGGGCTGACGAGAGGACCCTCGCTGCCGCGCGCCACGCCCGGCTCGTCCTCGATCACGCGGACCTGGTCGAGGCTGACGGCGCTCTCCATCTCCGCGCTCGCTCCCGCACGGCGTATCAATGCGTTGTCGGGCGATCCCGAGGCAACCAGCGTCGCCTTGAAACCGCGCGCCATCGAGAGCATCGCGACGAAGACACCGACCGTGCCGGCAATCCCCAGCACCGCCACGATGGTGGAGGTCCACCGCTGCCGCACGCTGCGCATGTTGTAGATCAGGGGGATGGCCATCGTCACACCCTCCGCAGCGCGTCGACGACGCGCAGGCGCATGGCCGCGAGCGCCGGCAGGAGACCGGCAGCGACGCCGATCGCGACCGCCAGCAGGACACCCAGGGCCAGGTCTACGACGGGGAGGTAGAAGACCAGCCCGGGCAACGCGCGGCCGAGCCCGGGTGAGACCGCCTTGGCTGCGCCGACCCCGAGCACTCCGCCGATCAGCGCGATGGCGACGGCCTCGCCGAGGACCAGGAGCAGCACCGCAGTGTCTCCGAACCCCAACGTCTTGAGCACGGCGAACTCGCCCGTACGCTCCCGCACCGAGATCGCCATGGTGTTTCCGGTGACCAGCAGCAGCGTGAAGAACACCACACCGCCGATCGACAGGGTGAGGAGCTCGATGTTCCCCATCTGCTTGGCGAAGGAGGCCGCGAAGGCACGCTCGGTGTCAGTCTTCGTCTCCCACGGGGAGTTGGCGAACTTCTCGTCGATGGCCTTGACGATCCTGACCGCGTTGTCGGGGGAGTCGATGCGAACGACGTACCAGCCCACCAGCCCCTTCCAGAACTGCGAAGCCCGCTCCTCCAGGTAGTCGCGGCGGAACCAGAACTGGGTGGTGTCGTCGTCGGGACGCTTCCCGGTGTAGATGCCCCGCAGGTTGAACTCCCAGGTGCCCGGGAAGATCGTTCCCTTGATCGGGATGCGGTCGCCGAGCTTCCACCCGAACCGGTCCGCCGTGCCCTTCCCGACGATGCACCCCTGGCGATCGGCCAGGAAGGCGCGCCACTGCTCTTCCGGCACGACGTACTCCGGGTACATCGCCCGCCAGCTCTCCGGATCGATCGCGAACTGGGGGAAGAAGTTCCGCTCGTCCTGGTAGGTGCCGCCGAACCAGGACGCGTAGGCCACGGCCTTCACGCCCGGGACTTGGAGGATCTTGTCCCGATACGAGATGGGCAGCGGCTGGATGAGAGAGACCTTGTTGATCACCACCAGTCGATCGGCCCCGGCCACCTCGACCCCCTGGTTGAAGGCGCTGCGGATCGCGAGCAGGATGCCGAACAGGAAGAGTGCGATGGCGAACGAACCGAGCGTGAGGACCGCCCGCACCTTCTTGCGCCGGAGGTTCGCGAGGATCAGGTGGAGAAACTTCATCGCCCGCCCCTGCCCTCGCTCCCCTCGATCAGCACCCCCTTGTCGAGGTGGAGCACGACGTGGGCCTGGTCCGCCGCCCGTGGGTCGTGGGTGACCATGAGGACCGTCTTGCCGTGCTCGTGGACGAGCCGGTCGACGAGCTCAAGGATCTCGCTCGCGCTCCGCCGGTCGAGGTCACCCGTCGGCTCGTCGGCAAGCAGAAAGGTCGGGTCGGTGACGATGGCGCGGGCGATCGCCACCCGCTGCTCTTGCCCACCCGAGAGCTGGCGCGGGAAGTGGCTTGCCCGGTCGGCGAGGCCGACCAGCGCGAGCGCGGTCTCGACGTGCCGCCGTCGCTCGGCCTTGCCGAGCCTGGTGAGGAGCAGCGGGAGCTCCACATTCTGATACGCGGTCAGCACGGGGATCAGGTTGTACATCTGGAAGATGAAGCCGACGTGCCGGGCGCGCCACGCGGTGAGCTTCGGGCCCGACAGCGCGGTGATCTCGTCGCCGGCCACGGTGATTGACCCCGACGTCGGGACGTCGAGCCCACCGAGCAGGTTCAGCAGGGTGGTCTTACCGGAGCCCGACGGTCCCATGAAGGCGACGAAGTCGCCCTGCTCCACGTCGAGGTTGAGCCCCTGGAGGACGTGGATCTCCTCGCTGCCGCGCTGGTATTTCTTGTCGAGGTCCCGGACCCGGATCAGACTGGACCCGTCTCCCTTGCCGTCCACTCGCACCATGACGTCCTCCAACCGACCAACCGGCGTGAGGCTTGGGCCAGCGGGCTTGGAGAATGCGATATCTCAGGTCCCATGGCCCCGGGCCCTATTTCACCTTCACGCGCTCGCCGTCGCGCAACTCCGACGGGCCGGCGACGACCACGCGGTCACCGTCGTCGACGCCGCCGAGCACCTCGACATCGGTGCCGCGATCGTTCCCGAGCGTCACCACGCGTCGTTCCAGCCTGCCGTCAACAACGAGGAACACACAGGGCCGGCCGCCATCATCCCGGACCGCGACGCGCGGGATGATGGCGCGGGGGGTTGCTCCCCGGCCCTCCGGCTCCGGCTCGGCGAGAAAGGCCACCTTGATCCCCATGTCGGGCAGGATGCGCGGGTCGAGCCGGTCAAAGGAGATGCGCACCTTGACCGTGGCCTTCTGCCGGTCGGCGGTGGGGATGACGGTCCGCACGGACGCCGGGATGTGCCAGTCCGGATAGGCGTCGAGGAGCGCATCGACCCGCTGGCCGATGGCCACCTTGGCGATGTACGACTCGTTGACGTCCACCTCGATCTCCAGGGAGTCCATGTCAACCACGGTGGCGATCCCCGTGCGTGTGAAGCCGCTGCCTGCCGAGATCGGCGACACCATCTCGCCCGGCTGCGCGTCCTTGGACACCACGATGCCCGCGAAGGGGGCGCGCACCAGGCAGTTGTCCACGTCCTGCTGGGCAGCCGCCACGTTGGCCTGCGCTTCGCGGACCTGGTCGCGTGCCGCCGCGAGCTGGGCGGCCAGACCGTCGCGAGTGGTCCGCGCGAGGTCGAGCGCCTGAACGCTGGCCACGCCGTCGCGCTCGAGGTCGAGCTGCCGCTCGAGCTCCCTCTCCGCGTTGGCCAGGTTGACCTCGAGGACCGGCACGTTGGCCTGCGCCACCCGGAGTGCCGCCTGGGCCACCGCGAGGCGCTTCTGGGCGTCGGAGTCGTCGAGCCTTGCGAGGAGCTGACCATCCTCCACGTGCATGCCCTCGTCCGCGAGCATGTCGACGACCCGGGCCGTGATCTTGGCCGCAACGGTGGCGCGCCGGCGCGGGGTCACATACCCGGACGCGTTGAGCAGCGTGGCCGGCTGCGCCCCTCCGGCCGCTCGCGCCGTCGCGACCTCCACCTCGGCGGGCCGGCCCCGCAGCAGGAGGACGGCCGCTCCCGCCAGTACGACCAGCCCGGCAGCCGACGCGAGGAGGAGACGCCTCCGGCCGCCGCCGTCCCCCGCCCGCGCCTCGTCGGCGATGCGCAGCGACGCCAGGTCGACGCGCTTGGAATCCCTGTCCTCGGCCATCGATCCTCCCGCAACTCTCGCGTGCCGGATATCGTAGTACAGCCTTCCGGCCGGCAGGTCGCGTGCGCGCCGGCGGCGGTCTCCGCAGCGCCCCGTGCGTCGGCATCTGGCATCCGCCGAGGCCAACGGACATGGCTCGCGTTTTCATCCCGGATCGGAGCCTGGGCGGGCCGCAGAGAGCCACGAGGCCG
>JBLMXF010000033.1:0-34530 GCA_050257595.1 Acidobacteriota bacterium | reverse complement strand
CGCATGTTGGTGGCCGAGATCCGCTGCGGTGCCGTCATGGCGGCGCTCTGCAGCGACACCTCGAGGTGGACGTCGAACGCCCAGTCCGCCGTCGTCCGCAGGTACGGGAGCGGCGTCGGATCCTGGACCGGCCCCGGACAGCGGAACGGCTCGAGCGCCTCGAGCGGCACCACCCAGGGCGACAGCGAGGTGGCGAAGTTCTTCCCCAGGAACGGCCCGAGCGGGACGTACTCCCAGCGCTGGATGTCGCGCGCGCTCCAGTCGTTGACGAGCACGAAGCCGAAGATGTGCTCGCCGGCGCGCTCCACCGGGATCGGTTCGCCGAGCCGGTTGCCCGGCCCGACGAAGAACCCGACCTCGAGTTCGAAGTCCATCTGCCGGGAGGCCGCAAGCACCGGCGGGGCGGCGTCGTCGGGACGGACCTGCCCGCAGGGACGGCGAATGTCGGTGCCGCTCACCACCAGTGAGCTCGCGCGACCGTGGTACGCCACCGGGAGGTGCAGCCAGTTGGGCTGCAGGGCGTTGGCGGCGCCGCGGAACATGGTGCCCACGTTCGTGGCGTGCTCGCGGGAGGAGTAGAAGTCCGTGTAGTCCCCGACCTCGGCGGGCAGGAGCAGCTCGACGCGCGAGGCCGGGAGGAGGGCGGCGGCGCGCAGGGCGTCGGCGTCGCGCAGGCGCCCCTGGTCGTGCCGGAGCAGATCGGTCACGGCGGCGCGCGTGGCCTGCCAGGCGGGACGGCCGGCCGCCATCAGGGCGTTGAGGGCTCCCCGCCGGAACAATGCTCTGCCCCGCAGGGCGGGGGCGTCGAGCAGGCCCTCGCCGTCGAGGAGCGCGAGGTCGAGCACCCACTCGCCGATCGCGACCCCGACCCGCGGATCGGTTCCGGCGGCCGGGCGGAACACGCCGTACGGCAGGTTCTGGATGGGGAAGTGGGAGTCGTCCGCAACCTCGACCCAGGAGCGCAGAGGTGGGGCGCCTCCGTTCGTCATTGCATCACCTCCGGTCGCTCCCCCGGCGTACCGGGGAGCAGGCCGAGGGCGCGCAGCTCCTCGCGGGGCTCGTCGAAGCTGCACGACCCGAACGAGGCAACGCCGAACCGACGGCTCTCGGCGACCTGAGCCATGGTCGCGGACGAGTCCTGCCAGGAGACCTCCTCGTCGTCGAAGGCGAAATGAGCCGGGTCCGTGTCCTCCAGGATCGTCCGGACCCCGGAATGGTCGAGCCCGTGGGCGCGCGCCAACAGACAGGCCACGAGGAGGTTGAGGAAGCCGTGGACAGGCACCCCGAGGACGGGGTCGAGCCGCGGGAAGGGGTGGTGGAGCCCCTGCGTCGCCTTGAGCAGCAGCTTACGATCGCGGCAGCCGACCAGCGCCGTCGCGACCTCGCCCGCCGTCGGGACAGCGGTGGCATCGAGCCCCCCGCAGCGGATCTTCAGACAGGGCAGCCACCGGCTGCCGGGGCCCCGCGTCGCGCCGCCACCCGCGATGCCTTCGACCGCCGTGGCGAAGCGCTCTGGTGGAGCTCCCGCCGCGGCCACCTCGAAGGCGACGAGGAGGCGCGTCGCGGCGCGCTCATCGACCAGGTGACCCGCTGCAGACACCAGCCTCGCCACTCCGTCTGCGCCGGTGTCGAGCACCCTCCCGGGCAGGCGCACTTCGAGCTGGTCGACCACGGCGCCGCAGCGCTGCGCGTTGAACCGGCCGATATCAGCGAGGTCGTCGCCGAGGGCGGCGAGCAGGTCGGCTCGGCCGTCCCCTCCCCGACCGAGCGCCGCGACCGGGCAGGGCGGGCCACCGCTCAGGAGCCCGGCTGCCAGGGGAGCGAGCTCCTCGAGCCGGACCACCGGGCAGACGAAGCGGGCGAGCATCCAGCTCTCCGCGTCGGCGCGCAGCTGCGCGTATGCCCGCGCCGCCTCCTCGAGCGGCAGCCGCGCCGGCGGGAACATGCCGGCATAGTCGATGACGCGCGCGAGGAGCACGCGCAGGCTCTCGGTCATGGCTCCTGCTCCGGGCCCCGGCGCCCACCCCGTCACGGCACGCGGCCGGCGCCGTGACGAAGACATGTACCCCGGGGGTGCGTCATCCTAGCACGCAGACCCGCTCGTGGCCCGTATGGGACCCGCCGCTGCGAGTAGCATGAGCACCGTCGCTTGCGAGGGAGGCCCGCGTGGCGCATCGGATCTGCCCCTGGTGGCTGGGATACGCCCTGATCAACCCGCTGCGGCGCTGGCGCGAGGACCCGGTCGCCCTCCTCGGGCCTCACGTCCGCGAGGGCATGGTGGTGCTCGAACCGGGGTGCGGGATGGGCTACTTCACCGTGCCGCTCGCCCGCATGGTGGGGCCCGGCGGCCGGGTGATCGCCGTCGACCTCCAGGAGCGGATGCTCGCGGGCCTGATGCGCCGCGCACGTAAGGCTGGCGTGTCTGCGCGGGTCGAGCCCCGCCGGGCGGCGGCCGACCGCCTCGGGATCGACGACCTCGCGGACAAGGTCGACCTCGCGCTCGCCCTCCACATGGTGCACGAGGTGCCGGACCGGCGCGCCTTCTTCGCCGAGGTCGCCCGGGCGCTCAGGCCGGGCGGCACGATGCTCGTGATCGAGCCCAAGGGGCACGTCACGACCGACGAGTTCGAGACAACACTGGCGGCCGCGGCCCAGGCCAGTCTCGCGCCCGTCGAGCGCCCCGCCTCGCGCACCGGGCGCGCCGCACTCCTGCGGCGACCCGAGGGGCCGGGAGGCGGGGACCGACTCAGCGCACGGTGAGGTCGGCGGTGGCCAGGAAGCGCGGCGGCCGGCGCACCGCGAGTGCCTGCTCGAGGGCGAACGCCATCCGGATCAGCGCCGGCTCCGACCACGGCTGGCCGATCAGCGTGACCCCGACCGGTAGGCCGAACACGTAGCCGGCCGGGAGCGTCACGCTCGGGTAGCCGGAGACTGCGGCGGGCGTCGAGCTCGACCCGCCGAAGTGGTCGCCGGTGACGAGGTCGATCATCCACGGCGGACCGCCGGTCGGCGCCACGACGGCGTCCAGCGTGTGGGCCGCGAAGAGAGCGCCGAGTCCCTTCTCCCGGGACAGCTCTCGGCAGCGGGAGAGCGCCTTCAGGTAGGCCTTCTCGGTCAGCGGCCCCTTGCCTTCGGCCTTGATCATGAGGTCCTGCCCGAAGTACGGCAGCTCCTGCGCGCGGTGCGCCTCGTTGAAGGCGATCACGTCCGCGAGCGAGTGCACGGCCGCGCCCGGGCCGAGGTCCGCCAGGTAGTCGTTGAGGTCGGACTTGAACTCGTAGAGCAGCACCTCGAGCTCGTCGTCGTCGACCTCCCCGGCATGGGGGATGTCAGCGGGATCCACGAGCACCGCACCGAGCCCCGCCATGACCCGGAGGGCCGCCTCCACGACGGCGTCGGTCTCAGGGCTGTACCCGAAGAACTTCGCGCGCGCCACACCGATCCTGGCTCCCTTGAGCCCGCCGCGGTCGAGGAAGGCCGTGTAGTCGCGGGACAGCTTCCCCGCGCTCGCCGCCGTGGCCGCGTCGCGGGCGTCCTCGCCGACCAGCGCGCCCAGCAGCGCCGCCGCGTCGGCCACCGTGCGGGCCATCGGCCCGGCCGTGTCCTGGCTGTGCGCGATCGGAACGATCCCGGTGCGGCTGATCGCCCCCAGCGTGGGCTTGATCCCGACCAGCGAGCAGTGCGCCGACGGGCAGACGATCGAGCCGTCCGTCTCGGTCCCCACGCCGACGGCGGCCAGGCTGGCGGCGATCGCCGCCGCGGTCCCGGAGCTCGAGCCGCACGGGCTGCGGTCCAGCGCGTAGGGGTTCCGGCACTGGCCGCCGCGCCCGCTCCAGCCGCTCGACGAGTGGCTGGAACGGAAGTTCGCCCACTCCGACAGGTTGGTCTTTGCCAGGATCACCGCTCCGGCGGAGCGCAGCCGGGCGGCCACGGTCGCGTCCTTCTTCGGCCTGGCGCCGACCAGCGCAAGCGATCCGGCCGTCGTCTCCATGCGGTCGGCGGTGGCGATATTGTCCTTGACCACGACCGGGATGCCGTGAAGCGGCCCGCGGGGACCCTTGTCCTTCCGCTCGCGGTCGAGTCGGTCGGCAATCGCCAGGGCGTCCGGGTTGACCTCGATGATCGAGCGCAGCTGGCCGTCGAGCGCCGCGATCCGCGCCAGGTAGCTCTCACACAACGATCGCGCGGTGGCCTTGCCGGCGCCCTGCCATGCCTGGAGTTCGGCCACGCTGCGCTCGTCGAGCGGCCCCGGCGGGACATCCTGCGGCTCGCTCCCGCCGACTGCGCCGGCACTCACCACGGCGCCGCCCCCGGCGGCGACCACGATTCCACTCGCCACACCGGAGCGCAGCAACGCCCGGCGACTGACGCCACGCTGCGTGCGGCTGCTCGTCTTGCCCATGGTCGCCTCCCCCGCGACGAGTCTAGCCCATACCAGCGGGTCCGGGGCTCCTGGCGGGCGTGCGCGGAGCGAGGGTCGGGCTATCATCCGCGGTCATGGAGACGATCCCGGAGCTCGCCGGGCTCTTCGTCGCCGCCTTCGCGGCCGGCGCCCTCAACGCGGTGGCGGGGGGTGGCAGTCTGATCTCGTTCCCCGCCCTGGTGGCGGTCGGCCAGCCCGCGATCCTGGCCAATGCGACCAACACGGCGGCGCTGTGGCCCGGCACGCTCTCCAGCGCGCTGGCCTACCGCCGCGACACCGCGGCGCACCGTGACCTGCTCGTCGTCCTGCTCCTGCCCAGCGTGGTCGGCGGCCTGCTCGGCGCCCTGGTCCTGGTCAACACGCCGGCGGCGCTGTTCGACGAGGTCGTGCCGTTCCTCGTCCTTTTCGCCACCGCCCTGTTCGCGCTGCGCGACGTGATCACGCGGTGGACCGGAGCCGCGGCTCGGCGGGAGGAGCACGTCACCTGGGCCGGACGGGTCGGCGGATTCCTGTTCCAGCTCTTCGTCGCCACCTACGGCGGCTACTTCGGGGCCGGGATCGGCATCCTCATGCTCGCCTCCCTGTCGGTCATGGGACTGCGCGACCTCCACCGGATGAACGGGCTCAAGACCGTGCTCGGCACGCTCATCAACGTGATCGCCTTCGTCTTCTTCGCGATCAACCGTCTGGTGGTCTGGCACCTCGCGGCCTTGATGGCGGCGGGTGCGATCCTCGGGGGCTGGATCTCGGCCCGGGTGGCCAGGCGGATCGACCAGCGCTGGCTGCGCGCCTTCGTGGTCGCCGTCGGCCTCGGCGTCTCGGTCTGGCTGTTCGTCAGATAGGCGAGATCACAGCGCGAGGTGGGCCAGCCCCCACGCCACGCCGCCGACCAGCAGGACCGGCACGAGCACGACGGCCAGTACCGCGAGCACGGCGCCCGCGCCGAGCATCACCGGGATCACGACCAGGGCAGCGAGCAGCAGGAGCGGGACGAGGAGAGCGAGCTTGACCGCCGCGACGGCCAGGGTGAGCGGCAGCAGGATCACCTTGAGGGTCACCTTGGCCAGCACCGCCCCCAGCGCCACCACCACGAGCACGACCAGGCCGACCATGAGCAACGCCGCCAGGTGGAACATGACGTCCTCTCCCTTCCTGGTCGCTCCTACGTTGCGTCGGGGGCTCCGGTTTCAACAACGTGCGGCGCCGGGCTCGGAGGCCGGGCCCGGAGCGGGCCGCGGCGGAGTCGGCACGGCGCCGATCGGGCGCCAGGCGCGGAGCACGGCGTGCCGTCGGCCGAGGCGCGCGGCCTGGCCCGACTCCCAGGAACGGCAGCTCGCTCCTCGGATGCCGCTGCGCGCCCGCCGCCCGGTCAGGATCGCCGATACGCCGCAGCGCCGCCTCGATGGCGGCGACCGTACCCTCTCCCGACGCCATGGCCGCAGGTGTACCCTCGCCTGGCCGGCCGAAACCGTGATAGAAAGCCACATGACCTCTGCGCTGCGATCCACCACCCGCCGCGGTCTCCTGCTCATGACGGCCGGAACGCTGCTCGCGAGCACCCTGGCGTGTGCGAAGCGGGTCGAGACGACCGACCCGGCGTACGCGGCCGAGCTTGCCAGGTGGCACGAGGCACGCATCGCCGCCCTGACCCGCGAGGACGGATGGCTGACGCTGGTCGGGCTGTACTGGCTGCACCGGGGAGTGAACCGGTTCGGGTCGGCACCGGGTAACGAGGTGATCCTGCACGGTGCAGACGTTCCGCCGGTGGCGGGCCTGTTCGAGGTGCGCAGCGATGGTGCAGTGATCGTGCGGACGGGCCCCGAGTCTGGGGTTACCCTGGCGGGGGCGCCGGTTGCGGAGCGGACCCTGCGCGCCGACGCCACCGGGTCGCCGGACGTCCTTGCGCTCGGTTCGCTGCGCTTCTACATCATCGAGCGAGCCGGCACGTTGGGGGTCCGGGTCAAGGACCTTGACAGCCCGGCGAAGAAGGACTTCCGAGGCATCGAGACCTTCCCGGTCGATCCGGCCTTTCGGCTCGACGCCACGTTCGAGGCCTACCCGACGCCCCGTCAGATCGAGGTGCCGAGCGCTCACGGGCCCGCGCAGTCGATGCTCGTTCCCGGCGTCGTCCGCTTCACGGTGGCGGGGCGGGCGTGCTCGCTCGAGCCGTTCGTCTCCTCGCCGGACGACCGCCAGTTCTTCTTCGTCTTCCGGGACGCCACGGCCGGCCGCGAGACCTACGGGGCGGGCCGCTTCCTCGACGCCGAGGGACCGGCGGCCGGCTCGAAGCGGCTGGTGGTGGACTTCAACCGCGCGTACAACCCTCCCTGCGCCTTCACGCCCTACGCGACCTGCCCGCTGCCGCCGGCCGCCAACATCCTGCCGGTCCGCATCGAGGCCGGCGAGATGATGCGCGGCGGCGGTCATTGAGGCATTGATCGTTACGTCGATACCGTGCTGCGTCGGTTCGATGCCCGGCCTCCGGCGACCGTAGTTCGCGCCGATGCTAGACTGCACCGAGATCGTGTGGCTGGGGGTGGTCGCAATTGGCGGAGGGCACACTCACGGGGCGTGGCGCCAATCCCGAGCGCGAGTCGGGCGGGAGCGGCGACCTGCCGGGGCCCGCGACCCCGCCGCCGCACGCCGAGCCGCCACTGCCGGGTGCCCCGCTGAGCGACCAGGAGCTCAAGACCCTCGCCGATGAGCGGCCGCTCTCGCTGGTGAAGTTCCACGATGAGCTGCGTGCCCGCAACCTCGCCCACCTGCGGTGGACCGCCATCGTGTTCAACATCCTCTACCTGGGCTGGTCCGCCTTCGACTACATCCTCGCGCCGCAGCACTGGCGGTTCTTCCTCCTGCTCCGCATCGTCGCGGTCGCCCTGAACTCGGCGACGGTGGCGTTGGTTCACAGCGCTCGGTTCCGGCGCTACACCTTCGAGGCGTTCTGGGTCGTCGCCGTGGTCTTCGGCGGTTTCATCGCGCCCATGCTGCCGCTGGTGGGGGATAGCACCTCCGCCTACATGATGGGGCTCGCCGTCGTGATCTTCGGCGCGGGCCTGTTGCCCCTCTGGCCCCCCCGCTGGGGCGCGTCCAGCATCGGCGCCATCCTCGCCTGCGCGAGCGTCGGCTTGCTCCTCTCGCACCCGTCGGCGCAGTTCAGCGTCTACCTGGGCAGCAGCTTCTTCGTCCTCACCGCCGCGGGTGTGGGCGTCGTCGCCTGCTACTTCAAGTATGACCTCGTCCGCCGGGAGTTCTACAGCCGGGCGGAGATCACGGCGGTCGCCCGCCGCGAGGCGGATGCGCGCGAGCGCCTCGCCAGAGCCACCAGCGACCTGCAGGACGCCCTCGACCAGCTCAAGGAGCTGGACCGCCTCAAGAGCAAGTTCTTCGCCAACGTCTCCCATGAGCTGCGCACGCCCCTGACCCTCATCCTGGCGCCGGTCGAAGAGCTCCTCCAGGGAACCGGGGACCCCGGCAGACGGCGCTACCTCGAGGTGATACGGAAGAACGCCCACCGGCTCCTGCGGATGATCGACGACCTCCTCGACCTGTCGCGACTCGACGCCGGTGGGCTGCGACTCAACGTCGCGGAGGTCGACATGCGGGCGATCGCTGCGGCAGTCCACGAGAACAGCCAGCCCGCGGCACTGACCAAATCCATCTCCTTCGCGTTCAAGGCGGAGCCGTCGCCCCGCCGGATCGTCGGCGACGCCCACCGGCTGGAGATCGTCCTCACCAACCTGGTCAGCAACGCGATCAAGTTCACCCCCGAGGGTGGGAAGATCGAGCTCCGGATCGACGAGGAGGAGAGCGGCGTTCGCGTCACCGTGGCCGACACCGGAGAGGGCATCCCCGCCGACGCCCTGCCCCGCGTCTTCGAGCGCTTCTTCCAGGTCGGGGGCCAGGACCGCCGGCGCGAGGGCGGGGTGGGTATCGGGCTGGCCCTCGCCAAGGAACTCGTCGAGCTGCACGGCGGCACCATCACCGTGACCAGTAACGTGGGCGAGGGCTCGACCTTCACCGTCTTCCTCCCCTTCGGCCGCCAGCACCTGCGACCGGAGGTGATCGAGCGGCGGCGGGCGGCGGTGCACCTCGCGCCCCTCCGCCGGGCCGATGACCTCCAGACGGAGAGCCCCCAGCCGCGACGGGGAGAGACCTCGACCGACTCCGGCGACCAGATGGCCGCCGTCACCACACGCCGTGCCCGCATCCTCCTCGCCGAGGACAACCCCGAGGTCCGGGGGTTCATCCGTACGCTCCTCGAGCGGGAGTTCGATCTCCTCCTTGCCGCCGATGGCGACCAGGCCTGGGAGATCCTCCAGCGCGAGGTTCCAGACCTCGTGGTCTCCGACATCATGATGCCGGGCCGCAGCGGTACCGATCTCTGCCGGGAGATCAAGGCCGACCCGAAACTGCGCGCCATCCCGGTGATCCTGTTGACCGCTCGCGTGGGCTCAGAGGCGACCCTCGAGGGCTACGCGCACGGAGCCGACGACTTCGTCGCCAAGCCCTTCCACCCCCGCGTCCTGCTCGCCCGGGTCCGAGCCCAGCTCAAGCTGCGGGAGCTCGCCCTGCGCCTCGTGGAGCAGGAGAAGCTGGCGGTGGTGGGCACGCTCGCGGCCGGGATCCTCCACGAGGTCCGCAATCCGCTCAACGCCATCCTCAACGCCACCCGGGTTCTCGCCGAGGGGAAGAGCGACGCCGCCATGGCGAGCAGGCTCTTCGCGATCATCATCGACGGCGCCGACCGCATCCGTGGCATCACCGCCGCCCTCGAGACGCACGCCCGCCCCTCGGAGGCGGGCGGCACCGGTCCCAGCGACGTGCGCGCCGGGATCGACGCGACCTTGCTCCTGCTCGAGCACCGGATGGCCGGCATCGAGGTCCATCGGGAGTACGAGACCGACCTCCCTGCCGTCGCACCGCCCGGCCCGCTCAACCAGGTCGTCCTGAACCTGATCGACAACGCCATCCGCTCGGGGGCCAGGACACTGTGGCTCCGCGTGACCTCCCGGGCGGACCGTCTCACCATCCGGGTCAGCGACGACGGCCCGGGGGTCCCCGGCGAGATCGCCAGGAGGATCTTCGACCCGTTCTTCTCGACCCGCGAGCCGGGCGCCGGCACCGGTCTCGGACTGTACCTTTCGCGTAGAATCATCGAGTCGCACGACGGCTCCCTCTGGTACGAGGATCGGCCGGGAGGGGGCGCGACGTTCGTGGTCGACCTGCCTGCCTTTGGCGCGTCGGGGCGGCATGGGGACGCCGGCCCTGGCCACTGACGAGTCCGACGACGCATCGCGCTGAGTCCGGTGTGTCCGGGAAGGATCGGCTGGCGGGGAGAGGAGAGAGATGCCGCGGACCTACGAAGAGCTGATGGGTGCCCTGGGTCGGGCCATGTTCTACCGGCCGGAGCGCAAGCGCGTCCGGGACCTCCTTTCCCGCGACGCACGGCCGGAGCTGCTGGTCGGGGGCGAGGAGTTCCCTCTCTTCGACATCTCCATGAATGGCGTCTCCCTGCTGTCCGACAACGGCCACCAGAAGTGGAAGGTCGGCCACGAGTTCGATCTGACGCTGATGCTCTACGAGCGCCAGGTGTACCGCGGCCGCGCTCGGGTCGCACGGATCGAGCCGGGCCCCCGCAACAGCCTCCGCGTCGGGCTCGGCCTCCTGACCGGCTTCCTCGATCTGCCGGACATCCTGCGCCAGGACGACGAGGGCAGGCTCGAGAGCGCGCTCCGCCACGGGCCCGAATACTGGCGCCACAAGATCCCCAGGCCGTTCCAGGATGCGGTCGGGCGCGCGGCCCACTTCCTCCAGTTCTACCGGCAGACGCTGGACCGTCATGAGGCCCGCTACCGTGCCCCCGGCGGCGGCGGTCAGGAGGCCATTGCGGCGCTCGCCGAGCGAGCGCTGACCGCGCTTCGCGATCCCTGGGCCGACATCCAGCGGGAGGCGTCACGCGCCGCTCTCGAGTGCCTCGAGGATCGTGACGTCCTGATCGCGTCCAAGCACCTCACCGAGACGCTGGTCACCCCGGTGATGATGCCCTGTCCGATCGTCACCCGCTCGTACGGCAAGCCTCTCGGCTATGCCGGCGATTACCAGATCATGCTCTACTACTATGCCGACGCGCTCGAGGGCGACTCGGTCTTCGCCCAGGTGTTCCACAAGTTCGGCTGCGAGCACCCGCTCTCCGCCGGCGTCCGCACCCGCAAGGCCTACGTCATCGACCTGATGGCCCGCGAGCACGAGCGCCTCCTGGCGAGCGGCGACCCCGCCGCGACGGTGTTCCGGGTGACCAGCCTCGGCTGCGGGCCCGCACGAGAGGTCTCGGAGTACGTCGAGCGGTCGCAACCGTGGCCCGGAAGGGTTCTGTGGACCCTCATTGACCAGGAGGACCAGGCGCTCTCCATCGCCTACCGCGAGTGCCAGCGCAACATCCTCTCGCGCAAGGCAAATGCCTCGCTGGCGTGCCTCAACCTGTCGTTCGTCCAGATGCTCCGCGACCCCTCCCTGGTCCCCGTCGACCAGCGCCAGCACTTCATCTTCTCGACCGGACTCGTGGACTACCTCAGAGAGTCGACGGCGCAGTTGCTGGTTCGCGCCCTCTACGACCGGCTGGAGCCGGGAGGCCTGCTGGCCCTCGGCAACGGCATCGGGCCGAACGAGTGGTTCTGGACGCCGGAGTTCATCGTCGACTGGACGCTCCTCTACCGGAGCCGCGAGGACATGCTGCGACTGGCCAAGCGACTTCCCGAGTCCGCGGAGGTCGACGTCCAGGTCGAACCCGGGAACGCGTACTACTTCCTGCTCGTGCGCAAGCATTGACGGCACCTGGGCCCGGAGGCGCTTCCGGGCCCACGATGCGCCCGATCGTGCCCGCTTCGTGGTAACGTGAGAAGAAGCGCGGCAGGAACACGTGCGCCACACGATCCTCTACGTCGACGACGACCCGGCCAACCTCACAGTCCTCGAGGCTGCCTGCGCCGGCGAGTTCACCGTCATCACCGCACCCTCCGGGCGCGCGGCCCTCGAGCTCCTCCACGAGCGCGAGATCGCCGTGCTCCTCGCCGACCAGCGGATGCCGGAGATGTCGGGCACCGAGCTGCTCGAAGCCGTGCGCGAGGCCTACCCGGACACCGTGCGGATTCTGGTCACGGCGTACTCGGACCTCTCCGCCGCTGTCGGCGCCGTCAACCGCGGACAGATCCGCCACTACATCTCGAAGCCATGGGACCCCGATCACCTCCGGGCCGTGCTCCGCGAGGCACTCGACGTCTACGACACCAAGCGCCAGGTGCGTGACCTCGAGCAGCGCCTGCTCGAGACCGAACGCGTCTATGCCCTCGGCATCGTCGCCGCGGGCATCGCACACGAGCTCCGCAACCCTCTCAGCACCATTCAGACCACCCTCGAGCTCGCCCAGGTCAGGCTCCGTGCCCTGACCGAGAGCCTGGTCAGCCGCGGCAACGACACCCGCGACGAGACCGAGCTGGCCCAGCACCTCGCCCGCCACCTCGCCACCGTCGGCCAGGCTGTGGGGCAGCTGCGCGAGATCACATCGGGCATCGAGCTCGCCAACCGGCGCCGCGACGACCAGCACTCGACCGACATCGGCGAGGTCACCCGGCTCACCGTACGATGCGTTCGCGCCGAGTTGCTCAAACGGGCCCAGTTCAACGTGGAGATCGCCACTGTCCCCGAGGTGCGGGGGTCCCCGAACAAGCTCGGTCAGGTCCTGATGAACCTGTTGATCAACGCCTTCGAGGCGCTTCCTGACCGCCCGCGGAGCGAGAACCGCGTGATGGTCCGCCTCCAGCAGAGCGGAGGGCTCGCGCGCCTGGAGGTCGAGGACAACGGCAGTGGCATCCCCCCGGACGTCAGAACGAGGATCTTCGACCCGTTCTTCACCACCAAGAGCCGGGGGGGAACCGGCCTCGGTCTCGCCATCTCCCGCCAGATCGTCGAGGAGGTCGACGGGCGCATCGAGGTGGACAGCACGCCCGGCCGCGGGACTCGCTTTGTCGTCGAGCTTCCCTTCGCGCCGACCATCGCGAAGACCGACCGTCCCGCGTGACGACGCGGTGGTCCCGCCCACCGGGCCATCCCCCCGGGCGTCGGCCCCGACCCGGGCCTCCCAGAGCTCGGATTCGAGTTCCGGTACGCTGGCGCGCGGCCGTTCGCTCGGGTGATCCCCGATGCTAGCATTCGCGCGAGACGCTCGTGCCGCCATGGTCCGGCGCACCGGATCGAAGGAGGAGACCTCGTGACCACCACCCGCGACGATGACCCTCGCGCCCCGGCGGGAGGCCCTGACCGCCGCCGCTTCGTCGCCACGCTCGCCGCCCTCGGGGCCGCCGGAGTTCCGGTGGCGAAGGCCCTCGCGGCCCTCTCCGCCGAGCGGCCCGCGCTCAACAGGACCGACGTCGCCGACGCCGAGAAGATCGCCGGGCTCGAGTTCACCGACGCCGAGCGCGACCTCATGCTCAAGGGGCTCGACCAGCTCGAGGCGGACTTCGAGAAGATCCGCGCCGTGCCGCTGGGTAACGCGGTTCCGCCGGCGCTCCGTTTCGCGCCGCTCGGGGCTCGGAACGCCCCGACCCCGCGACGTCCCATCCGGACGGGTCGGGCCGCGGTCCCCCACACCGGAGGCGATCCTGCGGCGCTCGCCTTCCTGCCGGTCACCCAGCTCGCCGAGCTGATCCGCACGCGCACGATCAGTTCCCTCGAGCTGACCCGTCTGTACATCGATCGCCTCGAGCGCTTCGACCCCCTCTTGCACTGCGTCGTGACGCTGACCCGCGAGCGCGCCCTCGCGCAGGCCCGCCGCGCGGACCTCGAGCTCGCCGCGGGCGTGTACCGCGGCCCGCTCCACGGCATCCCCTGGGGAGCCAAGGACCTCTTCGCGGTGCGCGGTTACCCGACGACCTGGGGGGCCGAGCCGTATCGGGACCAGGTCATCGACGCGGACGCCGCGGTGGTCCAGCGTCTCGACGAGGCCGGCGCCGTGCTGGTCGCCAAGCTCTCCCTCGGCGCGCTGGCCATGGGCGACGTCTGGTTCGGCGGCATGACCCGTAACCCGTGGCGCCCGGAGGAGGGCTCGAGCGGCTCGTCGGCCGGGCCGGCGGCGGCCGTCGCGGCCGGTCTGGTCGGGTTCGCCCTCGGCACCGAGACGCGCGGCTCGATCGTCTCGCCCTGCACGCGCTGTGGAGCCACCGGGCTGCGCCCGACGTTCGGCCGGGTCAGCCGGGACGGCGCCATGGCGTTGTCGTGGAGCATGGACAAGGTGGGGCCGATCTGTCGCTCGGTCGAGGACTGTGCCGTCGTGCTCGACGCCATCGCGGGTCCCGGCGGGAGCGACGAGACGGTGGTCGACGTGCCGTTCGAGTGGGACCCCGAACTCGACGTCCGGTCGCTGCGGGTCGGGGTCCTCCGCAGTGCCTTCGACGCCCAACCCGACAGGGGTCAGGAGGACTGGCACGCCAACGACCTGGCCACCCTGGCCGCGCTCCGCTCCCTGGGCGTCGAGCCGACCCCGATCGAGCTTCCCGACCTGCCGACCGACGCCCTCTCCTTCATCCTCTCGGTCGAGGCCGCGGCCGCGTTCGACGAGCTCACCCGCAGCGGGCGCGACGACCTCCTCGCCCGGCAGGACGAGAACGCATGGCCGAACATCTTCCGGCGCTCGCGCCTCGTTCCCGCGGTGGAGTACGTCCAGGCCAACCGCGTGCGCACCCTCGCGATGCGGGAGATGGAGCGCGTGATGGCCGGGCTCGACGCCTACGTCGCGCCCACCTTCGGCAACGACACCCTGCGCCTGACCAACCTCACCGGCCACCCCGCGGTCGTGCTGCCCAACGGGTTCCGCGCCAACGGGACGCCCACGAGCATCACCTTCACCGGCGCCCTCTACGGCGAGGCCAGGCTCCTCGCGCTGGCCCGGGCCTACCAGGAGGCGACCGGCTTCCATCGCCGCCACCCGGCCCTCGAGGCATGAGCCCCGACCCTCCACGTCGCGGTCCGCAGGCCCTCGTGGTCGAGAGCGGGGCACCTCTCGCCGCGCTCACGACCCTCGGGCTGGGCGGACCGGCCCGACACCTGGCCACGCTCCACGACGAGCGTGAGGTGATGGAGGCGCTCGACTGGGCCGACCAACGGGGAGAACCTGTCGCCGTGCTCGGCGGCGGCTCCAACCTGGTGGTCGCCGACACCGGCTTCGACGGGCTCGTCGTGCGCATGGCCCTGCGCGGGGCCCGCGTCGCCCGCACCGCGACGGAGGCCCGGCTCACCGCCGCGGCTGGCGAGCCCTGGGACCAGCTGGTCGCGCTCGCCGTCGACGAGGGCTGGGCGGGCCTCGAATGCCTGTCGGGGATCCCCGGCCTGGTCGGGGCGGCGCCGATCCAGAACGTCGGCGCCTACGGCCAGGAGGTTGCCGAGACGATCGCCGCGGTGCGCGTCGTCGACCGGTCGACGCGCTCGATCCACGAGCTCACGCCCCTCGAATGCCGGTTTGCGTATCGCGACAGCGCGTTCAAGCAGGACGCCGGGCGCCTCATCGTCCTCGCCGTGACGTTCCGTCTCCGGCCCGGCGGCGCGCCCAGCGTGCGCTATCCGGAGCTGTCCCGTGCGCTCGGCGCACGCGCCGCATCGGCCGGACTTGCCGACGTGCGCGAGGCCGTGCTCGGCTTGCGCCGCGCCAAGTCGATGGTGCTGGAGCGAGACGGCGAGAACCGGCACAGCGTGGGATCGTTCTTCGTCAACCCGGTGCTCTCCGAGGAGCAGGCCGACGCTGTGGCCCGCCGCGCCCTGGCCGCGGGCGACGTCGCGAGCGCCGACGAGCTGCCGCGTTTCCCGGCCCCCGATGGCCGCGTCAAGCTCTCCGCGGCCTGGCTGGTCGAGCACGCAGGATTCGCCCGGGGCACCCGGCGGGGACACGTCGGGGTCTCGTCCCGACACGCGCTCGCCCTCGTTCACCACGGCGGCGGCACGACTGCCGAGCTCATCGCCCTGGCGCGGTCCGTCCGCGATGCCGTCATGCGGCGCTTCGCTGTCCGGCTTCGGCCCGAGCCGAGCTTCCTCGGCTTCGCGAGGCCCGATCCCCTCGACGACTGAGGGCGGCAGCGACTCTATGGTGCCAACGGGGTGGCGTCGCCCGACCGCGGGAGCAGCGACACACACTCGCCGAGGTCGGCGGCGACCTGGTCCACGCGGTCGTAGCGGACCGTCCCGGAGACGGCGAAGCGCTCGAGCACCCTGGAGAGCGCCGCCGGGATGTAGGGGAAGACCTTGCCGAGGTTCATGACGCGGAAGGGGAAGAACACGCTCGCGTCGCCTTCCTGCAGGACCGTGGCGAGCTCGGGCCGCTGCTGGAAGGCGTCCCGGAACGTGATGAAACCCTTGGCCACGACGCAGTGCAGCACGTTGCCGATGCTCCACACGTCGTACGCCGGAGTGTCCTGGTCGAGGTCGAAGTCGATCCAGCGCAGGCGCGAGCTCCCCGCCTCCACGATGATGTGGTCGTTACGGATGTCCCCGTGGGTCAGGCCCGCCCGGTGGAGCCGATCGATCGCCAGAAGGCTGTCGGCAGTGGCCGCGAGGACTCCCGGGAAGAGCGAGGCGAAGTAGGCCTCGTGGTCGACGGGGACGGCCAAGATCCTGGAGAGCAGGTTCTCCCCTTCGATGACGTCGAGGATGCGGACCAGGTTGCCGGCCGCGTCGCGCACCGAGTGGCCGGCCATGAAGCGGGGGTCGTCCCGGACCAGCTCGAGGACGGCCGCCTCCTTCTCCGCGCTGCGCACGCAGATCACCTCGAGATCGCCGATGCAGGCGCGGAAGCGCTCCTGGAACACCATCTTGAGGATGTGCCGGGAGCCGCGGGCGAGAGCGAGGGCGCGCTTGACCCAGAACTTGGGCTCGTCAGCCAGACCGAAGCGCCTCTCCCGCTCGGTCCCCGTGACGAGAAAGAGCTCTCCACCGAGCTCGACGACGGAGTCGCGGTCGATGGCCATGAAGTCCGAGGTGTCGCGGACCACGCGCGCGGACGCGGGCAGCCGCCGGCCGGTCAGCTCTTCAGCGCGATCCAGCGCCCACGTCGGAAGCGGTCCCGTCGCCGCCGTCATGGAGCCAATATGCCACGAAAACGTCGACTGCGATGTCCGACCGCCGCGGGACTCTCCGTGTGACCTGCGCTATCGTACGTGCCCGGAGGATGACGATGAAACGAGCTCTACTCTCCGCGCTGCTGCTCCTCGGCCTCGCCTCCCCCGGCTGGGCCGCGTCCGCTCCCGCCTACGTCCGTTTCCCGGCCATCCACGGCGATACAGTCGTGTTCACCGCCGAGGGTGACCTGTGGCGGGTCGGCATCGACGGCGGGCTCGCCCAGCGCCTCACCACGCATCCCGGCGAGGAAGCTCACGCTGCCATCTCGCCCGACGGCCGGACGGTGGCGTTCTCCGCCACCTATGAGGGCCCGACCGAGGTGTACACCATGCCGCTCGTCGGTGGCCTCCCCGTCCGGCAGACGTTCTTCGGCGACCGCGCCTTTCCCGTCGGGTGGACGCCCGACGGCAGGATCCTGGTCGCCACAGCCCACGACGCGACGCTCCCCGATCTCCAGCTTGTCGCCATCGACCCCGCCAGCCACGCGAGCCGGCAGATCCCGCTCGCCCAGGCCGCCGACGGCAGCTACGACCCGGCCGCGGGCATCCTGTTCTTCACCCGGCTGGCCGCCCAGCCGAGCCACACCAAACGCTACCAGGGAGGGACCGCGCAGCAGATCTGGCGCTTTCCGGGCCACGGCGAGGCGGTCCCGCTGACTGCCGACTACGCCGGCACCAGCAAGACCCCGATGTGGTGGCATGGCCGTGTCTACTTCGCCAGCGACCGGGACGGCACCATGAACCTGTGGTCGATGGACGAGAACGGCAAGGGCCTCGAGCAGCTCACCCACAACGCCGGCTGGGACCTGCAGTCGCCCGCCCTGTCGGACGGACGTATCGCCTATCAGCTCGGCGCCGATCTCCATGTCTTCGACATCGCCGCCCGGCGGGACACCACGGTCGACGTCCACCTGGCATCCGACTTCGACCAGCTGCGGGAGAAGTGGATCGACAAACCGATGGACTACCTCACCGCGGCTCATCTCTCGCCCAAGGGGGACCGGGTCGTGCTCACGGCACGGGGCCAGGTGTTCGTCGCACCGGTCAAGCAGGGCCGGCTGGTCGAGGTCACCCGCTCGGCCGGCGTCCGCTACCGCCAGGCGCATTTCATGCCCGACGGGACCTCCCTCGCCACCCTTTCCGACGAGAGCGGCGAGGTCGAGTGGTGGCGGCTGCAGGCCAACGGCGTGGGCAAGGCGGAGCAGCTGACCCACGACGGGAAGGTCCTCCGCTTCGACGGCCGCCCCTCCCCCGACGGAAAGTGGCTCGCCTACTACGACAAGAACCAGGAGCTGTGGGTGGTCAACCTCGCCGACCACCGCTCCGTCAAGGTCGCCACCTCGCTCGAGGGGGAGTTCTCGGACCTCTCCTGGTCCCCCGACAGCGCGTGGCTCGCCTTCGTCATGCCGGCGGCGAACACGTTCAACCAGATCAGGCTCTACCGGATCGCCGACGCCACCACGGTCGCGCTCACCGACGACCGTACCGACAGCTATTCGCCGGCCTGGAGCCCGGACGGCAAGTGGATCTACTTCCTCTCCGACCGCCACCTGACCTCCGTCGTGCGCAGCCCCTGGGGCCCGCGCCAGCCGGAACCGTTCATCGACCGCCCCACGCAGATCTTCGCCGCCGCCCTGGCCGCGGGCGAACGCTTCCCTTTCCAGCCCGGCGACGAGCTTCAGGCCGAGGGGTCCGCGGCGAAGAACGGCGGCAAGGCCGAGGAGCACGCGGACAAGGGGGCCAAGGGCGGCGCCGGCAAGGAGGAGAAGCCGGCCGCCACGGTGCGCATCGACCTCGACGGCCTGAGCTCCCGGCTCTTCGAGGTGCCCGTGATCCCCGGTGACTACGACTCCCTGGCCGCCAACGGTGAGCGTCTGTTCTGGATCTCGCACCAGCCGGACAGCGAGCGCCAAGGATCGCTGACCGCCCTCGAGGTCACCAACCGGGAGGCCAAGCCGAAAACGCTGCTGGCCAAAGTGCGCTCCTTCGAGCTCTCCGGCGACGGTAAGAAGATCCTGGCGCGCTCGGGCGACGACCTGGTCGTCTTCGACGCCTCGGCCGGCGAGAAAGTCGATCCCTCCGACAAGACCGTCGACCTCACCGACTGGCGCTTCTCCATCGACCCGCGCGAGGAGTGGCAGCAGATGTTCACCGAGGCCTGGCGCCTCGAACGCGACTACTTCTGGGACCGGCACATGAGCGGTCTCGACTGGCCGGTGATCCGCGCGAAGTACGAGCCGCTGGTCGCGCGCATCGCCGACCGCGCCGAGCTCTCCGACCTGCTCGGCCAGATGATCAGCGAGCTCTCCGCCCTTCACATGTTCGTCTACGGCGGCGACATGCGGAAGGGCAAGGACAAGATCGAGCCGGCGTCGCTCGGGGCGGTGCTCACCCGCGACGATGGGGCGGGCGGGTACCGGGTCAGCCACGTGTACCGGGCCGATCCCGACTATCCGGCGGCCCTCGCGCCGCTCGCCCGGCCGGGCATCGACGTCCGCGAGGGTGACGTCATCCAGACGATCAACGGCGTCCCGACGCTCTCGGTCGCCGACCCCGCCGTCCTGCTGCGCGACCAGGCCGACCGCCAGGTCCTCCTCCACGTCAGCAGAGGGACGGCCGCCCGCGACGTCATCGTGGTACCGATCTCCCCCGAAAAGGCAGCCGACCTGCGCTACAGCGAGTGGGAGTACACGCGCCGCCAGCGTGTCGACGACGTCGGCAAGGGTGACATCGGCTACGTCCACCTGCGAGCCATGGGCGGCGGCGACTACACCCAGTGGGCGCGGGACTTCTACCCGGTCTTCAAGCGCCCCGGGCTGATCGTCGACGTCCGCCACAACCGGGGAGGCAACATCGACTCGTGGATCCTCGAGAAGCTGCTCCGGCGGGCGTGGTTCTACTGGCAGCCCCGGGTGGGCAGTCCCGACTGGAACATGCAGTTCGCGTTCCGCGGCCATGTCGTCGTCCTGGTCGACCAGCTCACCGCCTCCGACGGGGAGGCGTTCGCGGAGGGGTTCCGCCGGCTCGGCCTCGGCAGAGTCCTCGGCATGCGGACCTGGGGGGGCGAGATCTGGCTGTCGAGCTCGAACATCCTCGTCGACCGGGGGATCGCGACCGCGGCCGAGATGGGCGTCTATGGGCCCGAGGGGGAGTGGTTGATCGAGGGGCACGGGGTCCAGCCCGATATCGTGGTGGACAACCTCCCGCACGCGACCTTCCAGGGGGGCGACGCCCAGCTCGATGCGGCGGTCAGGCTCCTCGAGGAGATGATCAAGGCCGAACCGGTCCCCGTCCCGCCGGCGCCCGCCTACCCCGACAAGGCGGCCGCGCCGCCGGCACGCTGACGGCAAGCCGGAGCCGCGGGCAGCCGACCGGAGACGTGGTTCCAGTCCGGCCGGTGGCCTGCCCGTCGCCCGCGCCCGCCCCGCAGGGCCGCGCGGGGGTGATCGCCCTCACCGGCGGCCGAGCGTCCTGTCATGGACGGGTCACCGGATGAACCTTTTCCTCCCCTTTTGCGTCTATAGGTCAGGACGGACGTTTCCGCCGCCGGGCCCGTACACCGGGGCATGAGACGAGCAAGGGGGGTGACCATGGCAACTGTCGCGCACGAGATCGGCCGCTCAGCGTCAGCCCGGTACGACGATTCGGCCAGCCTCGTGCCGGTCATCGCCGACGGCTACGACGGCGCGCGAGTCGTGCTCGTCCGTTTCACCCACCTGCCCCGGCTCGGAGATCGCTTCTCGCTCGGTGGTGGGGCCTGGGAGATCGTCCACGAGGGCGATCACGTACGCGGCTTCGTGGCCCGCCCGGTCCCGACCGGTCGGTGCGTGCGCTGACGGACGCCGTCGACCGACCCGCCTTCCGCGGTCGCCGCGACGCGCCCGACCGCGAGGGACCTGCCGAACCCCCGGCTCCGCGCGGAGCGACGTCGAGCCGCTGGGCGGCGCATCGGACCGCTGCCGACGGACACTCTGCCCTCAGGATCTCCCGCGCGGGCGTGCTTCCGCTGCGTCTCGTCGCTGACGAGGGGGACCGCACGGTGGCTCCGAGCCTCAGGCGGAAGCGCTCCCGTTGACGCCGGCACCGCGCCGCCCCACACTGTCCCCGGCCCATGCTGCGCCTCTCCACTCACGGCCCCATCACACGCATCGAGATGGCACGGACGTTCTTCGGCCGCCCGCTGTACGGGGTCGCCGCCTTCCTCGTCGAGGACACGCTCATCGACAGCGGGTGCCCCGCCACGGCGCCCGAGCTGCTGGCCTTCTGCGCCGGCCGACAGGTCCGGCGCGTCGTCCACACGCACTACCACGAGGACCACACGGGAGGGGACGCGCTCCTGGTCGAGGCGCTGGGCGTGGAGCTGCTCGCCCCGCCGGCTACCATTCCGCGCCTGGCCCACTTCTACCGGCTTCCTCTCTACCGGCGCTTCACCTGGGGCCAGCCCGCCGACGTGCAGGCGCGGCCGCTCGGCGACGAGCTCCGTATCGGGCCGTACACCCTGCGGGTCGTGCCGACCCCCGGCCACTCCGACGACCATGTCTGCCTGTTCGAGCCGGAACGGCGCTGGCTGTTCAGCGGCGACCTCTACATCAGCGGCAGGGCCCGCTACATCCGCCGCGTCGAGGACCCCTGGCAGATCATGGACTCCCTGCGCCGGGTGGTGGCTCTCGGCCCCACGCTGCTGGCTTGCTCACACGCGGGTTTCGTCGAGCACGCCGTGGTGGCGCTCGAGGCCAAGATCGCGTACTGGGAGGAGGTTGCTGCCGGGGCGCGCTCGCTCGCCGCGCGGGGTCTGTCCGAGCGCGCCATCACCCGCCGCCTGCTCGGCCGCGAGGGGTTCCTGACCTGGTTCTCGCTGGGCGCCTTCTCGAAGCGGAACCTCCTGCACGCCCTGCTCCGCGGACCAGCCACAGCGACGGATCCGCGGCGACCGCTCGGCCGTGCGCGATCGCCGCGCGGATGAACGTCGGCGAGAAGTCGGTGGCGCTGTTGTCGGTTCCGTACCACTCCCGGGGCGCGAGCACGGCGAGCGGCACGTAGCGCTTCGCGACACCCTCCATGGCCGCCAGGACCGCGGCGGCGGCGCGTTCCGCCGCTGTCGGCCGGTCGGCCGCCGGGACGCCAGCGACGAGCCTGTCCACCTCCCTGGCCACCCGGTTCCACCGCACTGCGCCGCGGATGTCGTCGAGGTAGATCTCGTCGGTCAGGATGTCGAGCACCCTCTTCAGGACGGCGAGCCCTCCCACCTTGGTGCCCAGCCAGTTGTCGTCCCACTGCCGGTGGCTCTCCGCGACGACCGCCGAGTCCGGCAGCGAGCCGTCGGCCTCGGCGATCACGCGGCTGGTCAGCAGGACGGTGAGCTCATCGGGATGGGCACGGAACGCGGCCGACAGCGGCGTGATGTTGCGGACACCGCCGTCGACCAGGACGTCGTTGCCGGTGTCCACGTAGGGGAACACCACCGGGATCGCCGCGGAGGCAATCAGCTTCTCGACGAAGTCGTCGTCGGCCGGCGTCCACTCCTGATACCGGCCCGAGACCAACGACACCGTCCCGACGGCGAAGTCCCGGCCCGAGGCGCGCAGCGCGTCGAGGGAGAGGTGTTCCGCGATGAGGTGGCGCAGTGGTGCCACGGTGTACAAGCTGTCCGCCCCCGCCGCAACCGCCATGAAACCGCCAGGACGTGCGGCGTACACCGAGTGGTTGCCGGTGATCTCCTGCGCCCACAGGTCGTGAAGGGCGTGGACCTGGGCACGCAGGTTGGCGAGCGACTCGGACGCGTTGCGGCCCACCGGGGCCTGGGCGAGGAACGCCGCGTTGAGGGCCCCCACGCTCACCCCTCGCAGGACGTGGAAGTCCAGCCCCTGGGTGTCCACCAGCTCGAGCAGCATCCCCGCCTGATAGGCGCCGCGGGCGCCACCCCCTCCCAACACGAGTGCGCGTCTCATCCGGCCTCCATGCCGCCGCGCCGCGTTGCGCTACGGCCGGCCCGACGGCCCTCCTGTGAGATCCCCCCAACTATAGGTCGCTCCGCGGTAGCCCGACAACCCGCTCGGGTCGCACGCTGCTATCCTCGACTCCACCGTGGCGCTCTGGGTCCTCGCCGCTACGCTCGTGCTCCTCGGCTTCGTCGGCGTCGTCCTGCCGGCCATCCCGGGCGTGCCCCTGGTGTTCGCCGGGCTGCTGATGGCGGCCTGGGCGGACGGTTTCGAGCGCGTGGGCTGGCTCCCCCTGACCATCCTCGGCATCCTCACCGTCGCCTCCGTGCTCGTTGATCTGGCCGCCAGCGCGCTGGGCGCGCGGCGGGCCGGCGCCAGTCGCTGGGCACTCCTCGGCGCGGCGGTGGGGACCCTGGTCGGGCTCTTCTTCGGGCTGCCGGGTCTGCTGCTCGGTCCGTTCCTGGGCGCGTTCGCGGGCGAGGTCGCCGCGCGCCGGGACGTCCGTCAGGCCGGTCGCGCCGGCGTCGCGACCTGGCTCGGAATTCTGGTGGGCACCGCGGCCAAGCTCGCCTTCGCCGTCACGATGGTCGCGGTGTTCGTCGCCGCTTACCTCCTGTGAGTGCCGGGGGACACGCCGTCACCTGACCAGGCGGCCGAGGCAGTCCTGGAAGCGAGCGCCGTCGTCCCCCGCAAAGCCGGCAAAGGTGACGCCGATACCGGGAAACGGCTCCACCCGCGCCCGGGTCTGTCGCACCACCCGGCCGAACCCGCGTAGCGGTGGCCTGGCACCCGCCGCGAACAGCTCGAAGCGGAGCTCCGTCCCCGGCGGCAGACTGAACGGGACGCGCAGCAGCATGCCGCTCTCGGACACGTTGACGCTCTCGCAGAACACCCGCCGGAGGTCGCGGCCGACGACCTCGAGCCTGACCGCGGCGCGCAGCGGGACGCGCGGCCCGACCCGGAGCAGCGGTCCGAGGACCTCGGGGAGCCTGGCGTCCAGATCCTCGAGCGCGAGCACGCGGTTGGCGCCGCGCCCCACCCACGCCTCGGCGGCCTGCCGCGTCGTCTCGGGCGTGACGAGCACCAGGCCGGCCCTCCGGCACGGCGAGTCGGGGGCGCGGACCGTGCGCAGGAAGGGACCGAGCGGAGCACCCTGCAGCGGGTGCGAGACGATCAGCGCGTCGTAGCGCGTCCGGCTGGTGAGGCGGAGGGCGATGTCGCCGTCCGGTGCGTCCGTGAACTGATGGCGGTAGGGGGCGAGGCTGGCGTCCACCCGCCCTCGTTCCGGGCCTCTCAGCCCGGTCAGGAGCAGGTTGCGCCCTGTCTCCAGGTACGCGACGGCCACCTCGACGCCTCCGAGCTCCCCCGGCCGGTGCGCTCTCGCCAGGGAGCGTGAGACATCATTATTGCACTGTTGGGCAGGAATCAACGAGGTGCGTGGCACGTCGTGTGACGGCGCGCACCTCCTGCCGGCCGCCGGCTGGTGGAACGGTCGGCCCCGGCCGGGCCTCGTCCCTCCGGCCTTCGCGTGGTCAGCCGCACATGGCAGGGCCCCCGGAGGTACGGGGGCCCGGGATGACGCGCTCGATCGATCCGTCTATTCGTGCCAGCGCAGGATGACGGCGTAACGGTCGGCCTTGTAGTTGTCGATGCCGAGGCTCTTCTCGTCGTAGTTGCGGTGGTCGTAGAGCACGCCGGTGGCGAAGCGTTCCGTGAGGTCGACGTCGAGGCGAGCGTAGGTGCGCTCGAGCGTCATCCCGAACAGGCTGTCGTTCTTCAGGTGCGAGTAGCCGGCGTCGAAGGCGAACGCCCCGGCGTGGATGAGGAGGCCGCCGTCGAACGACTTGCCGTCCTCGGCGTAGATCGACTCGGTCAGCGAGAAGTCCTGCGGCTGCCTGATCGTGACCTTGCTGTCGGTCTTGAACTCGTCGTAACCGACGTGGAAGCTCACCGCCTGGCTCGCGGTCACCTCGGCGTTCGCGCCCCAGTGCTTGGTGGTGCCGTCGTAGCCGACGCCGGGGGCCGGGTTGTCCGCGGTGATCCGCTCCCAGGTCCCCATCAGCCGGATCATCTTGGCGATGTTCCAGGTCGCCCGCGCACGGTAGCGGTCGCGGCTGTCGAAGTCGGTCCGCACCACGGTCCTGTCGGCGTCCTCGTTGCGCGCGTCGAGGACCAGCTTGAACGTCCCGAGGTCGAGGTTGAGACCGCCGGAGAGCCTCTTCACCTTACGGTCGTAGGAGCCGCCCTGGCCGCCCGGGACCACGATTTCGGCGGCGTCGGGTGTCACCGTGATGTCCTGCTTCGTCTCGGCGTAGGCGGCCCACAGCGTGACCGGACCCAGCCGGGAGTAGGAAGCGGTCGCCTCCGCCATCTTCTCCGTACGGTCCATGGCGGTGCGCGCGTCGAGAACGGTTGTCACGTCCCCGGGGAGACCGCCGGAGAGAGTCGTCGTGTCGGTGTACAGGCTGGTGATGGTGTCCCAGCCGTCGAGCGTGCGGTGGCGCTCGAGGTAGGTCGCGGACACCTCGAACCCGTCGGCGACCTCGGCCTCGAGGCGGGCCTCGCCGCGCCAGTCGTTGCCCTCGGTCCTGGCCCTGGCCGCCTCGTCGCGGCCGCCGAAGAAGCGGTAGATGTCGAACGACACCAGGTTGCCCGAGAGCGCCTCGTCGTCGCGGCTGTCGGAGTCGAGGCTCGCGCGCGTGTAGTTGACCACCAGCCGTCCCCAGCCGCCCAGCATGCCGGCGACGTGCGCCGTGGTCATCGGGGCGTTGCCCTCGGCGTGGCTGGTACGGCTGTAATCGGACAGTGTCACGTCCTGGCCGAGCACCGCGCGCGAGCTGTTGCCGTCACCCGCCCCGGGCAGCAGCGAGAAACCCTCCGTCGAGTCGTAATCGCGCCAGCCCTGGAGGACCTGGCCGGAGAAACCTCCCGCGGCAAAGCCGATCCCGGCGCGGAACTCCTGCACCGTCTCGTCGAGCTTCTCGCGGAGCTGGAACTCGTCCCCTCCGGCGGTCACCGTCGTGCGGCCCGGGCCGGTCCGGTGCGTCCACGTGTAGCCCACCACGGGAGTGATCACGTGGTCGGGAAGGATCTCCAGGTTGAGGTCGACGGAATCGACGGTCCGGTCCAGGGTGTGCTGGCCGGGGATGAGGTCCGGATAGAACGGGTTGGCGAGCATCGGCAGGGCGCTGTAGTGCTTCGCCTTCATGTAGGTGATCTGCAGGCGGTAGGAGCGTGCCATACCCATGTCGAGGCGGAAGCGCCCCATCGGGCTGCCGCCGAAGCCGCTCGCATCAATCCGCAGGTGATCGAACCAGCGATCCTGGTTCTTGGCGTCCACCATGGTCAGTGAAAAGTCATCAAGCACGAAGCCGTCGTCCTCGTTGACCTGACTGCGATACATGTCCTTGCTGCCGGTCACGCTCACCCACTGGTAGCCGAGGCCGAGCGAGAACTGAGTCGACTGCGCGCCAGCCACTGAAGCCCAGCCGACCAGGAGGAGAAGCACAACAAGGAGTTGGATATGCCTCGTTTTCATCTCTCTCCTCCTACTTGAGCAACAGCGGCGAGCTGTTGGAGCCGTGGATGGCGACGTGGCACGACGTGCAGTTCTGGTAGCGCGGGCTGCGCAGGTCGTGCAGCGAAGGCGGCTGCGAGCCGAGGTTGCCGGGCGTGCCGGTGTGGCACTCGAGGCAGAGCTGCTGGACGCTCGAGCGGATCAGCCGCTTCTCGTTCACCGACCCGTGCGGCTCGTGGCAGGTCATGCAGTTGCCGTTGATGTCGGCGACGTGCTCGAAGACGAACGGCCCGCGCACGTCGGTGTGGCACGACACACAGGCCAGCTCACCGCCGGTGGTCCGCTTGAGGCTCTTCAGGCCCTTGCCGGCGTGCGGGTTGTGGCACGAGGTGCACTCCATGCCGCCCTTGTTCATGCCGCCGTGCTCGAGCTTGTGGGCGAACGGCTTGCGGAAGTCGACCAGCTGGTCCGAGTGGCACGACACACAGAGCTCGACCGACGGGGCCTTGAGGAGGGCGCGCTGCGCCAGCTTGGCGCCGTGGATCGAGTGGCAGTCCGTGCAGTAGACGCCGGCCGTCGCGTGGGCGCCGTGGCCCGACACCGAGGTGTCGATCTTCCCCTGGTGGCAGGTCAGGCAGACCCGCGCACCCTCGTCGCCGCTGGGGATCTTGATCAGGCTCGTGTCGCCGCCGGCGTCGATGTGCTTGGTGCCATCGCCATGGCAGCTCTCGCACTTGAGGGCACCGCCGCGGGCGACGTTGAGACCGTGGGGGTTGCCTGCGAACTCGGCGGACAGCGAGTCGTGGCAGGTGGAGCAAGGCTCGAACGTGGGCGCGACCTGGGTCGCCGGAGGATCGGCCGCCCATGCGACGACCCCCCCTGCCAGCAGCACCACGCCGACGACGCTCATGACGCGGAACGACGTGCTCATCCCATCCACCTTTCCAGGTCGACCGCGGGCCGCCGGGGGTCACCCGGCAGCCCGCGCGTCATTCCGTTGTTAGCGAGCGTGTACCTTGTCCACGCTGAACTGGGCGTCGTTCCCGTGACACACCTCGCACGCCTCGCCGAACGCGGTTGTCATGGTGTAGGCGTGGGCCTCGGCGTCCTGCGCGTCGTGGCACGACATGCAGGCGGCGGCGGTCGGCTGCATCGGCGAGTAGTAGTCGCTCGGTGTGATCGTCGGCAGCACGCCGTCGGGCAGCGGCACCGTGTAGGTGCCCGCCAGGTGGCACTTCTGGCAGTCGCGGCGGTCACCGGGGAACAGAATGCCGTTGAAGTTGGTGTTGCCGATGCTGTAGTTCTGCTCGAGGTTCTCGCCGGTGTGGATGCGGTGGATCATGAACTTGAAGTGGATGCTCTGGTCGTTCTGGTCCGGCACCGACGCCGTGGCGGTCGGGTTGTGGCAGATCACGCACTCCTTGACCTGGTAGCGCTGGCCGCCGTGGAAGGCGAGGACGTTGTGGCAGACGTTGCACTTCGCGATGTCGACGACCTCGCGCCGCGCCATCGCCTGGGCGTCGGTGACCGGGAAGTAGAAGATCGGGTTCTGGCCCGCCTCGCGGACGCTCAGGCCCGTCTCGGTGTGGTTGTCGATGATCACGTTCCTGTAGTAGTCGGCCGTGGCTGTCCAGCTGCCGGTGGCGTCCGCGGGGATCGGCGTGGTGAAGGCGTACGTGCAGGTCCCGTCGCCGGCGCAGGTGGCCCTCGTGGCGCTCTCGCGGAAGGTGGTCGTGTAGTCGGTCGTCGGACCGCCGAGGATGATGTTGAACCGCGTGAGCTTGGACGGGTCGACGGCGCTGCCGTCGTTGTTGGTGATCTTGAAGGTGACGGTCGGCGCGCTGCCGGGAGCCGCGTTGGTCACCGAGAGGATCTGCATGTTGAGGCCGGCGAGCTGCGCCGACTTGGTCGGGATCGTGTGCGCGCCGGTGATCGAGGCGTCGAACTCGCTCTCGCCCTGCGGAATGTGGCAAGAGGCGCATGCCGAGTCATCGAGCTGTGGTCCGGCGACGTGGCCCTCGCCCGTCTCCCAGTTGATGTTGTCGTGGCAGGAGCCGCACGCGGCGCGGTTCGGCTTGGTCATGTAGATGTCGGCGTCCGCGACGATCTTGCCGGCCGGGTCGGGCGACTTGTGGCAGGTCGTGCAGTTGCGAACGTCCTGCGGGAACACGACGTCGGAGAAGTCGGCGACCGACTGCCGGAAGCCGATGATCTGGTAGGGGTGGCCCGCCTTCACGCTGGGCAGGTTCTCGCCCATGTGGATCTTGTGGATCATCACCTTGAAGTTAACGACGTTGCCGGTGTCGGGGTCGAGCGACTGCGTGTCGTTGTGGCAGATCACGCAGACCCTCGGGTCCTCCCTGCCGGTCTCGCCGTGGGCCGCGAGCGGGTCGTGGCACTGGTTGCAGGTCGCGAACGAGGTCGCGTCCCACACCGCGGTCACCGCCTGACCATCGGGCCGGAAGTTGTACGTCGTGTTGAAGACGTACGTCTTGTTGACCACGATCGGGTCGGTGAGGTTGATCACGCGCGTGGCGTAGATCCCGACGGTGTGGGTCTGACTGGCGTCGTCACCCGCGGGCAGCACCGTCTTGAACGTGTACGTCGCGTGCCCGAGGGCGAGGTCGTCCCACGTTCCGCCGCTGTCGGTGTTCGCCTGCGTCGCCGTCACGCCGGTGATCGGGCTCGTCTGCTTCCGCGTCGCGTACGAGACGAAGTCGACGTTCTCCGCGTCGTAGCGCGCGAGCAGGAACGAGATCGACAGCGGGCCGGGCGTCAGCACGCCCTGGCGATCGAGCGGCTGGCCGCCGTCGTCGGCGAACGAGATGTCCGCGACGACCTTGCCGTCTGCTGCCACGGTCACGGAGTTGACCGTGATGTTGAGACCCGGGCGGATATACGCGATCTGCTCAGCGGTGAGGTAGAACTCGGTCTGCTGGGCAGTGAACTGCACCGGCGCATGCGCGCGCTGCAGTCTTTGCATCGGCGCGTTGTGGGCCGGCGCCAGCAACGAGGAAGATGCTGCGAGGAGGACCATGCCACAGTGGAGTAAAGCCATCGCGTGTTCTCCTTCCCCCGGGCCTTGCCACCTGTACGTCTTTGGGAGCCTGGGTGACGGAGGTTAAGTTAGTATGCTTCACGATTTGTGTCAAGCTTTTGTAACATTACGTCGCTCAATCACATCCAAAAGAGGGCTGCGGAGCACGCCGGGGCCCGGCCCGGAAACAGGCTCGAGATCGGCTCCCGCGGCCGCGAACGAGGACGCGAGAGCGAAACGGTAACGCGGCGCGTCCGCCGTGCCGGCCGCGGCCAGCGCGTCGGATCGCGCTCCTCGCGCTGTCACCGCGCGCCGGCGCGACACCGCTGCGCACGTCGAGGGCGAGGAGCGGTGAGAGTTCGTGCACCGCTCCGTCCCTTTCTCTTCGAGCTCTGTCCGGCACGACGACGAGCTCTACTCCGGTGGCCCGAAGGCAACGCGAACCGATTGAGACCACGCCGACCGTCGTCGCGAGGCGCGCCCATCGCCGGGCACCGCCCGGACAGCCTCACCACCGGACCGGGGCGTCCTCGTCGGAAATGCCAGCGGTAGATCGTGGCGCGCCGCACGCGCGCCACGGACGAAGGCGGACCAGACGCGAGCAACCTGGGCGGCCCGGTTGGCGCCCTGCCTTCAGAATGCGCGTTGCGGCAGCCCGGTGCGGCCGCTATAGTGAGCTGACGTCGCATCGTGAAGACCCTTGCCAAGGAGGACTCTGGATGCCCTCGCCCCTGCTGCGCACGAAACCGCTCGCGGCTCTCCTCCAAGAGACGACAGGCGCGAGACAGCAACTGCGCAGGGTGCTCGGCCCGTGGGACCTGACCGCCCTCGGCATCGGGTGCATCATCGGGGTCGGCATCTTCGTGCTCCCCGGCGTGGAAGCCGCGACCCATGCCGGCCCCGGCATCATCCTCTCCTTCGGCATCGCCGCCGCGGCGTGCGCGTGCTCGGCGCTGTGCTACGCCGAGCTGGCGGCCATGATCCCGATCTCGGGCTCCGCGTACACCTACGGCTACGCGACGCTCGGCGAGCTGCCCGCCTGGATCATCGGCTGGGACCTCACGCTCGAGTACATGGTGGCCGCGTGCCTGGTGGCGATCGGCTGGTCGGCCTACTTCGTCAACCTGTTGGACAACGTGCTGCAACCCTGGGGCCTCGCGCTGCCCACTTCCCTGACCAGCGCCCCTCTCGCCTGGAACGACACCAGCCATCGCTTCGTCTCCACCGGAGCGTGGATCAACCTGCCCGCCGTGGTCATCCTCCTGCTTCTGACCGCGCTTCTCGTGCGCGGCATCAAGGAGAGCTCGAGCGTCAACGTCACCATCGTCATCCTCAAGCTTGCCGTGATCGTGTTCTTCGTCCTGCTCACGGTGTGGTACGTCAAGCCGGGAAACTGGCACCCGTTCATGCCGTTCGGCTTCAAGGGAGTCATGACCGCGGCCGCGATCGTCTTCCTGGCCTACGTCGGGTTCGACGCCGTCTCCACCGCGGCCGAGGAGGCGATCAACCCTCAGCGTGACATGCCGATCGGCATCATGGGCTCGCTCGCCGTCGCCACTGTGCTCTACATGGCGGTGGCAGCGATCATGACCGGCGTCGTGCCGTACGGCGAGCTCGGCGTCGCCGACCCGGTCGCGCTCGTCCTCAACCACCTGAAGATGCCCTGGGCCTCGATCATCGTCAGCGTCGGCGCCATCGCGGGGATCACCAGCGTCCTGCTCGTGCTCCTGCTCGGACAGCCGCGCATCCTGTTCGCGATGTCGCGGGACGGCCTGCTTCCCGCGCGTCTCTCGCAGGTTCACTCCCGCTTCCAGACGCCACATGTCACCACTATCCTGACCGGCTCGATCGTGGCGGTCGGCGCGGCGCTCCTGCCGATCCGCGTGGTCGCCGAGCTGTGCTCCATCGGCACACTGTTCGCGTTCCTCATCGTGTGCGCCGGCGTCATCGTCCTGCGCTACTCCCGGCCCGAGATCAACCGGCCCTTCCGCGTGCCGCTCTTCCCGGTCCTGCCGGCGCTCGGGATCCTGCTCTGCGCCTACCTCATGATCAGCCTCCCGGCGACGGCCTGGGAACGCTTCGTGATCTGGCTGGTGATCGGCCTCGCCATCTACATCCTCTACTCGCGCCGCACGAGCAAGCTGGCGGTGGTGAAGCAGGCCTGAGGCCCGTCCTCCCATCCACCCGACTGACAGCCGACCGTTGACGGGTTCCGCCACGCCCCAAGAAAGACAGTTCCAAGCCGACAGTTGACAGCTTCCTCCCGCTCCCCCACCCAGCAAGGAAGCAAACCCACCCACCCGACTCAAGCGACGGTTCGCGCTCCCGGCGCGCTGACGGGCGGCCGCGAGGGCCGCCGCGACTGAGCACGTTCGTGTGCGAGAGAGGGCGGGGATGGGCGGGGAACGCGAGGGGGACGAGCGGGCGGGTGGCCCTCCGCCCCTGGGGCGGAGCCGCGCTCGCGCCGGAGCGGGCGGGCCACCGAGCGGCCAGGCCGGCGGGCGGAAACGCGGGCCACGTCGGAGGGGTGGGCGGGAGGACGTAGAACCGCGAAGCTCCGCACGCCGGTCCGGCCTGCTCGGTCGCACGCGCAGGCGCCTGCGAGGCCGGCACGCTCCGGCGTGCCGGCGAGCACCGCGGCGCAACCCCGGGGGCACTCAACGACAGCGCACCGCGTCCCGCATACCCGCACCCAGCGAAGAGGCTCTCGCATCCATGCTGGTGGACCCCATGGCGCGAGGCTCGAAGTCAGATCGCGATAGGCGGTCGTGGGGGCCCGGGCGGGCGGCAGCGACTCTCGGCCGCCACCTGTGAGCCATCGGCTGCCGGCTGTCTCCTGCGGTATCATCCGCCCCCACGGAGGGCGAATGCTGGAGCAGGTGCGCAGCGAGCTGGCCGCCGCGATCGCGGCAGCGCTGGACGAGATGGGCGTCGAGCCGGGAAGGATCGTTCTCGAGGTGCCGCCGCGGCGAGACCTCGGCGATCTTGCCTGGGCCGGGGCGCTGCCACTCGCCAAGACGCTGCGGCGCCCGCCACGGGCGATCGCCGAGGAGGCTGCGGGTCGGCTGGCCCGACGTCTCGCAGCGTCTCCGGCTGACCACCCACTCGCCCTTCTCGAGCCCGTCGCCAGGGTCGAAGGGCCGGGCTTCCTCAACTTCTTTCTCCACCGCGGCCCGTTCCTGTCCCGGCTCCTCACCGCCGGCGTCTCTTCCAGGCTCCGAGCCTCGGGCCCCGAGCCCTCCAAGGTGATCGTCGAGCACACCAACATCAACCCCAACAAGGCGGCGCACATCGGCCACCTGCGCAACTCCGTGCTGGGCGACACCCTGGTGCGCTGCCTGCGTTGGCTGGGAAACCCCGTCGAGGTCCAGAACTACATCGACGACACCGGTGTCCAGGTCGCCGACGTGGTGGTCGGCTTCCTCTTCCTGCCCGAGGGGCAGCTCCTCGAGGCCGTCGCGCCAGTGTGGCCCGAGGCGCGAGACGGCGAGGCTTCGCCACGGGCGAGAGTGCTGCGCACCCTGTACTCGCGCGCCGCCCGACCGCCGCTGGTCGCCGCCGCCCTGGGCGAGCCCGACTTCGACGACCTGTGCTGGGACCTCTACCCTCGGGTGACGCGCTGGTACGAGGAGCAGCCCGAGGCGTCCCGCTTTCGGGCCAACGTGCTCCACGCCATCGAGAGTGGCTATCCCGTCGGCCTCGAGCTGGAGCACGCCGTCGATCTCCTGGCCGAGTCGCTGTCTTCCTCGGAGCCCGGACCCCGAGCCTTTGACTCCGCTGCTGTATCCCGCCTCGCGGCCGCGATTGCGGAGTGGAACGTGCGCTGTCACCTGGTCACCATGGGCCGGCTGGCGATCGCCTACGACGTGCTCCCGCACGAGTCCGACATCCTCCGGCGCGGCTTCTGGCTCCGGGCCAAGGCGCTCCTCGAGGCGGCCGGCGCGATCCGGCTCGAGACCGAGGCCAAGAACGCCGGCTGCTGGGTCATGTCGCTCGCCGATTCGCCCGAGTTCGCCGGCATGGCCGACGCCGACAAGATCCTCCTCCGCTCGAACGGCACCGTCACCTACACGGGGAAGGACATCGCCTATCAGCTCTGGAAGCTCGGGCTGTTGCGCGACCCCGACGGCACGCTTCACGACTTCGGTTACCGCCCGTTCGAGCACTTCACGTCGGCAGGCGGTGCGTCGCCGGTCGGCTATGGCAGCGGCGCAGCCATTCTCTTCCGCACCACGGCCGATCCGGGCGAGCGGCCCGCGGGCGCGAGCTTTGGCGCGGCGGCACGCGTGTACAACGTCATCGACGTCCGCCAGTCATACCCGCAGAAGGTGGTCAAGGAGGCGATCCGCGTCCTCGGCCACGAGGCCGCCGCCGAGAGCTCGGTGCACTTCGCGTATGAGATGGTCGCCCTCACGCCGGCCGCGGTGAGACGACTCGAGACGGCGCAGGGGCTCGACTTCGGCCTCTCCGAGGAGGACCTGGCCAAGCCCTTCATCGAGATGTCCGGACGGCGCGGGATCGGCGTCAAGGCCGACGCCCTGCTCGCGACCCTGGTCTCGGAGGCCGGCCGTGCAATTGCAGCACGCCAGACTGATGGCGCACCTCTCCCCGGCGAGGCGCTCGCGGAGAGGGCGCGTGCCATCGCGGTCGGGGCTCTTCGTTACCAGATGGCCCGTCAGGGGCGCAACCGGGTCCTCGCCTTCGATTTCGACGAGGCGCTCGCCTTCGAGGGAGACACCGGCCCGTATCTGCAGTACTCGGCTGTGCGCGCGCGCAAGATCTTCGACAAGCTGGCCGAGCATGGCCTCGCCGGCAGCCTCGCGAGCGACGCGGAGGGTGCCGACGCGGCGGTCGTGCCGGACGACCTGTGGGAGCTCGTCCACGCCTGTGCGCGCACCCCGGAGATGGTCGAGCGCGCGGTCGCCGTTCTCGAATTCTCCCTGCTCGCCGGACACGCGCGCGACCTCGCACAGCTCTTCCACAAGCTCTACCACGAGCACCCGGTGCTGCATGCCGAGGATGAGGCGGTGCGCACCGTGCGGCGCGCAGTCTTCCGGCTCTTCGCGGCGACCGTCACGGAGATCCTCGAGCCCCTCCTCGGCATCCCTATTCCCACCGAAATGTGAGCGACCTGGAGCAGGCGCGCTGAAGGGCGGCCACGAGGGCTGCCCCCCTACTGGGCACGTTCGTGTGCGAGAGAGCGCGAGGATGGGCGGGGGATGCGAGGGGGACGAGCGGGCGGGTGGCCCTCCGCCCCTGGGGTGGAGCCGCGCTCGCGCCGGAGCGTGCGGGCTACCGAGCGGCCGGGCCGGCGGGTGGAGACGCGGGCCATTCGCACCTACGCGTTCTCATGCGCAGGCTGCTGATAGGCCAGGGCGATGGGAGGTGGCCGGTGGTGAGACGCGCGAGCGCGAATTCACTTCGCGCGGGCGCGGGGGCTCGGGGGTCAAGGCGAC
>JBLMXF010000032.1:0-3048 GCA_050257595.1 Acidobacteriota bacterium | reverse complement strand
CGGATGGGCTCTCCGTGGTCCTCCGCCAGCCCGAGGATGTTGCCCTCCGAGTCGCCGAACCAGGCGGCCAGCTCGTCCCCGTCGGGATCGGCGTAGATGCCATCCACGGTCCTCACGCCACCGATTTCCGCCTCGATGAAGTGGACGCCGCGGGCACGCAGGGCCGCGACCTCGGAGCGGAGGTCGGCGACCCGCCAGACCGCGACGGTGTTCCTTGCCGTGCCCGCGGAAGGTGTCTCAAACATCGTGAAGCTCGTCGCACCTTGCTTATAGACCAGCTCATCCTCGAGGACATGCAGCGGTTCGAGGCCGAGCTTCTCGGCATACCAGCTGCGGGCTCTGGCTAGGTCCTTTACCGCGATCGCTGCGCCGACGCCCATCTCCCCCGGGGTTTCGCCAGGGTGGTCCGGCTGTTCGACCATGCTGATCCAGTTGCCGTCTCCGTCGCGAAACCACGCGTTCCGGACGGTCCCGCCGAATGGGTCGGTGGTCGTCGAGATCCCGTCGATCGTCGCGTCGTCACCGCCCAACTCGAGGTCCTGGAATGACAAGCCCTGGGCATGGAGCCGGGCCATCTCCGCACGGAGATCGGGGACGCGCCAGACCAGGACGGTGTTCTGGGCCGTGCCCGCCGCCGGCGTTTCGAAGACCGTGAAGATCGTCGTCCCAACCTGATACCCGAGCAGGCTCGAAGACTCTAGGAACGGCTCGAGGCCGAGCCGTTGGGCGTACCACGTGCGCGCCTTCGAGATGTCGCTGGTCGCCAGGCTCGGATGGACGGGGTAGTCACTCAGCACAGGAGCCTCCTCGATCTGATGCGCGCCGGTCTCGGGATGGCATCTGGAAGTGCTTCCGGCAACGGAGACAGTTCCGAGGTCACTGCCGATCCTGGGTCAGCATTGGCCTTGGTCCAGCTCATTCCGGAGGCCAAGGTCCGCTGCACGCGAGGAGCCGCGGGGAACCCCCACGGCTCCTCGTCGCTTCCTCAGATCGGGGTGCCCTTCCAGTAGAGAGACGCCGGCACCGCGCTGCAGTTGAAGATGATCCCGCTGTCGACCGAGATCGCATCGCCGCCGTCGAGCGCATCCTGCAGCTGGGTCAGCGTCGTGATGTGGCTGTTCGCCGCGACGCTGTTCGTGAACAGGATCACGTAGACATGCCAGGCCACGTTCCAGTCGCCGCCGGTGTTGGCCAGCCCGATCAGGTGGTCGTGACCCGGCACCGCGGCTGGATCGGTGCCGTACACACCCGGCTCGATGGCCGTCGCGGCGCCGGCGATCAGGCCGTCGTGATCGGGACAGTTGCCGGGGACGCCCATGCAGCTGAGCGTCCACCCTGGATAGCTCGACGGGTAGACCACGATGTACAGCGGGGCCACCGCATGGGCGTTCGCCTTCGCCGGGAACGGCGCCCCAGTCGGCGTCAGGATGTAGGTGAGCTCCCCGGTGTTGTAGTCGTAGGCGGGCTCGATCGCGCCGCCGTGGCCCAGGGCTGCATTGCCCACGATGCGCTCGCCGCTCGGCAGGCCGGTGGCGCTCACCGGCATTGCCGCCAGCAGCAATGCGGTCGCTGCAGCGACGACGAGAAACGTCCGACGAAGAATCACCATTTGCGCTCCTCCTTCTGGCCGCCGAGGCGGCCCGTGCCTTTGGGCCGCTACGCCAAGCCGTGGGCCTGGTCCGCTGGCTCCCGCGTCCCGTCGACGTGGCTAGGTTGGGCGAGCTCGATCGCTCCGATGGCAGCGAGGAGCTCGGCAGGCGACGCGACATCGCTCGCGTCTCTCGAGATGTGGGCGAAGGACACGCGTCCGCCCGGCGAAACCACGATTGAACCGCCGAGCTGGGCTTCGTCGGCGGTGTTGCGACCGATGAAGACCCGCTGCCGAGCCATTCGGACGAGGCCTCGCCCAACGACGAGAGGGCCGATCAGCTCGTCGAGCGTGGCAAGCTTGGTGCCCGCCCAGAGATAGGTGACGCGGTCCGCGTCCGTGAGGATTTGGAGCTCGATGCCCAGATGCCTCCGGAATCGGGCGGCGTCCTCGGGTGTTCCCTGGCCGATGAGGATGAGCCGGGCGTCAGCGTCGGTAAGGCGGTCCCGAATCCGGTTGAGCTCGACCGAGTACGCACGGCAGAACGGGCAGCCGAACTGGCGTAGCCAGACGATGACCGCCGGCCGATCCCGCCACAGATCCCGGAGGCGGACCGGATGCCCGTCCTGATCGGGGAGAGTGATCTCCGCAAGAGCATCGATGTCCTCGGGAGTCGCGGGCCGCTCGCGAGCTCGAACCGCGTCGAGCATCCAGGACGGCCACCGGCTCGGACCGCCGAATCGTTCGAGCGCCGCCCGCCGCGCGCCCTCCATGGGCATGCTCCACGGCCGGTGGTCGTGAATGTCGGACGGAGACTCGCCTGCCATGTCCTCTCCTCGGGCGGGAACGAGGACACCGTAGGAACCGAGCGTTCCGCGATCGTTCCGAAGTTCGGGCTCGGGCTAGCCCTCCGCGCGGCGGGCCGCAGCGGTCTCGAGGTCGGCCTGCGCGTCACGCACCGCCGAGGGCCACGGGCCGCCCTGCCACATCGCGCTCACCCGCGCGGCCTCGTCGAGGTGACGACGCGCATTCGACAGGTCACCGACGGCCGTGAACGCCCGCGCTGCGGCCATCCGGAAGCTCATCGAGCACTGCTGGCATACGTCGCTGTCCGCCAGCACCCGCTCCCCCTCGAGCGCAACAGCAGCAGCTTCGGTCGGGTCGGCCGCCGCCTCGACCATAGCGCCGTGAATCTTCACCAGCAGGTGTGACCCCAGCGGGTCGCCCCTGGCGAGGCGAAGGGCGTTCTCCAGGAGACGCCGGGCCTTCCAGCGTTGCCCGCGAGCTGTCGATACCTCGGCAAGACGCTCGAGCGACATCGACTCACCGGAGTTGGTCCTCGTGCCACGGTGCAGGTCAGCCGCCGCTCGCAGGGTCGCCTCGGCCTCCACCAGGTGCCCGCTCAACAGTTCGGTCTCACCGCGGACGAGCGCCGCGTGCGCGGCCGCTCGCCTAGACCC
>JBLMXF010000031.1:0-10046 GCA_050257595.1 Acidobacteriota bacterium | reverse complement strand
TCACGCTCACCACCGACCCGGGTGTCCACGAGCAGGTCTTCAGCAGCATGCTCGTCATCGGTGTCGATCCCGCTGACGAGGAGCAGGTGCGCACGTACCGGCTCACGGCCGGGCGCTTCCTGTCGGGAGATGCCGAGGACGAGATCCTGGTGAACGCCCGCTGGGCCGCGGACCACCGGCTCGGCGTCGGCGATCACCTGTGGCTGGGTGGCGACCTGCGGAACGGAGGGGCCGGCGCCCCCCTGTCCATCGTGGGCCTCATGGACGACACCGGCTTCGGGGCGCTCGCCTTTGGGCAGGTGGCGGTCCTGCCGCGCGGGGTGCTCGACAGCGCGCTCGCCATTCCGGCGCCGGTCGTATCGGTCGACCTCGTCGTCGCCCAGGGCCACGTCAGCGACGTGGAGTCGGCGATCGATGCCTCCCTCGACGAACCGTACGTCCTTGAGACGGTCCAGGACGCGGCGGGGCAGCTGGAGAGCGCCCAGGCGGGGTTCTCGGCCATCGCCTTCCTCTTCGGGCTCATCGCCCTGGCGGTGGGCGGCTTCCTCGTCGCGAACACCATGGCGATGACGCTCGGCGAGCGAACCCGGGAGATCGGCCTGCTCCGGGCGGCGGGCACCACCGGGCGCCAGGTCGTCGGCATCTTCCTGCGCCAGGCCGTCGCGCTGGGGGTGGCCGGGTCGGCGCTCGGCGTGCTCGGCGGCATCGGCCTGGCCGCGCTGATGATCGGGTTCCTCCAGTCGACGCGCGCGGTCCTCATCGAGGGCCTGCCGCTGAACCCGGCGGCCCTGTCGTTCGCCTTCGTCATCGGGGCGGCGACGACCGCGGGCGCTGCCGGGGTCCCGGCGCTGGCCGCCGCCCGCATCGGCCCGCTCGACGCGCTTCGGCCGTCCCGGCGCCCCGGGCGCACGCTCGGCGAGCGCCTGCGCTGGCTCATCGGCCTGGAGCTCATCCTCCTCATCATCGGGCTCGTCGCCTACCCGCTGGCGCGCGGCTCCCTGGGGCTGCCCGCCCTGCTCCTCGGCCTGGCGGTCCTCGTCGGCGCGGCGCTCCTGGTGGCACTGGTCGTGGAGCCGCTCGCGCGCATCGTGGGGCGGCCGTTCCAGTGGTTCTTCGGCGCCCAGGGCTTCTTTGGCCGGACGAACCTCGGCCGGGACCGCGTGCGGAGCGGGCTCACCGTCGGTGCGCTGCTCCTGGGCCTGGCGGCGGTGGTCACGATCGGCACGGTGGCGGAAAGCGCGCGCGCCACCACCGGGCGCTGGGTCGACTCGATCCTCCCTGGCGGCTACGGGATCCGGCTTGGGGCGCCGGTGAGCATCGAGCAGTACCGCCCCACCTTCGAGGCGACGAGCGGCCTGCGCTACGCGTCCCCAATCGTGGAGTTCCCGGCGGTGGAGCGCGTCGGCAACGTGCTCACGGAGGCCGGGATGGCCGGGATCGACCCGGCGGTCTTCCGCGCCACCGGGTCGCTCATCTTCACCGCCGGGGATCGGGCAAGCGCCTTCGACGCGCTGGCGGCCGGTGGAGCGGTGCTCGTCCCCGAGCCGGTCGCGGCACGCGAGGGCGTCACCGTCGGCTCGACGCTGCGCCTTGGCATCCCCGGAAGGGCAGGGGGCGAGTTCCGCGTGGTCGGGATCGTGGCCTACTCGATCCCGTCGCAGACCGGGGAGGGCGACCTGCTCGTCAGCCTGTCGGACGCTGCGACCCGCTTCGACCGGGCCGATGCCTCGCTCTGGGCGATGGTTCCACAGGACGGGATCGGCGACGCGGCCTTCCGTGACGCCGTGGCGCAGACGGCGCAGGGGCTTGCCGGACAGCCGATCGCCGCGGCAGACCTGGCCGATGCGCTGTCGCGGTCGCTGGACCGGATCGTCGGCCTGTTCGACGTCCTGGCGTTCATCTCCGTGATCATCGCCGCGCTCGGGATCGTGAACACGCTGAGCATGGGGGTCGTCGAGCGCGTCCGGGAGATCGCCATCCTCCGTTCCCACGGCATGACCGTCGGGCAGGTCCAGGCGATGGTGGTCGCCGAGGCTGCCATCATGGGGACGATCGGCGGCCTTGCCGCAACGGCAACTGGCGTGCTCGTCGCATGGGCATTCGTCGGGCTGGGGGCAGGCAGCGACTTCTCGGGGCTGGCCGTGCCCTGGGTGCTGCTCGGCATCGTCGTGCTGCTGGGCATCGGCGTGGCAGCCGTCGCCGCGCTCTACCCCGCCCGGCTCGCGGCGCGCCTGCCGATCGTGGGCAGCCTCAGGCACTTCGAGTAGGAAAGGAGATCACGCAAGCGTGGAGAAGACCGAAGAGACGCAGGAACGCGCCGAGCCGATGCCGACGCGCTTCTGGAACGCCGGCGAGGGCCGCGTCTTTGTGGGCCGCCTGGCGACGGGCAGCGACCTCGTGGAGGAGATCGAGCGGTTCTGCGCCGCCGAGCAGGTGAACGCCGCCTGGGTCAGCCTGGTCGGAGCGATGCGCAGGGTCGCGTATGCGTACTACGACCAGAAGGAGCGCCACTACATCGAGCTCGAGACGCGCGATCACCATGAGCTCTCCGGTTTCGTCGGCAACGTGTCTCTCCGTGACGGCAAGCACTTCCTCCATGCGCATGCCACGTTCGCGAACGAGCGCGGCGAGACCGTCGGCGGGCACCTCCTGCCGGGGACCCGCGTCTTCGTGGCCGAGGTACAGATCCGGGAGATGGCGGACGTGTCGCTGGTGCGCGAGCACGACGAGGTGACGGGCCTGGCGCTCTGGTAGTCGCGGCGCAGCGCCTCAGGCAACGCATCCATCCGCCACCGACCGACCGAACGGTCATGTCCGCACGTGGACGCTCGGGCCGATCGGCATCCTGGCGGCGGCGATCGGTCTCTGGGTGGCCGCGGTCCCGAGGGGGGCACGCTCACCGTCCTGAACCAGTCGTGGGCGCGAGAGGAGATCCCGGGCTTCTGGGCGCCCACGCTGCTCATGGCCGGTGGCGGGCTGGCCACCCTGTCGATGGCGTTCACGGCGGCACGTGACTGGTTCCGCGGCCACGCCCTGGCGCTGGGCACCCTGGAGGGGCTCGTGGCGCTGGTCGGCACCGTCGCCGTCGGGCTCGGCGTGGCGCTCCTCATCCCGTGACCTGCCCCTGAGAGCACGCGCGCGGCCGGGCGTGACGGTGAATCCATGACGGCCCGTCGTCAGGCGGTCGCTCGAGGCGACCGCCTCGAGGGCGTGCGGCGCGACCCAGTGGTCTGGTGAACCTCGACGCACGGGGGTAGGATGGTGCTGTGGGAGAGCCGGCGGGGGACCGCCCCGGAGCTCTGCCGGCGAGATACCGACTATCGGCGCCGGTCCAACCGTTCCCCGGGATGGTGGTCGCGGTTCTCCCACCGCCATCCCCGGTGAGTCAAAACCACCGGTTCGGGGCCCACCCCAGGAATCCGGATCTGCGCGCGAGCCCGCCCTCCGGGCCCAATGCGACCCAATACAAGAACGCAGGCGAGGCGACTAGGAGTGCGTGCCCAGCCGCGACTGGATGAAGGCGGCGATCTCCCGATTCGCCCGCCGCGCCTCGGGAAGGAACGGGGCAAAGACGTGGAACACGTGCATCATCCCGGGCCAGACGACAGTCTGCGCCTCGATGCCCGCAGCGCGCGCCTTCTCCCCAAATCGGACGGCATCGTCGAGGAGGACCTCATGGTCGCCGACGTGGATGAGCAGCGGCGGGAGGCCATGGAGGTCCGCGCCGAGGGGTGACACGTACGGTTCCCGGGGATCGTGGCCGCCGAGGTAGGCGGCGACGTGGATGCCCAGATCCGCCTTGGCGAAATACGGGTCGAGCGCCCTTCGGGTGCGGTGCGAGGTTCCGCCCCCGGCAAGGTCTGTGACCGGAGACAGGACGACGGCGCCAGCAGGCATCGGCAGACCCGCGTCGCGCAGCCGGAGCAGCATCGCCAGGGCCAGGTTCCCGCCTGCGGAGTCTCCCGCCACGACGACCCGCTCGGGCTCCGTGCCACCGGAGAGGAGCCACTCGTATGCCGCGACGCAGTCGTCGAGGGCAGCCGGATACGGATGCTCGGGCGCCAGACGGTAGTCGATGGAGAGCGCCCGGATGCCGGCTCCGCGGGCCAGGTTGGCGACCAGCGCCCGGTGGGTCCGCAGAGAGCCCATGATCCATGCGCCGCCGTGCAGGTAGAGAAGGGCACCGTCGGCGCGCGTCTTCTTCGGAACCACCCACTCGCCGCGCATGCCGCCGACGCTCACCGGGGTGACCTTCACGCCGGTCCACGGAAGCATGATCGGAGCCATCCGCCGTATTCGCCTGCGGAGGGTCTGAACATCGGCGCCGTCCTCGCCGAACAGGTGAAGGCGACGGATGAGACGGTGGAAGAGAGCGGCCTGAAGGCTCGCCATGCTGGCATCATCGCAGATCTTGCCCGAGGCGTGGCTGGGACCGTCCGCGTTCCAGCGGCCCCCACGGTGTCCGACCGAATCGCTTCAGGTATCGGCTGTCAATCCACGGGCGCACCTGGCTCAGAGCACCTGGCTCGCCTGTGTCGGGCCGTCGTCAGGGTAGATGAGCAGACAGAAGGTCGACGGCGCCAGACACGCCCTTGAGCTCCACCGGACCGATTCTCTGGAAGGCGATACCTGTCTCCTGGGAGGCATCCGCCACCTGCTGGCTGACCAGCACCTCGCCAGGCCGCGCGTAGTCGGCGATGCGCGCGGCGACATTGACCGTCTGGCCAAAGTAATCGCCCGCCTGGAAGAGCACCGGACCCGAGTGCAGGCCGACGTGGGCCGGCGGCAGCCCGGCGGCCGCCAGACCGTCGACCATCTCGAGGGCTGCGCGAACGCCCAGGCCGGGGTCCCGGAAGTGGAACATCACCCCGTCGCCCAGCCACTTGATCGGCTTGCCGCCGTGCTGTCGAGAACTGCGCTCCACGAGGCGTGCGAGTGTCCCCGCGAGGTCCGCGGCCGCGTCGTCCCCGCGTTCCTGGGTCAGCCGGGTGTAGCCGGTGATATCGAGAAAGCAGATGGCCGGCGGTCGCTCGAGGCGGCTGTAGAGCCCAGCCTGGGCCAACAGCACCTCGAACCCTTCGATGAGGTTGGCCGTCCACACGCGCGCCTGCTGCGCGTGGTACATGGCGAGCAAGGCTCGCTCCGAAAGGGGCGCATTCCGGTTGGCCAGATCGGCGTTGCCCATCTCCTCGACACCCTTGCCCGCCGCCATGGCCGGCTCGATCACCTCCGAATACCACCATGCGCCCTCCTGCTCGGCGATACGGCGCGTGCTTTCGCCCTGGACTCGCAGGAGACGCTCGATGGCGGCCGGCCGGAACCCCGCGGAGACTTGCAGCTCGATGTGCGGCACGATCTCCATCTCGTCCTCGCGCAGTCGATCATCGGGTGACGGCTGCGCCGAGCCGATGGCTTCGCGGATGGCCGTCAGGAGGTCAATCGGGATGCCGGTCCGCTCGCTGACCTGGCGAAACGTCTCGGGGGCCATCGAGGCGAACCGCTCATAAGCGGCTGCGTCGAGGAAGTCGAGCGAGACGGCGCCGCTCTCGATGGCTGCCGCCAGCCCGTCGAGCGGGATTCCGGCATCCTCCAGGGACTTCGCCATCAGCACACGACGCACGTCGCCGCCCGAGAAGCCATCCGGCCTCAGAGGAGCGAGGACGCCGAGGTCGAGCAACCGGTCGACGAAAGCACCATCGACCCCTGCTCGCTGCGCAACCTGATCTCGAGAGTACGTGGTCACCCTTGTAGCCTACCCTTCACCGCTCACCGCGAGATCAGCATGTGCCACGGCTCAAGCCCTGCGAGGCCAGGAGCCGTACCCCCGGATCAACGGGGGACGGCTGGGCGGTGCAGCCGGCTGCTGTCGACTTCCTCCGCTGAACCCGCCGTCCACGACGACGGCTGACGTGCGGGCGAAGCCTGAATGCCTCGGATCGCATTCGCCAGCCCCGAGTACGACTGCCCCGGGTGCTGTGCAACAACGCCTCGTCCGATATTCCGCTCTGTCTGAGCGTGAAACGCGCGCCTGGAGCTCAGCGGACAGAGCGGGTGGCTTCGGACCGATTCGGCAAATCCGCTGTGACTCCAGCGAGGGTCGGCGACCGAATCGAGTCATCCGCTCTCTTGAACGCTCGATTGACGCTGCACTGGGGACTACGCTGGCTCGATCCAGCCGGCGGTCTCGAGCCGGCCGTTGGAGCCGTATACGAACTCGTGGTACGTCAGTCCCGCATAGCCGTCCTCTCCAACCCACACCACCAGCCCAAGGTTCGTTGGGCTGTTGGGAATGCCGGTCGTCGTGCCAGTTCCCTCTCCGCGCCAGGTGCCACCGGGATTCGTCATCACGAATTCACCGGTCCACGAGCCGAGGCCGCCACCGGTCTCCTCGGTGATGATCCACGTCTCCCATTCGCCGTTCAGTCGCTCGTCGGAGTTGGTTTCCGTGCAGTGAAAGCGCTCGCGGTCGGCGTTGCCTTCGTAGACCGCGTCAACAATCTGACAGGCCTCCAGACCGTGAACCGCAATGGCACTGGATGCGGCGGCCTGCGTTGAAGTCGGGCCATTCGACCCACATCCGACCAGCAGCCAGGCCACAGCACCCACGCAGAACGGCGCGACCGATAGATTCCGGGCCATCGCCCCCTCCCGACGTTACGCCCACCCGCCCAGGATTCACCCAGTGGTGGGGCCTCTAGTGCACATACCTCTTGCACCACGGATAGGGCTGGCGGCGTGCGTCGAATCGTTCACTCCTCGTGACCTAGCACTCACCATCGCCTATCGCCAACAGCCGAACTGCAAGGGCTGCCTTCCCGGTCGGCGGTCTGTTGGTCGTGGACTCTGAGACCGACCCGCCGGCCCATGCCTCTGACCACTTCAGTTCGAGCTCTGTGCGACAATGCGTCGTCCAGTGTTCCGCTCAGTTTGAGCGTGAAGCGCGCGCCCGTAGCTCAGCGGACAGAGCGGGTGGCTTCGGACCATCAGGTCGCGGGTTCGAATCCTGCCGGGCGCGCCACAGACATCACACCGGTCGTTCGGCGGACTCCTGCGGACTCCTGCCGGGCTCGCCAACGCGGTAGTGCCCGGAGCTAGATCTCGCGATCGGTCTCGCGCTCGGGGCTCGTGCGAAGCGTGTCGGGCATCCGCGGCGGCTGCTGCCACCCCATGGCAGCAACTTCGCCGCTCGCCACGTTCAGGTGCACGGCTCCGTGCTCGACGTTGCTGATCGCAGACGCGGGGACGAAGACGTCACCCGAGAACAGGTGTCCGGATACCCTCAGGAAGTGCTGCCCAACCTCACGGATCCTGCCGATCCGATGGCCGTCGTTTGTGAGCACTTGCCACCCAGGTTTGAGATCGGCTATCCGCATGTCGTCGGCAGCACCAGAACGAGGAGAGGGCCAGCCTACCACCAGTGCAGCAAGCCGGTGACGTCGGTCGCCGAGAGCCTTGGCCCCAAAGGCATTCGTCGTCAGCGAACCGGCGAGTGGCGGTCCATCTCATCGACGGCCGGGTAGCGGCGCTTCGCGACCTCCAGGGCGGCCAGCACGTCCCTCCGGGCTTGGTCGAGCCGCGCCCGCGTCGCCGTAGCCGCCTCGACATCTGCGTCCGGTCGCTCCAGCTCGAGGCGGACCGTCCGGCTGGCCCGACGGTAGGCGTGGACGGCGTCGTTCGCCGCTCGGGTGATGCGGTTCGTCGTCTCTCGGAGCAGGCGCACGCGCTCAGTCGGGCGTCGCTCGCTCAGCAGCAGCCGATCAAGCTCCGTGTCGAGATCGGCGATCAGGGTACCGCTGAACCGAACGGTCGAGAGATCCTCGCTCGTTCGCTGGGCCACCCGACTCCGTGCCCAGGGTGGGAGCGACGCGGACATGCGAGCCGCCCTCATGAGCGTCCGGCATGAGATCGCCTGGACGACGGGCTCGCCGGTGGCGGTTCGCAGGCAGCTCGACGCCCGGTCGAGGTGCCGGCCGGGCGTCGCATCGTGGTTGGCTACGCGGTCCGCACGTCGACGGCGCGGATTCCCTTGGGGCCGGTCTCTACCTCGAAGGTGACTGACTCCCCGCCGACGAGGCGGTCGAAGTCGACGGAGCCTGAAAGCCCACTCCGGTGGAAGAAGTACTCCTTGCCGTCGGGCGCGGCGATGAAGCCGAAGCCACGCTCGGAGATGACTTTCTTGACGGTGCCCGTGGTCATGATGGGACCTCGCTGAATCTCCTCGAACTGCACATACGGCGCGCGGCCGGTTCGAGAAGAACCCATCGACCAGGCGAAGTCTGCCGAGACCCGGCAGGGGCTCAGGGTAGCACGGCAGGGCACGTTGCAGCTCGCGTGACGTGGCCGCTGGCCGTGTTCGCCGCCACTGCCCCGCGCGCTCAACGCTGTATGCGTCTCGTCGCCGACAGCATCTCCTCGCCAGGCGGTCCTTCCGGCCCGCCGAGTCGGGAGCATGCGCACTGGCTAGGGCCCGGCTCGGGGGTCGAGACTTCGCCTCCGGCGCGGGAGCGCTGACCGCGACATGCATGTCCGGCATGGCCGAGCACGCAGGTGGGGCTTCTCCTGCGCACCTGCTCGAAGGCGGGGACTCTTCGACCGGACAGCGAAGCAGCGAGAGGACTGGGTGATCCACAGATGACACTTCCCACCGAACCGATCGGGAGCATCCCCCGACCACAGGCTCTGCTCGATGGCATCCAGGCCGTAGCCGCCGGCAGGATCTCGGCCGATGAGCTGGACTCCCTGTATGAAGATGCCGTGCGGGACACGCTCCGGCGGTTCGAGGAGACCGGTTCGCCGGTCGTCACCGACGGCGAGCAGCGGAAGCCGAGCTTCGCGACGTACCCCGTTGCTGGCCTCGCCAACGTCGGCCCTGGCGGCGTGACGATCCCGTTCGAGGACGGGCACGTCCGCCAGCTGCCGGTGCTCACCGCCGCGCCGTTCCGCTATGCGACCAAGGCGTCGTCCTACCTCGACGCCGCCAGCGGTCACACGACCGGCAGGCTGAAGCAGGCGGTGATCTCCGCATCGGCGCTGAGCCTCCTGTACCCGGCTGATGGGCTCGCGGGCTACCCGCGAGAGGCGTTCCTGGACGACCTCGTCGACGAGGCGGCCTCGGAGATGCGTGCCTGCATCGAGCGGGGGGCGATCGTCCAGGTCGACTTCACCGAGGCTCGCCTGTCGATCAAGCTCGACCCGTCGAAGGGGCTCCTGGGCTCGTTCGTCGACCTCAACAACCGCGTGCTCGATCGGCTCACCGCAGACGAGCGTGCGCACGTCGGCGTCCACACCTGCCCCGGCGGCGACCGGGACTCGACGCACAGCGCCGATGTCGACTACGCGGAGCTGCTGCCCGAGCTGTTCCGCATGAAGGTGAACACGTTCTACGTGCAGCTCGCGAGCGAGGCGGACCGCGAGCGCGTGCTCCGGATCCTCGGGGAGCACGCCACGGGCGAGCGTCGCATCTTCGTGGGGGTGACCGATCCGATCGACCCGCGGATCGAGACGCCGGACGAGGTGCGTGACCGAGTGCTCCAGGCGGCTCGGTTCATCGAGCCGCCGCACCTGGGCACGACCGACGACTGCGGCTTCTCTCCGTTCGGCGACGACACGTCCACCTCGCGCGATACGGCGTTCGCCAAGATCAGGGCCCGGGTCGACGGAACGGAGCTCGCGTCGCTTGCCCTCGGGGTCTGACCGGACTCAGCCCGGGCTGCCCACCGGCAGAACCGCGACGAGCAGCCAGCGTGCCCCGGTAGCTCGCCGCATGGCGAAGGTCAGGTCGAACGTCGAGCTCTGCTTCGCGGTGAGCTTGCCCGATCGGTCGTAGGTCTCCTCCGTGACCGTCCCGCGCCCCGTGAAGCCGAGGCTCAAGCCGGTCTGGACGCCGAACGGCACGAGCAGGGAGACCGAGAGCGAGTCGAACCGATAGTGGGCGATGACGACCGTGCCGCTGGTCAGCGATTGCCGGAGGCGGTCCTGCATCTGGGCGAGCCGGTCCCCGTGGTCGACGGCGGTCAGGATGCTCTCGTCGTGGTGCAGGAGGGCCT
>JBLMXF010000030.1:0-3898 GCA_050257595.1 Acidobacteriota bacterium | reverse complement strand
TCACCGCCTGGGTCGCGCCGTGCGACGGGTGCGATGCGTCGACGGAGGAAGAAATGCCCGGCACGCCGGGGTGGCTGATGCAGCCCGATATGGTGCTCCTCCCCGCCTCGGGCGACAGTTGGCAGGGGCGCGAGGCGTTACTGCATCCGGGCGTCGACGACCGGGACTGGACGCGCCAGTGGGTCCGTGTCGTCGGTCACTATGCCGACCCCGCCGCCGAGCGCTGCCGGTGGAGAGCGGCTGATGCGGGGGGCCCATTTGATCCGCCAGCGACCGCGGTGTCGTACTGCCGGGAGCAGTTCGTCGTGACCGCGGTGACGCCGGCGGCTCCTCCGTCGTGGGCACCACCGGCGAGCGACTCGATGGGGTCGTACCCAAGGGCATCGAGCAGATCCACGTAGACGGCACGGCCCTCCTCGCTGGGATGCTCGCCGTCTCCCCCGATGTACCCCTTGTCGACCGGGTCCTCGTCGTGGTTTGGGCCGTTGAACGCGTCATACACCGACGCCACGGGCACGCCGTACTCGTCGGCCACCAGCTTGACCGTCCTCGTCCATGCCTCCCAGCCGGCCGTGCATTCCGGCTCGATGCCGGCCGCCTTCCAGGCGTCGAGGACCGGGACGTAGGCATCCGTCACGCGCACGACGGTCGGCTGTCCGGCGCGCAGAGCCAGGATCTCGTCATAGACCCCGCGCCACAGGTCGGCGTACTCGCCGAAGTCCTCGACGGTGAAGAGCGGTGGGGGGTCGCGCGGGGTGGGGTCGTTATCGAGGCAGACGGCCCCCAGGGCGTCGCCGGTGCTGGTCAGGCCCGGGTTCATCTCCAGGCTGACGATCTCCGCGCCGGCGATCGCTTCACGTACTTCGGCATCGGCCTGGATCGTGTTGAGCACATTCGCGGCGGCGCCGCCCGCGCCCGATCCCCAGAAGTCGTGGATGCGGACCTCCACGCCGAGGCGCTCCTCGATGCGCTGGGCGAGCATGTCGCCGGGCACGCTGCTGGAATCGCCGAACAGGACGAGATCCCAGACGTCCTTGGTCGGATCGAGCGGGTCCAGCGCGAGGTATGCCTGGTTGTCGTCCGCCAGGGGAACCCAGCCTCCGAAGCCGTGGTGGCCGACCTGGTACCAGACCTCTCCCACGTAGCGCGTGGGCCCGCTCTCCACCAGCACCAGGTCGCCGGGAGCGAGCTGGTGGTTGACCGGGCTGGACGGACTGAGCTCGTCCCGGAGCGGGACCTCGGCGAGCACCCGAAGCATGTCGCCGGCGGCGAATGTGGCCGGCGTGGCGGGCGTCGCGGCTGAAGTCGCGGTGGGACTGACTGGGGCGGATGACCCTCCGTCCGCGCAGGCGGCAAGGGCGGCGCAGACAAGCACGGGGCCAAGACGACGGATGACCAGCATCGGACGCTACCTCCTTCGACCTTCAGCCTCGCTGCTGGGGGTCCGCGGCACCAGTGACGGAGGTCGCGGGCGTGGGGAGCCGCCGTCCACGCGATCCACGGCCAGGGCACCAGCCCCTCGCGGGGCCCTGAGCTCGATTCCCATGGCTGCACAACGGGGCACACGGGCGGGTCGCCACTCGGTGCCGCAGCCATTTGAGCGACCGCACGATCGGCGCGACCTTCCCTTGATGGCTGCCGAGCAGCTCGACGCTGGCGGTCTGCTCACGGGCTAGAGAAGACCCAGTGCTGCAGGATCTGCATCCGGTCTGTGCTCAGGAGGGAGACATCAATGCCCGACGTGATCCCGGCCGAGCTCGACTGGCGGAACGGAAACGCGACGAGGTTGCCCTGCATGATCACGTCGCCCGTCATCTCGATGATGGTGCCCGCTTCCACGCTACGGCCGAACGCCTCGGCGATGGCGTCGATCCCGACGTACCGGGCGGTCCAGGCACCATCGGGGCTGCCGCTTGAGATCGATGAGATAGCGTCCGGCGCGTAGCAGTCCAGATACAAGGACTCGACTCCACCTTTCAGAGCTTCAAGGCAGCCGCCCAGGAGGGCATCCACGCCGCTCGACGCGACCCCGGGGTGCGGATCGGCGAGAGGCAAGAGGATCGCCCACTCCACCTCGATGCGGCCGTCGCGGTCGAACCGATAGACGACGAAGCCTCCCCAGTCCTGGACCCAGCCGGTCGCCTCAGACGCCATCGTCGAGTACAGCGAGGCATGTGCCCTGATCGACCCCTCGCCAAAGACCGGACCCGTTCGTTGCCAGTTGACGTAGGGACAGCCGGTCGGAGCTCCTGTGATCTCGAACGAACCCGGGGCCTCGCTCAGCCAGCGAAGCTTCGCATCGGATGCGTAGTACGAGGGGATGACCGAGCGGTCGCCATCGCACCAGGCCTTGATGTTGCCGTCGATGACGAGCTGTAGGCGCTGGGGATCCAGGGCGACGATGCCCGGGGATGCGGTCGGAGTTGGCGTCGGCGCCACAGTCGCCGCCTGGGTGGGGGTTGCCGTAGCCGGCGGGGAAGCGACTCCCCGATAGCCAAGGTAGATGAGCCCGGCCATCGCGAACACGAGGACCGTCACGACGGCCGCGGTCACCGGATGCACGGCCGGTGCCATGGCATCCCGGGACACCAGGGATTTCATGGCCGCCCTCCAGCGGGCGCGCAGCAAGCTCTGCCTCGGATGCCTGCGAACGTGGTCCAGCACGGCATCAAGCACGCGGCCACGAGCCGCCGAAGGGCCTTCCTCCAGCCAGTCCGCCAGCCACCGCTCGACGTCGGATTCGTACATCAGATCGCCTGCTTCCCTACGAGCTCGTCGCGTGCATTCCGTTCAAGCGCGGCGCGCAGGCGCCGCATCGCGTGGTGGAGACGAGAGCCAACCGTGCCGACCGGGATGCCGAGCGTGGCGGCGATCTCGGTGAGCGGGAGGTCCGAGAAGTGGTGAAGGACGAGCACGGCGCGGTGCTCGGGGGAGAGGGCGCGGAAGGCATGCTCCAGCTCTTCGCGGTCCGCGACGCGGTCGCCCGGATCGGGCTCAAACAACGCATCGGTGGCCAGGCGTCGGCCACGGTCGCGCTGCGATGTCTCGCGTTGGGCCTCCCGGTACGCGGCGTGGACGACGAGCCGATAGGTCCAGCCGTCGAACCGATCAGGATCTCGAAGGCCAGGAAGGCGATCCCAGGCGGCGATCAGCGCTCGCTGGGTCGCGTCATCGGCTCGGTCCTGGTCGCGCAGAATCCGGTAGGCGACCCCATGGAGGCGATCGATGGCCCGGCTGGCCAGGATCGAGAATGCCTCCTCGTCGCCCCGCTGCGCTCGCACGACCAGATCGCGCTGCACTCCCCGCTCCTTTGGGCACGTCCACCGTTCGTCCACTCCTATGAGCCGGTGAGCGGGCGCCCGTCTTCAAAGAACGTGGGGCCCTTCATCGAGGAGCCCGTCGGGCTAGCGTGGGTAACTGGTCGAGTGCTGGCTAGAGCCGTGCGGCACGTTCGCAGGCCCGCGACTTCGCGCTCGCCCGCGATCCGCCAGGCCTGCCTGTGGCAACTCCGGGGTGGCCCTCCTGGGCCCGGGTGGATAGCCTTGCGGCATGCCGGGCGAGGTGATCGGTCGCGACGCGGAGCTCGCTGTTCTCGAGGCGTTCCTGGATCGACCCCTGGACGTCTCGAGCGCGCTCATCCTCGAGGGCGAGGCGGGGATCGGGAAGTCGACGCTGTGGTCTGTCGCCGTCGCCGCCAGCCGCCGGCGCTTCGCCCACGTTTGCCTATCACAGCCCGCCGAGACCGAGCGCATGCTCGCGAACGTCGTGCTGGGCGACCTGTTCGACCAGGTCCCGCCGGAGATCGTCGCCGCGCTGCCCAGACCGCGCCGGCGGGCCCTGGAGAACGCGCTGCTCGTCGGAGAGGCGGATGAGATGGCCGTCGACCCACGCGCGCTCG
>JBLMXF010000029.1:0-21082 GCA_050257595.1 Acidobacteriota bacterium | reverse complement strand
TTGGTGGAGTGGAGCAACGAGCTGCGGGTCGATGCTCTCTCGGCCCTGCTCGTCGTTGTGATCGGTGGCATTGGGGTGCTCGCCTCGCTCTATTCGGTCCGCTACATGCTCCAGTCCGAGCTCGTGACCCGCCTCGGCAAGGCCGTGGCCGAACGCCGGCTGTGCACCTTCTACGCCCTGCTGCTCTGGTTCCTGTCCACCATGGTGTGGGGCTGCGTCACCAACAACATCGTGATGCTCTACGTTGCCGTCGAGGCGACGACGCTCACGTCCGGTCTCCTGGTCGCCTTCTACTGGGACCGCCGGGCCCTCGAGGCCGGCTACAAGTACCTCATGCTCCTGACGATCGGAATCACCTTCGCGCTCTTCGGCTGCGTCCTGGTATACGCAGGAGCAGCGGCCAGCGGGCAGCTGACGGGCCGGGAGGCGGTGCTGATCAGCGAGGTGCGGCGCGCGGCCCACCTCATCCCGAGCGGGACGGCGGTAATCGCAGTGGCGTTCCTGGTCGTCGGCTTCGGCACCAAGGCGGGCATCGCGCCGTTCCACCCGTGGCTGCCGGACGCCCACGCCGAGGCGCCCACTCCGATGAGCGTGCTGCTCTCCGGCGTGATGATCAAGATGGCGGTCTACGCGCTGGCCCGCACGGTGAGCATCTTCTACCCGGCGTGGCCGCAGCTGACCGTCTTCCTTGTGGCGCTGGGCGCTTTCACGATGCTGCTCGGGATCGTCGTCGCCCTGACTCAGGACGACCTCAAGCGGCTGCTCGCCTACTCGTCGGTGAGCCAGATGGGTTACGTGGTCGCCGGCATCGGGCTCGGGACGTACCTCGGTTGCTACGGCGGGGTGTTCCACCTGCTCAATCACGCCGTGATGAAGTCGCTGCTCTTCATGTGCATCGGGGCGGTCATCTACGCCACGGGTGTGCGCAGGATCAGCCAGCTCGGTGGCCTGGCGGAGAAGATGCCGATCACGAGCGCGTGTTTCGTGGTGGGCGCGGTGGCGATCGCCGGCCTGCCGCCGCTCGGCGGGTTCATGAGCAAGCTGACCGTCTACCTGGCGTTGGCGCGTGCGGGTCTGTGGTGGGCCGCGGTGGTCGCGGTGGCAGCCAGCGTGCTCACCATGGTCGTGCTGTTGCGTGCGGCGTCGGCGGTGTTCTGGCGACGGGGGAACGGCGGCGCGACGGTCACCGCCGAGGTGGTCGAGGTGCCACCTACGATGTGGGTGCCGATGGTCGTGTTGGCTGGCCTCTGCGTCCTCCTCGGCGTCTTCCCTCAGGCCGTCTACCCACTCCTCGACCGGGCGGCGATCGTGCTCGCCACCCTGGGGAGGTGAGGATGCTCGAGAAACTGTGCCGCAAAGCGTTCCCGAAGGCGATCTGGGTCTATCACGCGAACACGGGCGCGTGCAACGGTTGCGACATCGAGGTGATCAACGTCCTCACGCCGTACTACGACGCGGAGCGATTCGGGATCAAGCTGGTCGGCTCGCCCCGGCATGCCGACGCGCTGCTGGTGTGCGGTCCCGTCACGCGTCAAGTGGCTCCCGCTCTGCGCCGCCTGTACGATGCCGTTCCGGCGCCCAAACTCGTCTTTGCCATCGGCTCCTGCGCGACCGGTGGCGGGTGCTGGTTCGACACCTATAATGTTCTCGGTGGCGCGGACAAGGTTCTGCCAGTCGACTGCTACGTGCCCGGCTGTCCGCCCAGACCGGAGGCGATCCTCTACGGCGTCGCCCTGGCGCTCGGCCTGGTCCCCAAGAAGGTGGCGCCGGTCAGCCTGGCCCAGGAGTCGCTCGAGGAGTTGGCTGCCGGACGATCGGCGTTCCGAGAGGCGGCGCGATGACCGAACACGCGAAGATCCTCATCGTCGATGACGACCGTGATCTGGTCGCTACGCTGCGCCTCGTGCTGGAGAGCGGCGGCTACCGGGTCGTCACCGCGCATGACGCCGAGGAGGGGATGGCGCGTATCGAGCAGGACAGGCCTGATCTCATCCTCCTCGACGTGATGATGCCGGACGCGACTGAGGGATTCCACTTCGTGTGGCGGCTTCGCGGTCGCAAGGAGCCCGACCTGCGCGCCGTGCCGATCATCATGCTCACCGCGATCCACGAGCGGACCGAGCTGCGTTTCTACCCGGACAGCGGGGACGGAACCTACCAAGCGGGGGAGTTCCTGCCGGTGCAGGACTTTCTGGACAAGCCGGTCGCACCCAAGGAACTGCTCGAGCGTGTGAGGCGCGTGCTCGCGCTGTCACCGGCGGAGAGTTGAGCCGGCACGGGACGGTCACTGGCGCGGATGAGCGGGACGCAACCTCGGCCCCGTCCGCCGTCCCCCCTGCGGCCGCCGAACTGATCGGAAGGATCGGATGGCTGATCCGGCTCCGCTGGGTAGCGGTCGTCGGGGTGGCGGCCTTCCTGGAGATCGCTCGGCGGCTGTTCCCGGTCCACCTCGAGCTCGGCCCGCTCTATCTCGTCCTGGCCGGGTTGGCGGGCTTCAACCTCGTGGTGACCCTGCTCGTGCGCCGCCTGCGCTCGAGCGAGCCGGGTCCTCCGCGAGGGTGGGCCATGCGGCTGAGCCGGCTGCTGGTGCCGCGGCCGCTGTGGGGGCTGGAGGGTGAGGGGCGCACGCTTCGGGCTGCGGCGTTGGCCAACGGTCAGATCGCGATCGACCTGCTCGCCCTCGCGCTCCTGCTCCACTTCTCGGGCGGGATCGAGAACCCGTTCGTCTTCTTCTTCGTCTTCCACACCATCATCGCGTCGATTCTGCTGTCCCGGCGGGCCACCTATCTGCAGGCCGGCGTCGCCGTCGTGCTGATCGCGGCGGTCGCCGTGGGGGAGGCGAGCGGGTTCCTGCGTCACTTCCCGCTGGACGGCGTGTGGCGCGAGGGGGCGTACCGGCAACCAGCCCTGGTCGCGGCACAGCTGTTCGTGGTCGCCGCCACTCTCTTCCTGTCGGCGTACATGGGCAGCACCATCGCCGCCCACCTGCGCAACCGCGAGCGTGACGTGGTGCAGCTCTCCCGCCAGCTTGGCGACAAAGCGGATCGGCTCGAGGAGGCGTACCGCCGACTCCACGATATCGAGCAGGCCAAGTCACGCTACATGCGCAAGGTCGCCCACGAGCTGCGAAGCCCGCTCGCGACAGTCCAGACCGCGCTGTCGGCCGTGCTCGAGGGGCTTGCCGGAGAGTTGCCGGAACGGCCACGAGAGCTGGTCGAGCGCGCGCGGCGGCGCGCCGACGAGCTCGCACGCCTCACCGAGGACCTGCTCGCGCTGGCGCGCGCCCGCGAGGCACACGAGATGGCGGAGTGGGAGGAGGTCGACCTCGGATCGCTCATCGCCGATGCCGTCCACGAGGCGATGCCCACGGCTGCCGACAAGGGAGTGGCAGTCGTCGTGGAACTGCCCACCAGCCCGGCCCTGGTGTCGGTCGATCGGCGGGCGCTTCAGCAGCTCCTCGGTAACCTGATCGGCAATGCCCTGCGTTACACGCCGACGGGCGGCACGGTGACGGTGCGCGGCGAGCGGACCGGCGACGAGGTCCGGATCGAGGTGGGGGACACCGGCATCGGCATCCCGGCCGAGGACCTTCCGCGGGTGTTCGACGAGTTCTTCCGTTCTGCCAACGCGCGGCACATGGCGCCCGACGGGACCGGCCTCGGTCTGGCCATCGTACGGGCCGTGGCCGAGCAGCACGGTGGAGGTGTGGAGATCGCCAGCACCGTGGGCGAGGGCACGCGGATCACCGTCCGGATAGTGTGCCGGAAATCATTGTCGCGGAATCCCGGCGAGCGGATTGAACATCCGTGAGGATGATCGAAGAGAAGTCGCGGCCCTCCGACATTTCATGAATGATCGTTCACTTTATGAAGTCTGTTTGCCATGGTCTTCTGCGTATCGTGCAAACTCTCACAAGGAACTTAATATTGTGCAGATTGTCACAAGAGCATGGATGTCCGGATGATAACGTTCCGTGACCAAGAGAGGACATATTTTCAAACCATATATTGTCGTCAGAATCTCATGAAATGTGCAAGACCGGATCTTGAAGAGATCCCGGTCCCGGCCTGCTGAGTAACCTCAAAACACTGATTCCACAACATAAAGATCAGGCAGGGCGAATGATCGTGGGGCGCTGTCTCATCGTTGCGCTCAAACTCGCGACGCTTGACAAATAGAGGAGATTTCACTAGTGATACTAACCAGTTTGTCCGCGAACTGGAGGGAGCTATGGGAGAGAGTCCACGGCGTGTCGTTGGGGAACCAGAGCACGGCGTCGACCGGCGCGACTTCGTCAAGATTTGCGTGATGGCGGCCGCGTCGGTGGGCCTGCCGGCGTCCGTCGGCCTGAAGTGGGCCGAGGCCGCCGCGGCAGGCCTCAAGCCGTCGGTGATCTGGCTCCACTTCCAGGAGTGTACGGGGTGCACGGAGTCGCTCTTGCGCACGGCGCACCCGGCGCTGGCCGAGCTCATCCTCGACCTGATCTCGCTCGATTACTGCGAGACGCTCGCCGCTGCCGCCGGCTATCAGGTCGAGGATGCACTCAAGAGCGCCATGGCAGCCAACGCCGGCAAGTACGTGTGCGTCGTCGAAGGCGCAATCCCGACCAAGGACAACGGGATCTACTGCAAGATCGGCGGGCGGACCGCGGTCGACATCCTCAACGATGTCGGCGGCAAGGCTGGCGCGATCATCGCCATCGGTTCTTGCGCGTCGTGGGGGGGCATCCCGTCGGCGGACCCCAACCCGACCGGGGCTAAGGGCGCCCCGCAGATCCTCGAGGGCAAGACGGTGGTCACCATCCCCGGCTGCCCGGCCAACCCGTACAACTTCCTCGGCACCGTGCTGCAGTACGTCACGTACGGTACCCTGCCGGCGCTCGATGACAAGGCGCGGCCGAAGTTCGCCTACGGCCGGGTGATCCACGAGGACTGCCCGCGCCGCCCGCACTTCGACGCCGGCCGGTTCGCGGAGAAGTTCGGCGACGAAGGCGCCCGCAACGGATGGTGCCTCTACAAGCTGGGTTGCAAGGGTCCCGTCACTCACGCCAACTGCTCGTTGAAGAACTTCGGCGAGGTGATCGGCGCGTGGCCGATCGGCATCGGCCATCCGTGCATCGGCTGCACCGAGCAGGCCATGCTGTGGCAGGTGCCGACCCACACGACGGTGCAGATCGACCATCCGACGCCACCCGACACCTACCCGCCGATCCACGCCGAGCAGGGGCACGTCGGTGCCGTTGCCGCGGGTGTGGCGGGACTAGTCGGGGGCGCGCTGATCGGGGGCGGCTTCATGGCGGCGAAGAAGCTCGAGAGCGCGGACAAGGCGAAGGGCTCGTCGCCAGACAAGGGGGAGTGAGATGGCCCTCGACCGACGCTCCCTGGTCAAGAACCTGGTCGTTGGAGGCGTCGCCACCACGCTGGGAGCCGCCCCGGTCGCCGCGCGCGAGCGCCAGCAGCCCCCGCCGGATGCCATGGGGATGCTCTACGACACCACCCTGTGCATCGGCTGCAAGACGTGCGTCGTCGCGTGCAAGCAGGCCAACGACCTGCCGCCCGATCGGACCTACTCCAGCCTCTACGATGCGCCCGAGGACCTCAACGCCAACACGAAGAACATCATCAAGCTGTACCGCGAGGGCGACCGGACATCCTACATGAAGGCGCAGTGCATGCACTGCGTGGATCCGGCGTGCGCGAGCGCCTGCATGCTCCACTCGCTCAAGAAAGACCCGGTGACCGGGGTGGTGGGCTACGATCCCGCCTACTGTGTCGGCTGCCGGTACTGCATGATGGCGTGCGCCTTCAACATCCCCAAGTTCCAGTTCGAGAGGGCTAACGCCAAGATCGTCAAGTGCGAGCTGTGCCGGCACCGCGTCAAGGACGCCGCGGTCAAGGGGCCCGGCGGCTTCACGCGCTACCCCAAGGGCGAAGGACCGGCATGCTGTGAGGTGTGCCCGCGCCAGGCCGTGATCTACGGCCGGTTCGACGAGCTCCTCGCCGAGGCGAAGCGGCGCATCGTGGCCTCGCCGGGTTTGTACTACCAGGACCGCGCCTATGGCGAGACCGATGCGGGTGGCACCCAGGTGCTCTACCTCTCGCAGGTGCCCTTCGACAAGCTCGGCCTGCCGGCGGTCGGCGACCGCCCGGTTCCCGAGACCGCCTATGCGGTCCAGGAGGGGATCTACTACAAGGTGCCGTTCGCGGCGCCGGTGGGGCTGTTCGCCGTCCTGGCGGCGGTCATCTACCGGAACCGGCGCGCCGACGAGGTGGCGACCAAGGAAGGGGGGAAGAAGTCATGAGCGCGCACGCCGAAGTCCATGCCCCGGTGGGCGGCAAGCTCATGACCCGCCCCTTCATGATCCTGCTGGCCGTTGCTGCGGTCGGCGCACTGGTCGCGCTGTACCGCTTCGTCAACGGCATCGGCAGCGTCAGCAACCTGAGCAATGGCTACCCCTGGGGGATCTGGATCGCCATCGACGTCGTGGTCGGCACCGCGATCGGGTGCGGCGGCTACGCGGTCGGGCTCCTCGTCTACATCCTCAACAAGGGTCAGTACCACCCCCTGGTGCGGGCCGCCGTCCTGACCAGTCTGCTCGGCTACGGCCTCGCGGTAATCGCCGTGATGATCGACCTCGGCCGTTACTGGGCGCTGTGGAAGGTCCCGATCTTCGTGTGGCGGTGGTCCCACTCGCCGCAGCTCGAGGTCGCGCTCTGTGTCGCAGCCTACACGCTGGTACTGATGATCGAGCTGTCTCCCGCGCTGTTCGAGAAGTGGCGCGACGGCGCCTCCTCGGGCGCGCGCAGGTTCGCGACGGGCGGACTGAAGTTCGTCGAGAAGAACTTCGTGTGGCTCCTCGCCCTCGGACTCCTGCTCCCGACCATGCACCAGTCGTCGCTCGGCACCATGATGCTGCTCCCCGGCCCGCGCATGAACCCGCTGTGGTTCACGCCCTGGCTGCCGCTGCTGTTCCTGGTCAACGCCATCATCATGGGGTTCGCGGTCGTCGTGCTCGAGGCGACGTTCTCGTCGGTCGCCTTCGGCAGGAAGCGTGAAACGGCAATGCTGGCTTCTCTCTCCTACGTGGCCGCGTGGGTGGCGCTTGGCTGGGCGGTCTTCCGGGTCGGCGAGGTCGCCATCGCCGGCAAGCTGCACTACCTCGCGAGCGGTGCCGGTATCGCGTTCCTCTTCGAGGTCGGCCTGCTCGTTCTGGGAGCCGGGATCCTGCTGACAGCGCGCCGCAACCAGGCGTCGTGGCAGGTGCGCGGGGCCATCATCCTCTTCCTCGGGACCGCATTCCATCGCGTGAACACCTACCTGATCGCCTTCAACCCGGGCGCGAATTACTCGTACTTCCCGGCTCTTCCCGAGCTCCTCATCACGCTGGGGATCATCGCCGCGGAGGTTGCGATCTACATCGCCGTTGTCAAGACGTTCCCAATCCTGGCCGGCGCGCCTTCGGCCTCTGCGAGCGTAAGGAGAGCCTCATGAGCAAGCGAATCACCGTCGACCCCATCACCCGCATCGAGGGACACCTGCGCATCGACGTGGAGGTGGATGGCGGCTCCGTCAAGAACTCCTGGTCCTCCGGCCAGATGTTCCGAGGCATCGAGACCATCCTCAAGGGTCGCGACCCGCGGGACGCCTGGCTGTTCACCCAGCGCTTCTGCGGCGTGTGCACGACCGTTCACGCGGTTGCCTCCGTGCGTGCCGTCGAGAACGCACTCAACATGGAGATCCCGATCAACGCGCAGTACATCCGCAACATCATCATGGCCGCCCACGGCCTCCACGACCACATCGTGCACTTCTACCATCTCTCGGCGCTCGACTGGGTCGACGTGGTGTCGGCACTCAAGGCCGATCCGGCGAAGGCCTCGGCCCTGGGCGAGACCCTTTCCCCGTGGCCGCACAACAGCCGCCGCGAGATGGAGGCGGTCAAGGACAAGCTGACGGCGTTCGTACAGCGGGGACAGCTGGGGCCATTCACCAACGGCTACTGGGGCCACCCCGCGATGAAGCTGCCGCCCGAGGTCAACCTGCTCGCGGTCGCGCACTACCTCCAGGCCCTCGAGTACCAGCAGAAGGCCAACAAGGTCGTGGCCGTGCTCGGGGGGAAGACACCCAACATCCAGAACTTCGCGGTCGGCGGCGTCGCCAACGCCATCAACCTCGACAATCAGGCTGCCTTGAACATGGAGAAGCTGTTCATGATCAAGGACCTCCTCGACGAGGTCCAGACCTTCGTCCAGCAGGTCTACCTGGTCGATGTGGCCGCCGTGGGCGCCCTGTACGCCAACTGGACCGCGTACGGGTCGGGGGTGACCAACTACCTCGCCGTTCCGGACTTCCCGCTCGACACCAAGGGCACCAGCTTCGACATGCCGGGCGGCACGATCTTCGACGGCAACCTGGCCACCGCCAAGGCGATCACCTCTTTCCAGGATCCCTACTTCCGCGACAACGTGACCGAGGCGATCGCCCACTCCTGGTACGACGGCGACTGGAACCGCCACCCGTGGGAGGAGGACACCGTCCCGCACTACACCGAGTGGAGCGACGACGGCAAGTACTCGTGGGTCAAGGCGCCGCGTTTCCAGGGCCGTGCGATGCAGGTCGGGCCGCTCGCCCAGATGCTGGTCGGCTATGCGCTCGGCGACGAGCGGATCAAGAAGTACGTCGACCTGGCCCTGGAGAAGGTCTCCGCCGTCGCGGGGACCAAGGTGGGACCGGCCGCGCTGCACTCGACCATCGGCCGACACGCCGCGAGGGCCGTGCGCGCGGCGGTGTTCAGCGACATCGCGCTCAAGCACTGGGGCCTGCTCGCCGAGAACATCGGCAAGGGGGATCACGAGATCTTCGTCCAGCCGGTGTTTCCGAGCGGTGAGGTGCGTGGCTTCGGGTTCCACGAGGCGCCGCGCGGTGCCCTCTCGCACTGGGTGGTGATCCGCGACGGCAAGATCGCCAACTACCAGGCGGTCGTGCCCTCGACATGGAACGCAGGCCCGCGCGACGAGAAGGGGCAAAAGGGCCCGTACGAGGCCTCGCTGATCGGGAACCCGATCGCCGACCCGGAACGCCCGCTCGAGGTTCTGCGCACCATTCACTCGTTCGACCCCTGCCTGGCGTGCGCGATCCACACGCTCGATCCGGAGGGAAAGGAGCTGGCCCGGGTTAGAGTGCTGTAGATGGAGTCGGTCCCGACCGGTGCTGGGGGCGAGCAGGGACGCGAGGTCGCGGTCCTTGGGCTCGGCAACGTCCTCATGGGCGACGATGCCCTCGGCCCGTTCGTGGTCCAGCTCCTCCAGGCGCACTACGACTTTCCTCCGGGGGTGTCGGTGATCGATGCCGGCACCCCCGGTCTTGACCTCACGCCGTTCATCCTCGGTACCCGGGCGCTGGTCGTCGTCGACACGGTCAAGGCGGATGGGCCGCCCGGCACCCTGCGCCTGTACCGCAAGGACGAGCTGCTCGCCACGCCGCCCGCTCCCCGCCTGTCACCGCACGACCCGGGACTGAAGGAGACGCTCCTGCTGCTCGACTTTCGTGGCGACGGCCCGTCGGACGTACTCCTGGTCGGGGTGGTCCCCGGGGTGGTCGACACGCGCCTCGGCCTCGGGCCGGAGCTCAGGTCGGTGCTGCCGGCCGTCGAGCGTGCGGTCGTCGACGAGCTAACTCGTCTCGGCGTTCCGGCGCGGCGGCGCGAGGCTCCGGCCGAGCCGGAGCCCTGGTGGGAGCGGCCACCGGGCGCCTGAGTCCCACGGTCCGCAGGGAGGCAGAAATGGACGACGCGCAGCCTCGCAGCGTGGACTGGCAAGCGGTGGCGTGGTGGTACGTGCTGCTGGTCTCGCTCCACACGTTCGCGGTCGGGGCTGGCCTCTTCTTCGTTCCCGACTGGGCCCTGCGTTTCGGGGGCTGGCAGGTGATCCCCCAGCCGTTCTTCCCCCGTCAGGCCGGGATCTTCCACTTCATCCTCGGGATCGGCTACCTCGCCGAGTACCGCCGGTTGAGGAGCTTCTTCCTGATGGTCACGGCCAAGACGTTCGCGGTCGTCTTCCTGCTCGGGGCGGCGGTCTTCGGCGGAGCACCGTGGTTCGTCCCGATCTCCGGGATCGGCGACGGATTGATGGCGCTGGGTGCGGTCCTGATCGCCAGGCGGCTGCACTCCCGCGCGACCGCCTGAGTCCCGACGCCGGGGCCGGGCGGTGCGGGGGCGACGCACGCAGCGATCCTCGCGAGTGTCTGGGACAGGCTGCCGGGGCTACGCGAACCGGCGGCGGGGGCATCCAGCCGCCAGCGGCAAGGGAGTGGACTCAGCCGGGCATCCCGGCGGACGCGGCGGGCGGCTGCCCGTGGAGCTGCTCGTAGACCTCCTGGATCTCGTCGATGCCGAACTGGATCGTCATCGTGATGTGGTCGTGCATCGCGTCCTCGAGACCCTGTGATTCCGGGTCCTCGCGGAGGACCTTGAGGCAGGCCTGATTGAGCGAAGCCACCGCGTAGCACACCTCCTCGACGTCGAAGCCCTGGGCGTGACGCCGTTCGGCGAGATCTCGGCAGTACGAGCGGAAGACGCCCTTCTCCCGTGTCCGGATCGCGTTGAGCAGGTGCCGCAGGATGAGGCGGTGGTGCCACTGGTGCTCCTCGATCGGGATGGCCTCGTAGTGGGGCAGGTGGGTCTGGCGCTCGGAGCCGACCAGCAGGGCGGTGAAGGTGTCGCGGATCTGCTGCTCGTGGAGTTCGACGATCTGGTGGATGCGGAGGTTCGTGCGGAGCCGCACCTCCTTCATCGCCTCGCGGTTGCGGCGGTACCACTCCACGGGATCGGTCTTGAAGTTCTCGATCAAGAACGGCATGCGGCGCAGGATGTCGAGCCGCTCGCGCGGGGCCCAGCCCAGGCGCTGGCGGGTCCGGCGGGCGTCGATGGTGAGCGCCGCGTCGATGTACCTGCCCATCCAGGGGCGCTCGAACGGGCGGTCGCCGAGCAGGCGTCCGGTGACGTCACGGGCCCACAGCCCGTACCGGCACACGATCTTGGGGAGGAAGATCGGCTTCCGCCGCCGGCCGGAGTAGGACAGGGCCGCGGCCTCGAAGAGCTCCTTGTGGTTGACCGCGCCGTCCGGGCTCGCGCTCAAGATCTCGCCCGGGGACAAGTCATCGATGCGATCGAGCACTCGGGTGAGGAAGGACGAGGCGTCGCGCACGTGCATGTACGGGACCGCGGAGAGGCCCTTTCCGGCCAGCAGGCGGGCGTTCCAGGCGCGCGACAGCCAGGTCTCGAGGAACATGAACAGGGGTGCGTACTCGCACCAGTCCGAGAAGAGCGCCGCAAAACGCACGATGACGGACGGGAAGTCGCCCGAGAACTCCCCCAGCATCTGCTCGCCGAGTCGCTTGGTGACCGCGTAAATGTGCTCGCCGTCGGGTGGGCTGCTCTCGGTGATCGCCTGGCCGGGCGCCGGGAACTGGCAGGCCGCCAGCGAGCTCGCAAAGACGAAGCGGCGCAGGCCGAGGCCGCGTGAGAGCTCGAGCACGTTCCTGAGGCCCTCGACGTTGGTGCGCCAGTACTCGGGGTCCTCGTCTCCCGTGAAGTCGTAGTGCGCCGCCAGGTGCACGACCGCGTCGGCCCCACCGGAGTCGCGGATCCCGTGGAAGATCTCGGTGAGCGGGCGGCAGTCCCCGATGTCCACCTGGTGCCAGGTGATGTTGGGATGGATGGGCGCGCCGCACTTGCGCTGCGACCGGCGCCCCATCGCGACGATTTCGAAACGCTCCTTGATGGCATCGAGAAGATGTCGCCCGATGAATCCCGACGCGCCGGTGATCACGATCCGAGGCAGGCTCATCTCTGACGTTCATCTTACAACTGTCAGCGAATCCTCACTGCTCCCCGCGCGCGAGCCGAGAGCTGGGCCGCGGACCGCCGCGACGGCAGCGCAGCGTCCGCGCGCGCGGGAACGAGGCCTCTCCTCTTCGGGCCGCGGTCCGTCTCCGGCCAGCGGTCAGAACCCCATAGCTGGTATATCCTTACCTGAAGGTGGCCGAGATCCTGGGAAACGTCTCGATGCGCCGCACGGGCACGACGCCATGGCGCGTGTCGCTCATCGGAGCGGCAGCCATTGTGCTCGCATACCTCGCCACCGCGCTTCTCGCGAGTCCGGCGACCGGCGAGAGGTTCGCGAGCTGGTTGGGGCTCGGCACGTCTCTCGCCGTGGCGGCGGCGCTGTTGTGGGTGTCGAGGCGCTGCCGCGTGGCGGGCCATCGGCTGGCACGGGCGTGGGGCATCATCGGCCTGGCCTACCTGGCGTATGCGCTCGCCGACTTCCTCGGGGTCGCGTTGGGGGTGAGCCTCCACCAGCCGCCGGCGAGCTATCTGTTGCATGGGGCCTATCTCCTCTTCTACCCCTTGTTCCTGATCGGCGTGCTGAGCTTCCCGGCCCGCCCGCTCAGTCCGAGCGAGCGCTTGAGACTCCTGCTCGACATGGCGATCGTGGTCCTGGCGGCGGGTGTCATCCTGTGGACCCTGCTGGCGACGCGCCTGTTCGCCCACCAGGCGGTCGGACAGCCACGCGCCGCCGTAATCGCCCTCTACCCTCTGGGCGGCCTCGGTCTGCTGTACGCGCTCCTGGTCCTCCTCTTCGAGCGACGCGACCCGAGCGCGGTACCGATGTACCGCCTCCTGGCCCTCGGCACGGCGTTGCTCATCGTGAGCGACGGAAACTACGTCTTTCAGGTCCTGTCGGGTCGCCATCGCCTGGCCTTCTGGACCGCCCTGGGGTGGACGGTGAGCCATCTGCTGGTCGGGCTGGCGGCGATTCGGCAGCTCGATCTTCTCGGTCAGCCCGAGCAGCCCGTCCCGGAGCGGCGCTGGCGGGTGGCGACGGAGAGGACCTCGCTGTACCTCGCGTTCGGCTGTCTGTTGGGCGCGTGGGTGGTTCTCCTGGACCGGTACCCCGGCGGCTTCTCGGCGGTCGCTGCGGCCGGAGTGGTGGCGATGGTCGGGGTGGCGCTGGGCCGCCAGCTCGTGGGCCTGAAGGAGAACGAGCGCCTCAACGACGGGCTCCGTCGGGCCCGTGACGAGCTGGAGGACAGGATCAGGGAGCGCACGGAGCAGCTCGCCCAGGCCAACGTCGAGCTCGCGTCCGAAGTCGGCGAGCGCAAGCGGGCGGCAGCCGCGCTGCGCGAGAGCGAGAGCCGCTACCGCAGCCTCTTCCTGGATTCGCCGATTTCGTTGTGGGAGGAGGACTTCTCCGGAGCCAAGCAGCTCCTCGACGAGCTCGACCCGGCGGCGCGCGGCGACTTGGAGGCGTTTCTCCAGGCCCACCCCGACCTGGTGGTGCGGTGCGCGCGTGCGGTGAGGATCGTCGATGTGAACCACGCGACGCTGACGCTGTTCGGCGTGGCGGGGAAGGAGGAGCTGATCGACGGAATCCGCGCGATCTTCGGCGAGGGCACCTTCGCCTCGTTCCGGGCGGAGCTGGTCGCCCTCGCCTCCGGTCGGACCTCGTTCGGCGGCGAGGCCAACCTCGTGCGCCTGACCGGCGAACCGATCAAGGCCTCCTACCAGCTTGCCCTCGCGCCTGGCTTCGAGGGATCGTGGGCCAAGGTCTTCGTGTCGGTGATCGACGTGACCGAGCGGGCCGAGGCGGAGGACGCCCTGCAGCGGAGTGAGGAGCGGTTTCGCGCGCTGGTGCAGAATTCGCACGACCTCATCACGATCCACGACGCCGAAGGGCGGATTACCTACCAGAGTCCGGCCGTCGAGCGGTTGCTCGGGTACGGGCCCGACGGGCTGCTCGGCCGGCACCCCATCGACTTCGTCCACCCGCAGGATGCCGATAGGGTCCGCGCCGGGCTGGCACGTGTCGCCGAGGGCGTCAACACCGGGATCCCGACGGAGTTCAGGTTCCGCCGGTCCGACGGGACCTGGGCACACCTCGAGTCGGTCGGTGCCAACCTCCTGACCCATCCGGGCATCATGGGACTGGTGCTGACCACCCGCGACATCGGCGAGCGCAAGCGGGCTGAGGCGGAGATCCGCGGCAAGCTGCGGGAACTGACCCTGCTCAGTGCCGCCGCGGCGATCGCGGTCGAGGCGCACGACGAGGAATCCCTCACCGCGCGCACCACGGAAGCGATCCGCGACGTTCTCTTCCCCGACAACTGCGGGATCATGCTGCTCGATGAGAAGAGCCGAGTCCTGCGCTACACACCCTCGTACCACACGTTCAGCGAGGAGGACCGCGAGATCACGATTCCCCTCGGTAGCGGGATCACGGGCTCGGTGGCGATGAGCGGTGTGGCGCGACTGGTGCCGGACACGGCTGCCGACAAGGACTATCTCGCCCTCGATCCCGACATGCGCTCGGAGCTGTGCGTGCCGCTCAAGGTCGGCGACCGGGTGCTGGGCGTGATCGACGCGGAGAGCAGGGCGCTCAACGCTTTCACTCCGGGTGACCAGCGCGTCGTCGAGACGCTCGCCAACCAGCTGGCCACCGCACTCGAACGGTTGCGCGGCGTGAAGGCGCTCCGCGAGAACGAGGAGCGACTGCGCACGCTGTCGGAGGCCACGTTCGAGGGGATCGGCTTCTCGGAAGAGGGGAGGACCGTCGACGTCAACTCGCGCATGGCCGAGATGCTCGGCTACTCGGTCGCGGAGATGGTCGGGCGGCCGACGCTCGACTTCGTCGCGCCCGAGTCGAGGCATCGCGTGGCCGAGCGGATCCGTTCCGGTTCCGACGAGCCGTATGAGCACCTCGCCCTGCGCAAGGACGCCTCCGTCTTTCCGGTCGAGGCTCGCACGCGCGAGCTACCCTACGCCGGCCGCGCGACGCGGGTGACCGCCATCCGCGACATCTCGGAACGCAAGCGGGCGGAGTCCGAGGTTCACCGGCAGCTCGAGCGACTCGCCATCCTGCGCAGAATCGACGCGTCGATCGCGGCCAATGTCGACCTGCCGGTCACACTCGGCCTGATCATCGACGAGCTGATCGCCCAGCTCGGTGTGGCGGCGGCCGGCATCCTGGTCCTCGACGCCGACCAGACGATGCTTACCTTCGCGGCGGGACGCGGGTTCCGGTCCGATGTGTACCGCTCGATCCGGATTCCCCTGGCCGAGAGCTTCGCCGGTCACGTGATGCGGCAGCGCCGCACCTTCGCGGTGCTCGAGCTGGACCACAGCCCGGCGGGCTTCTCACTCTCGGGGTTTATGCGCATGGAGGGCTTCGTGACCTACCTGGCAGCCCCGCTGATGGCCAAGGGTGAGGTCAACGGGGTGCTCGAGGTCTTCCACAATGCGCCCATCGACTCGGACGGCCGCTGGGCCGGGTTCCTGGAAGCGCTCGCCGGCCAGGCCGCGATCGCCATCGACAACGTCTCGCTGCTCGACGGGATCAGGCGCACCAACAAGGAGCTCGCGGCCGCCTACGACACCACCCTCGAGGGGTGGTCACGCGCCCTCGAGCTGCGCGACCGCGAGACCCAGGGGCATACCCTGCGGGTGACCGAGATGACGATGCGGCTCGGGCGCGAGATCGGCATGAGCGACGAGGACCTCGTCCACCTCCGGCGCGGGGCTCTGCTGCACGACATCGGCAAGGTCGCGATCCCGGACAGCATCCTGTTCAAGCCCGGCCAGCTCAACGACGAGGAGTGGGCGATCATGCGGCGCCACACCGTCTACGCTCACGACCTCCTCGAGCCGATCGCCTACCTGCGGCCGGCGATCGCCATCCCCCACTGCCACCACGAGCGCTGGGACGGCCGCGGCTACCCGCGGGGGTTGCAGGGCGAGGCGATTCCGTTGGCGGCACGAGTGTTCGCCGTCGTCGATACATGGGACGCCCTGTGCTCGGACCGGCCTTACCGGGCGGCCTGGCCCAGGGACGAGGTGCTCCAGTATCTGCGGGATCACGCCGGTCGTATGTTCGACCCCCGCGTGGTCGCGACCTTCGTGCGGCTCCTCGGGCAGGCATGAGGCGCACGGTCGAGCGCGCCGATCACACGGCCGACGGTTTGGCGGGACCGCCCGCGGTGCCCGACGGCTCGACAGCCAGGGCGACCACGGCGTCACGCAAGGCGGCGGCCACCGCCGAGCGATCGCCTTCGGGCCGCACCGGTGGGCCGAGCACGACCTCGCAGAAGAACGGCACCGGAAGGAGCTCGCCCTTGGGAAGCGAGCGCCCCAGGTTCCGAAGGTACGCCGGATGGACGACGAGGTCGGGAAGGCGCTCGAGCAATGCCGCCACGCCGTGATGGAACGGAGCGACGAGATCGCCCCTGCCCCGCGTCCCCTCCGGGAAGAGGAGGAGCGAGTCCCCGGCGGTCAAGGCCTCGCCCATCCGCGAGAGAGGATCGGCGCGGCGCCCCAGCGGCTGCCGGTCGATCGGCAGGATGTTGAACAGGAGTCGGGAGACGAACGCCCGGGTTCGGGTCCGCTCGAAATAGTCGGCCGCCGCGACGGGGCGAATGCAGGCCAGCCTGCGGAGCGGGAACAGGCTGAGCAGCGCGAGCGTGTCGAGGTGGCTGGAGTGGTTGGCGATCAGCAGGAAAGGATCGCCCGGCGGAAGGTGCTGGCGGCCACGGACCCGCAGGCCGATGAACATGGCCATGAACGGCCTCACGACCAACAGGAAGAACGCAGCCTGGACGAGAGCGCGCAGCCGGCCGGTCCGGCGCACCTCCATGCCTAGCTCCACACGTAGCGGACGTAGTGGAAGAACACCGGCGCGGCAAAGCACAGCGAGTCGACGCGGTCGATCATCCCGCCATGGCCGGGAATGGCGACGCCGAAGTCCTTGACGCCGAAGTCCCGTTTGACGGCCGACATCACCGCGCCTCCGCAGAAGCCTGCCACCGCGACCAGGAGCGTGACCCCAAGCGTCTCGGCGGTCGAGAACGGTGTGAGGAAGCGCACCGGGAGCGCCAGAGCGGTCACCGACAGGACCCCGCCGACGAACCCCTCCCAGGTCTTGTTGGGGCTGATCACGGGGAGGATCCGGTGCCGCCCGAGCAGCTTGCCCCAGACATACTGGAACACGTCGCTCATCTCGGTGACGAAGACCAGGAAGAGGATCAGGCCACGGCCGTCGAACGACGCCTCCGGCCGCGGGGTGAGGCGGAGCAGGAACGCAATATGGGAGAGGCCGAACACGAACGCCATCACGCCCCAGTGGAGTTGGGAGACCGAGGCGACGAACCCGCGCGGATCGGCGGCCAGCACCAGGAGCACCGGCAGCACGAGGAACATCCACACCGGCACCAGGATGATGAACATCCCGTACCAGCCGAGGTAGACGAGCCAGTACTGGACGGGGATGGCCAGGAACGCGACAAACAGCGCCTTGTGGTCCGCCGGTCGAGTGGCGAGCAGGGTGACGTACTCCTTGAGAGACCAGAACGACAGCGCCGCGAACAGGACGATGGCCACCGTCAGCCCGGCACCCAGGGCGGCCAGGAAGACCGCCGCCATCACCCACCACGAGCGGATCCTGGCGGTAAGCTCGCGCCAATCCTGCTGAGGCCGGCGCCAGCGCAGGAGCAGGCACGCCACCGTGGCCGCGCCGAGGAGTGCGAGAACGACGGCACCCATCTGGGCGACCGGCGGCCAGGTCGTGAAGGGCCCGGTGGGCAGGAGGCTCATCCCGAGCCCGTCCGGGTGCCGCGTTCGAGCGCGAGATCGGCGAGGGCACGCCGCCCGCGGAGCAGGACCGTGAGCAGGCACAGCGCCGCGGCGGCCGAGAAGAACCACGGCCAGACGCGGATGGTCGCCGGGGCGAGGCCGCTTATCAGGGCCAACGCCCCGACCCAGAGGGCGCGGTCGCTCTTGCCCATCGGGCCGTCGTAGCGCCTCCTGGCGCCGGCCGCAGCGGCCGCCACGCCGACGAACTCGGTAAGCACAGCGGCAATGACGAAGCACACAACGGCGACCGAGGCTCCGGGTCCGGCCGCCGCCAGAGGGAGGTAGAGCGCGATGTCGGAGAGCACGTCGCCGACCTCGTTGAGGACCGCGCCGAGCGGGGTGGCGAGGTCCCAGGCGCGGGCCATCATGCCGTCGATGGCGTTGAGTGCCATGCGGAGGAGCAGCCACGGCGGGAGGAGCAGGAGCATGCGCGGGTCCCCATGCCCGGCTGCCACGAGGCCGCCGATCGCGATCGATCCGACGAGAGCGGCAAGGGTGACGTGATTGGGACGCAGGCCGGCGTGGACGAGGGGGCCCAGGCACGGGCGCAGGAACGCCTGGAAGCGGGGCTTCGCGTCGTACACCGAGATCATTGCCGTCAGTCTAGCGGACCGTGCTCGCTGACCGATGCGGCGCGGAGTCGGCCGCCGGGCACTGCGACAGGGTCGCTGGTCCCGCCTTCGTCCCGTTCGCGCTTCGCACCGGTGCGAGGTATGCTGAGCGAGGCTTGGGCGGATCGACAAGACCGGTGGCGCATGGCCGCGCAGGGCCGAGAACGAGCGCCCCAGGGGTCCCCGGCCGGCCGACCCGCGGGAGGGACGAGCGCGTGCACGAGCTGTCCATCGCCCACGAGATCTACCGCACCAGCCGGGCGGCTGTCGCCGAGCACGGTCGCGGCCGGATCGAGACGGTCAAGGTCGCGGTCGGCGAGCTCTCCGCCGTCGAGCCCGACCTGCTCGTCTATGCCTGGGAGGCCGTGGTCGGCGGCGGGCCAGACGCCGGTGCCCGACTCGAGGTCGAGTGGCACCCGGCGGTCCAGCACTGTCCGTCGTGCGGCCAGCAGGCCGAGCGAGCGGCCGGGTCGTGGCTGCGTTTGTGCCCGGCGTGCGGCCAGGCTCTGGCGATCGAGGGGGGCGACGAGCTCGACGTCCTGCAGGTCGCCTTCGTGCCGGCCGCCGAGGAGGATGTCGCGAATGACTGAGAGCGTGGATGTCCGCAAACGGATCCTGGAGGCCAACGAGCAAGCCGCGCGCCAGCTCCGGGAGGGCTTCGCATCGAGCGGCACCCTGGTGCCCAACCTGATCTCGTCGCCGGGCTCGGGGAAGACCACGCTGCTGGAAGCCACGGTCCAGGCATTCGGAGGGCGTCACCGCGTGGCCGTGATCGAGGGCGACATCGCGACCGAGAGGGACGCCGACCGTCTTCGTGCCACCGGCGTGCCGGCGTTTCAGATCCTGACCGGCGGCGCCTGCCACCTCGACGCCCGCCAGGTGGACAAGGCGATCGGCGACGCGCGGTTCCCGACCGTGGACATCCTCTTCATCGAGAACGTCGGCAACCTCATCTGCCCGACCTCCTACGACCTCGGCGAGGACTTCAAGGTCGCCGTGCTGTCGGTCGCCGAGGGCGACGACAAGCCGTTCAAGTACCCGGCCATCTTCGCCAAGGCGGCGATCACGGTGATCACCAAGGCCGACCTGCTGCCGCATGTCACCTTCGACCTCGAGGCGGTCCGCCAGCAGATCGCGTCCCTCAACCCAAAGGCAAGCTTCCTCGTCACCTCGGCGCGCACCGGGGACGGCATCGGTGGCTGGTGCACCCTCCTCGAGGAGCGCCTCGAGACCAAGCGGGCGGCGGCTCGGTGACCGTGGCGGCGGAGCGCGAGCGGCGACGGATCACCTGCCGCGGCACCGTCCAGGGCGTCGGTTTCCGCCCCGCCGTCCACCGGCTCGCCACCGCGCTCGGCCTGGCGGGTTGGGTACGCAACGGCCCCGAGGGGGTGGTCATCGAGATCGAGGGCGAGGCGTCCGCCGTGGCGGACTTTCGCCGGCGCCTGCCGCTCTCGCTGCCGCCCCTCGCCCGGCTGGAGAGCTGGGACGAGGCGCCGATCGCGTCGGCGGGTGAGACCGATTTCGCCGTCCTCGTCTCCACGGCCGGACCGCGCGAGCGGGCGCTGGTGCCGCCCGACACCGCCCTGTGCCCCGACTGCCGGGCCGAGATGGAGCGCGCGGACGACCGTCGCTTCCATTACCCGTTCACCACCTGCACCAACTGCGGGCCGCGTTTCACCCTGGTCGAGAGCCTCCCCTACGACCGCGAGCGCACCTCGATGGCCTGCTTCCCGCTCTGTCCGGCATGCCGGCGCGAGTACGAGGATCCGGCCGACCGCCGCTTCCACGCCGAACCGGTGTGCTGTCCGGTGTGCGGGCCGAGGGTGTGGCTGGAAAGACCGGGGCCCGGGAGCAGGGGTCCGGGGTCCGGCGATGCGCGCTGTCCGCAGGGGGAGGACGCGATCGCGGCGGCGCGGGTGGCGTTGACGCGCGGCGAGATCGTGGCCGTGAAGGGGATGGGCGGATTCCAGCTCGCGTGTCGTGCCGACGACGACCGGGCAGTGGCGCGCCTGCGCGAACGCAAACGCCGTCCGGCCAAGCCGTTCGCGGTGATGGTCGCGGACCTCGAGTGGGCGCGCCGGCTGGTCCGCCTGCGGCCGGCCGACGAGACGCTGCTCGTCTCGGCCCGGGCGCCGGTCGTGCTGGCGCCGCGGCGTCCCGAGGCGCCGGTGAGCCGGGCCGTTGCGCCCGGGCTCGACGACCTCGGCGTCCTGCTGCCCACCACGCCCCTCCACGTCGAACTGCTCCGCGGCCTGGAGGTGCCGGCGCTGGTGATGACCTCGGGCAACGCCACCGACGAGCCGATCTGTCGTGGCAACCGCGAAGCGGTGGCGCGCCTCGCCGGCATCGCCGACGCCTGGCTGCTCCACGACCGCGATGTGGTGCGGCGGGCCGACGACTCGGTGGTGCGCAGCGCCGACCGCGGCCCGGCCGTGGTTCGCAGGGCGCGCGGCTACGTGCCGGAGCCGCTGCCGCTGCCCGAGCCGGCCCTGCGGTCGGTCCTCGCGATGGGGCCGTTCCTGCAGGCCACCGCCTGCCTCGCCGTCGGTGGCGAGGCGTTCCTCTCCCAGCATGTCGGCGACCTCGACTCCGAGAGCGCACGCGCGTTCCTCGCGGAGGTGATCGACGGCCTCGAGGAGTTCCTCGAGGCGCGCGCCGCCGTCATCGCGGTGGACGCCCACCCCGACTACGCGAGCACGCTCCTCGGCGAGCGGCTCGCCGAAGAGCGCGCCGCCAGGCTGGTCTCCATCCAGCACCACCTCGCCCACGCCGCTGCCGTGCTCGCCGAGCA
>JBLMXF010000028.1:0-112753 GCA_050257595.1 Acidobacteriota bacterium | reverse complement strand
GTGCCCAGCTCGAAGCCGGCCGAGCGCGTCACGCGAGGGACCAGCGAGAGGTACCAGTGGAAGTACCGCACCGAGGCCTCGGAGGGGGACAGCGAGCGGATCACGTAGTTGAAGTCGGGGTCCTCGAGACCGCGATAAAGGCGGAGGAGGACCTCCTTGAGAAGTGCGGCGAGGTCCGCGATCTCCGAGTCCGTCACGCTGCCGAAGTCGGCGCTGTGGTTGCGCGGGAAGATCCACATGTGGAAAGGCGACAGTGCCGCGTACGGCACGAAGGCGACGAACGACGGGTTGTGCGCCACCACCCGGACACCGTCGGCCAGCTCCTCGCGTAGCGCGCGGCAGTACACACACTGGCCGAGATCGCCGTAGTAGCGGAGCGCCTCCTCGATCCGGCTGCGCAGCTGGCCGGGCACCACCGGCATGCCGACGATCTGGGAGTGCGGGTGCTCGAGAGAGGTGCCCGCCGCCACACCGTGGTTCTTGAAGACGATGACATGCTCGATCCGGGGGTCGCGGTAGAAGGCGGCGGAGCGCTGCCGGTAGACGTCGAGGACACGGGCGATCTGCTCGGGCGGCAGCAGCGCGGTGGTGAGGTCGTGAGAGGGCGTCTCGACGATCACCTCGTGGAGCCCCACGCCGGAGAGGTGGGTACGCATGCCGTTGTCGTGTCGCACGGTCGCCCCCTCGGGCACGAGGGCGGAGAACTTGTTCGGCACGGTGCGAACCAGCCACCGCCCATCCCGATCCGTCAGGCTGGAGGTCTGCGGCGGCGTCCTGTCCTCGTTGCCCGGACAAAAGGGGCAGGTAGGCGAGTGCGCCGGGGCCACCGGCCTTTCCCGGCGCTCGACAAACTCCTCCGGACGCTTGGCCCGCTCCGTCGCGATGATCACCCACTCCCCGGTGACCTTGTTGAGCCGGATTTCGGGCATCGCTCACCTCCGCGCGTGTAGCTCAGCATACAACCTCCTCGGGTCCCAGGGGTGACCGGTGCCGTGGGCCGCGACGGCATCCGCTGCTAGAATCACGGCTGCCGGAGACCGAATGACGGGGCGAGAGATGACAACCTGGGAGCGGCCGTTCTGCGGCGACCTGCGGGCCAGGGACGTCGGCCGCCGCGTCGAGCTCGTGGGCTGGGTTCGCCGGCGCCGCGACCTGGGGGGAATCCTCTTCGTCGACCTGCGTGACCGCGAGGGGTGGGTCCAGGTGCTCTGCCCCGACGAACCGCTGAAATCGGCCGCGGCTGCCCTGTCCTCCGAGGACGTGATCCGGGTGGTCGGGACCGTCCAGGCGCGGCCCGCCGACATGGTCAACCCGGAGATGGCGACCGGCGAGGTCGAGGTGATCGCCGCTGAGCTCGACGTGCTCAACCGGGCCGAGACCCCGCCGTTCGTGATCGAGGACGAGGTCAAGGCCTCGGAGGAGCTGCGCCTCCGCCACCGTCCCCTCGACCTGCGACGGCCCGTGATGATGCAGGGCCTGCTCCTGCGCGACCGGGTGGTCTTCGAGGTCCGGCGGTACTTCCACGAGATGCGCTTCGTCGAGGTGGAGACTCCGATCCTCACGCGTTCGACGCCGGAGGGCGCCCGCGACTTCCTGGTGCCTTCTCGGCTGTCGCCCGGCACCTTCTACGCACTGCCACAGTCACCGCAGCTCTTCAAGCAACTCCTCCAGGTCGCTGGGCTCGGGCGCTACGTGCAGATCGCGCGCTGTTTCCGCGACGAGGACCTGCGCGCCGACCGCCAGCCCGAGTTCACCCAGATCGATGTCGAGGCCTCATTCGTCGAGGAAGAGGACATCTATACCCTGATCGAGGGGCTGCTGCACCGGATCTTCCCGCTCGTCGGGATCGAGCCGCCAGCACCGTTTCCGCGCCTCCCGTGGACCGAGGCCATGGAGCGCTTCGGCAGCGACCGGCCCGATCTGCGCTTCGGGATGGAGCTGGTCGAGCTCGGCGCCGTCGCCCGCGCCTGCCAGTTCGACGTGCTCAGCCGCGCCGCGGCGACAGGACGAGTCAAGGGTCTGGTCATCCCCGGCGGAGCGGGCTTCTCGCGCAAGCAGCTCGACGAGTTGTCGGCGGCCGTCAAGCCCCACGGGGCACCCGGTGTCGTGTGGTTCCGCAGGACCTCCGAGGGCTATGGCTCCCCGGCGAGAAAAGCCCTGGGCGACGCGGGCATCGAGGCGTTCCTGCGCGCCGCTGAGGTCGGACCGGACGACCTGCTCGTCGCGGTCGGGGGAGCGCCCAAGACAGTCTTTGCCTCCCTCGGCGCGCTCCGACTGCAGATGGCGAGTCAGCTCGGCCTGGTTCGCCCTGACCGTCACGCCTTCCTGTGGGTGACCGACTTTCCGCTCCTCGAGTGGGACGAGGAGACTCACCGCTTCTATGCCAGCCACCACCCCTTCACCTCGCCGCGACCCGAGGACGTGGAGAAGTTGATCAGCGACCCTGGGGCGGTTCGGGCGCGGGCCTACGACGTCGTGATGGACGGTGTCGAGCTGGGCGGCGGGTCGATCCGCATCCACGAGCCGCAACTCCAGCAGCGGGTGTTCAACGCCCTCGGCATCCACGAGCAGGAGGCGCGGCACAAGTTCGGCTTCCTGCTCGAGGCGTTCCGCTATGGCGCCCCACCTCACGGCGGCATCGCCCTCGGTGTCGACCGCCTGGTCATGCTGATGGCCGGCCGGGACTCGATCCGCGACGTCATCGCGTTTCCCAAGACCACGGCGGGGAACTGCCTGCTCACCGACGCACCCAACACGGTGGATGAGGAGCAGCTCGGCCAGCTCCACATCGCGCTCACCGGGAGAGGCCAGCGTGCGTCCGCGCCGGACGAGTAGCGCCGCTCCGCCGGGACGCGGTGACCGGAGACTGCCGATCGTGGCGGTACGACGCCAAGCGAGGTGGCCGCGATGACCAAGGACGCCCTCTCCACGAGCGTCTCGCTGCTCAGCGATGACGACCTCTTCCTCTTCAACGAAGGTTCGCACTTCCGCCTGTGGGAGAAGCTCGGCGCGCACCCGGGCACCGTCGATGGTCAGGTGGGGTCGTGGTTCGCCGTGTGGGCCCCGAATGCGGACTACGTGGCGGTGCTCTCCGACCGTAACGGTTGGGACCCCGGCCGGCACCCGCTCCGGCCCCGGGGATCCTCTGGCATCTGGGAGGGCTTCATTCCCGGCTTCGGCAAGGGAACGCTCTACAAGTACCACGTCGCGTCACCCGTTGCCGGATACCGGGCTGAGAAGAGCGACCCGCTCGGGATCTTCGCCGAGGTGCCGCCAAAGACCGCATCGATCGTCTGGGATCTCGACTACGACTGGGGCGACGGCGAGTGGATGGCGGGCCGCGCACCTCGCAACCGCCTCGACGCCCCGATCTCGATCTACGAGGTCCACCTCGGCTCCTGGATGCGCAACCTGGAGGCCGGCTACACCTCGCTGTCGTACCGTGAACTCGCCCCCGCCCTGGCAGCCTACGTCAAGGAGACCGGCTTCACCCACGTCGAGTTCCTGCCCGTCATGGAGCACCCGTTCTTCGGCTCCTGGGGATATCAGGTGACCGGGTACTTCGCCCCGTCGGCGCGCTACGGGACGCCACAGGACCTGATGTACCTGATCGATGTGCTCCACCAGCACGGCATCGGGGTGATCCTCGACTGGGTGCCCTCGCACTTCCCCACCGACGGCCACGGCCTCGCGTTCTTCGACGGCACCCACCTGTACGAGCACGCCGACCCGCGCAAGGGGTTTCACGCCGAGTGGGGCTCGATGATCTTCAACTACGGCCGGCATGAAGTGTGCAGCTTCCTGATCTCCAACGCCCTCTTCTGGCTCGAGAAGTACCACGCGGACGGGCTCCGGGTCGATGCCGTCGCCTCGATGCTCTACCTCGACTACGGCCGCAAGGACGGCGAGTGGATCCCGAACCGCTACGGCGGCAACGAGAACCTCGACGCCGTTGACTTCCTGCGCCGATTCAACACGGAGGTGTTCCACCACTTCCCGGACGTCCAGACGACCGCGGAGGAGTCCACCGCCTGGGCGATGGTGTCGCGGCCGACCTACGTCGGCGGGCTGGGGTTCAGCCTCAAGTGGGACATGGGGTGGATGCACGACACCCTCGCCTACTTCGCGCGCGACGCCATCCACCGCCGCTTCCACCACAACGAGCTCACCTTCCGGATGCTCTACGCCTTCACCGAGAACTTCGTGCTGCCCCTCTCCCACGACGAGGTGGTGCATGGCAAGGGTTCGCTGATCGGCAAGATGGCCGGTGACGACTGGCAGAAGTTCGCCAACCTCAGGCTCCTGTTCGGCTACATGTTCGGCCAGCCGGGAAAGAAGCTTCTCTTCATGGGCGACGAAATCGCCCAGCGGGGGGAGTGGGCCCACGACGGTCATGTCGACTGGGATCTCCTGCAGTGGCCGCCGCATTCGGGCATGCGACGCTGGGTCGCCGACCTCAACGCGCTGTACCGGAACCAGCCGGCGCTCCACGAGCTCGACTGCGCGCCCGAGGGCTTCGCCTGGATCGACTGCAACGACGCCGATCAGAGCATCCTGAGCTTCATCCGGCGGGGCCGCAGCACCGTTGACGTGATCCTGGTGGCGTGCAACTACACGCCGGTGGTCCGTTCAGGCTATCGCGTGGGCGTGCCCCGCGGCGGGCACTGGCGGGAGGCCCTCAACTCCGACGCCGGGATCTACGGTGGGAGCAACGTCGGCAACGGCGGAGGGGTTGAGGCCCGCGGGAAGCCCTGGCACGGTCAGCCCTTCTCGCTCGAGATCACCCTCCCCCCGCTGGCCGCGGTGTTCTTCATCTCGCAGGCCGAGAGCTGAGAGTCGAAGGTCGGGCGCGATGACCCGCTTCGTCTGCATCCACGCGCACTTCTACCAGCCGCCCAGGGAGAACCCCTGGCTCGAGGCCGTGGAGCTGCAGGACTCCGCCTTTCCCTACCACGACTGGAACCAGCGCATCACGACCGAGTGCTACGCGGCCAACGCGGCCGCCCGCATCCTCGACGAGAGCGGACGAATCGACCACATCACCTCGAACTACACCCGGATCAGCTTCAACGTCGGGCCGACGCTGCTCGCGTGGCTGGAGCGCGAGGCTCCCGCCACCTACGCTGCGATCCTCGCCGCCGACCTCGAGAGCCGGAAGCGGTTCGCCGGCCACGGCTCGGCGCTCGCGCAAGCGTACAACCACACGATCCTTCCCCTCGCGAGCCGGCCCGACAGGGCCACGCAGATCGCCTGGGGCATACGCGACTTCCGCCACCGCTTCGAGCGCGACCCCGAAGGGATGTGGCTGCCGGAGACCGCCGTCGACGTGGAGACTCTCGAACTCCTCGCCGAGGCCGGAGTGCGCTTCACCGTGCTGGCGCCCCACCAGGCCGGGCGGGTGCGACGGCTCGGGGCGAGGAACTGGGAGGACGTGGGCGGCGGGCGGATCGACCCCACCATGCCGTACGTCGTGCGGCTGCCCTCGGGCCGGTCGCTTGCGGTGTTCTTCTACGACGGACCGGTGTCTCGGGCGGTCGCGTTCGAGCGCCTGCTCGAGCGCGGCGAGAACCTCGCCGACAGGCTGACCGGGAGCTTCGACGACCGCCGTCCGTGGGCACAGCTCGTGCACATCGCCACCGACGGGGAGACGTACGGGCATCATCACCGCTTCGGGGAGATGGCGCTTGCCTACGCGCTCGAGTACATCGAGTCCAAGGGGCTCGCGCAGCTGACCAACTACGGTGCCTTCCTCGAACAGCACCCTCCCACCCACGAGACCGAGATCGTGCCCGGCACCTCGTGGAGCTGCCCGCACGGGATCGAGCGGTGGCGCTCCGACTGCGGCTGCAACTCCGGCGGCCACCCGAGCTGGAACCAGGCGTGGCGGCGACCGCTCCGCGAAGCTCTCGACTGGCTTTGCGACGCTCTCCGTGCCGACTCCAGCGCGCTCGGCCAGGCGCTCTTCCGTAGCCCAGCGGCTGCGCGCGACGACTACATCGCCGTCGTGCTCGACCGTTCGCCGGAGTCGCTGCGGTCGTTCTTCGAGCGCCACCAGCTCCGGCCTTTCTCCCTCGCGGAGCGGACGGCGGCGCTCAAGCACCTCGAGATGGAGCGCCATCTCATGCTCATGTACACGAGCTGCGGATGGTTCTTCGACGAGCTCTCCGGCATCGAGACCGTCCAGATCATGCAGTACGCCGCGCGCGCGCTCCAGCTCGCGAAGGAGCTCTCCGGCGGCGATCGCGAGCCCGGCTTCCTCGCGTTGCTCGAGCACGCGCCGAGCAACCGGCCCGACCTGGGCAACGGCCGCGTGGTCTACGAGCGACTCGTCCGTCCGGCCCTGCTCGACCTCCGCAGCGTCGGCGCCCACGTCGCGATCAGCACCCTCTTCGACGGGAGCGGCAACCGTCAACAGGTGTTCTGCTACGGGGTCGAGCACGAGGACCGGCACCGTCTCGAGGCCGGGCGGCTTCGCCTCGGCGTGGGCCGGCTGCGGGTCACCTCGCAGATCACGCTGGAGCAGACCACCCTGGCCTACGCCGCGCTCCACTTCGGCGACCACAACCTGTCGGCGGGCGTCGCCGATCTGGCTCCCGACGCCTACGGCTCGCTGGTCCGCGAGGCCCGCGAGGCGTTCGCCAGGGCCGACATTCCTGCCGTGATCCGCCTGCTCGACCGCCGCTTCGCGGGCCTGACCTACTCGCTGGCCTCGCTCTTCCGCGACGAGCAACGGCGCGTCCTCGACACCATCCTCGCCTCGGGTCTCGCCGAAGCCGAGCTCGCCTATGGCCAGCTGTTCGATCAGCACGCCCCCCTGATGAACTTCCTGGCCAGCCTCCACGCGCCTCTGCCGCGGGCCCTGCGCAGCGCAGCCGAAGTGGTGCTCAACTCACGCCTCCTGCGGGAGCTCGGCGCCGCTCCCCTCAACCTCGACAGGATCAAGGGGCTGCTCGACGGTGCCGAGACCTACGGCGTCCCTCTCGACGGCACCGGCCTCGCCTTCGCGATCCAGGGGACGCTGGCCCGAATGGGCGCACAGCTCGCTGGCCAGCCCGACAACATCGAGCTCCTTCGCCACCTCGTCGGCGCCACCGGCCTGGCCGTGACTCTCCCCTTCGAGGTGGACCTGTGGTCGCTGCAGAACACCGTCTACCCCTTGCGCGACTCCGCCTACGTCTCACGGCGTGACCTCGCCGGGAGGGGAGATCGCATCGCCCAGACCTGGGTGGAGGCGTTCGACGTCCTCGGCTCCCTGCTCCATCTCCGGGTGCCTTAGCGCCGGCTCGCCGCGTGCATTCTCCCGCACTCCCGGATCCGGCGTCGCGGCCACCCTCCAGGGCAGGTGGACTACAATCACGCATGGCCACGGAACTCGCCGAGGGCGTGCTGCGAAGGGCATTCCGCACCGCGGGACGCCTGCTCGCCGGCAACCGCGCGGCGACCCGGGTCGTGACCGCCGCCGCGGCCCTGCTCGATCGCCGTCCCGCCAGGCTCAAGGGCGTGACCGCGGAGGTCGGCGCCCTGATCCGGATGGTCCGCGAGACCCTGCGCGGCAGGTACCGCAAGCTCCCCCGCCGTGCGCTCCTGGCCTCGCTGGCCGGCATGGTCTACTTCCTCGACCCGCTCGACCTGGTCCCGGATGTCATCCCCCTGTTCGGCTTCCTCGACGATGCCATCGTCCTGACCTGGATCGTGGCCCAGGTCCGCCGCGACCTCGACGCCTTCCTGGTCTGGGAAAGGGAGTGGGGCCGGGCCATCGACGTCGAGGGCGCCGCCGGGGATGGCGCCGGCGATCTCCCCGAGCTGCCCGCCTAGCGTTGCTTCTCGACCTCCCCGGTCATGGGCACGAAGCGGACCGGGATCACGTCGCGTTCCGAGTAGCCGCTCGGAACGCGGGTGATGACCTTGAGCTGTTGGTAGAACGAGCCGACCGGGATGACCAGATGACCACCCACGGCGAGCTGGTCGAGGAGCGGTTTGGGGACGGTCTCCGGAGCCGCGGTGACGACGATCCCGGCAAACGGCGCTTCCTCGGGCCAGCCGCCGTAGCCGTCACCCACCCGGACATGCACGTCGCGCAGGCCGAGCGAGGTCAGGCGCTGCCTCGCGGCCTCGGCCAGCTGATCCCGGATCTCCACGGTGTACACCTGACACCCCATGGTTCCGAGCACGGCGGCCTGATAGCCCGACCCCGTACCGACCTCCAGGACACGGTCCCCGGGCTTGACCTCGAGCAGCTCGCTCATCAGCCCGACGATGTACGGCTGCGAGATCGTCTGCCCTTCCCCGATCGGCAACGGGTGGTCGGCGTAGGCGTCGGCTCGAGCCTCGGCCGGGACGAACAGGTGACGTGGCACGGTCCGCATCGCCTCGAGGACGCGGGCGTCACGCACGCCCCGCGCCGCGATCTGGGTGCGCACCATCTCATCCCGCAAGGCTGCCCAGCGAGACTCGTCCGAAACCTGCCCGCCTCCTCCGCACCCCCACGACCAACTGCCCGCGAGCGCCAGGAGTGCGATCACCACCGTCCTCCTCACCGTCCGCTCCTCGCTACGTAGGTGTCGCGACCCGCCACGACCGTACGCACGACGCGGGCGTGCAAGATCGCTGCCGCGTTCCCCTCCTCGAGCCGACGATCGAAGACCGTGAGGTCGGCGGCGTACCCCGGGGCGACCGCCCCGCGCCACGCTTCCTCGTGACCGGCATACGCCGCCCACGACGTGTAGCCCGCGATGGCCTCCTCGATGGTCAAGGCTTCCGACAGATTCCACGGCCCTCCGGCTGTCCCCTCCGGAGGTCGCCGGGTCACCGCCGCCCACAAGCCGAGGCGCGGATCCGGGCTCTCGACCGGAACGTCGGAGCCGAGGCAGAGGTGGGCCCCGGCGGCGAGGAGCGAACGCCAGCGGTACGCCCAGGCGGTCCGGGCATCACCCAACCTGGCTGGGGCCCACGGCATGTCGGAGGTGCAGTGGGTCGGCTGGACGGAGGCGATGACCTCGAGAGTCCCGAAGCGAGGCACGTCGTCCGGGCGGACGATCTGCGCATGCTCGACCCGGGCCCGTAAGCCGCGGTCGGTAGCGAGCTCGGACGCGTAGATGTCCAGCACGCGGCTCACGGCCTCGTCGCCGATGGCGTGGATGCAGGGCTGGAAGCCCGCGTTCGCGGCGCGCGCCACCACGCTGCGCAGTCGCGCCTCCGGGGTGACCTCCAGACCGCGGGTCGAGGGCTCGTCGGTGTACGGCGCCGACAGCAACGCGCCGCGCGACCCCAGCGCGCCATCGGCGTACAGTTTGACGGCGCGAACCGTGAGCATGCCATTCGGGCTGACCCGCGGGCCGGAGCGGAACTCCTCGTCGAGCAGGGTGTCATCCCAGCCCCCGAGCATGACGTACACGCGCACAGCGAGCCTGCCGGCGGCGTTCATCCCGCGCAGCGCCGCGAGTTCCTCCCGGCTGGTCCCGGCGTCGTGGATCTCGGTGACGCCGAACCGGGCGAGATGGTCGCTCGCCAATGCCACGCGACGTTCGATATCCGCACGGCTGGCCGGCGGAACCACCCGCTCGAGCAGGTCGACGGCCGCGTCGATCAGCACCCCGGTCGGCCGGCCGCGCGCGTCCCGCAGGATCCGTCCCCCCGGCGGATCGGCCGTGGCCGCAGTGATCCCTGCTGCAGCCAGTCCGCGCGAGTTGGTCAGCACCGCATGGCCATCGACCCGACGGAGGAGGACCGGGTGGTCGGGCACCGCGGCGGAGAGGGTGTCGTCGGTGGGCAGCCGACGGTCAGGCCACAGGTTCTGGTCCCAGCCGCGCCCAAGCACCCACGCGTCCGCCGGCAGAGAACAGGCGGCCTCGCGAGCCCGCCTGACGACCTCCTCGAGGCTCGTCGCACCCTGCAGGTCGACCTGTTCGAGGGCCGCGCCGTAGCCGACGAGGTGGCCGTGGCTTTCCGTGAATCCGGCATAGACGTGAGCGCCCGCGAGATCGACGACCTTCCGCGCAGCCTTCCTCCACGTGGCGGTCTCCTCGGGCGGTACCAGCGCGAGGATGCGGCCGCCCTCGATGGCGATGGCGAGCGGCCGCTCCCCCGTCGCGGTGTGGACCACCCCTCCGAGGAGCAGCCGGTCGCAGCGCGGCGGGCGCTGCCCGGCGACCGCGGTCACCGCAACGAGGAACAGCAGAGGCGCAGCTCGGAGCATGCCGCTACTCTATCACCGGGCCGCCCGAGCGGACCCGACCCGCAGGGATCGCGATCCACGAGCGTCCGTGGCACGTCGCACTGCCAGCCGGCTGCGTCCGCGACCGGCCTCGCCCCGACCGCACCATTCGGGAGCGCCAGCCGCTATCCTTGCTGTCGCGAAAGGAGTGAGGAATGTCCGACAAGCCGATCTCTCGCCGTGACCTGATCGCCACCGCGACGAAGGCCGCCGCGCTCGCCGCCGTGACTCCGGCTGCACAGGTGCGGGCGGCGGCGCCAGGCAGTGCTGCCCGGCCGGTGGCGGTCGCCTCGGCCAACGGACTCGCCGCGGTGAGGCTCGCGGTGGAGCGCATGACGGCCGGTGTCTCCCCAGTCGACGCGGCCGTCGCCGGCGTCGCTCTGGTCGAGGCCGACCCCGACGACGTGACGGTCGGATACGGTGGTCTTCCCAACGAGGACGGTGTCGTGCAACTCGACGCCGCTGTCATGGACGGGACGACGATGCGGGCGGGCGCAGTGGCCGCCCTGGAGAAGATCAAGCACCCCGCCCAGGTCGCGCTCGAGGTGATGAAGAGGACGACGCGGGTGTTGCTGGTCGGCGAGGGGGCCCTTCGCTTTGCCACCGCCCACGGCTTCCCGGAGGAGAACCTGCTGACCGAGCGGGCCCGCAAGATCTGGCTGTACTGGAAGGAAAACGCCGCGCCTGCCGATGACTGGTTGCCCGACCCGAAGGAGAGCGACGACCCCGACATCAAATGGTTCGCCGCCAAGTACGGCGACGCCTTCTTCCGACCCACCGGGACCATCCACCTCTCCGCGGTGGCCGGCGACGGCTCGCTGGGCTGCTGCACCACGACCTCCGGGCTGTTCTTCAAGCTGCCCGGCAGGGTCGGGGACTCACCGCTGATCGGGTGCGGCCTGTATTGCGACCCCGAGGTGGGCTCGGCCGGATCCACCGGGCATGGCGAGAGCTGCATCATTTCGGTCGGCGCGCACACCGTGGTCGAGTTCATGCGGCAGGGCAAGTCCCCTGAGGCTGCCTGCCTGGCCGCCCTCGAACGGGTGGCGCACAATACACGGCTGCCCTATCTGCGAGACGGTCGCGGCCGGCCCAAGAACAACCTGTCGTTCTACGCCGTCAACCGGGCCGGTGAGGTGGGCGGCGCGACGATGTGGTCCGGTTTCCGCTTCGCGATGTGCCGGGCCGGGGGCGAGCCTGGCCTGGTGGAGAGCGCGTACCTGTTCAGGCGCGACAAGCCGTAGCGGCTGCCGCGTGGTTCGCGCCTCGCCGCGCGCGCCAGCCGGGCGCTCACTCCGGTCTGCCCGTCCGGTACCTCGAAGCGGTCAACTCGCGGGCCAGAGCGTTCATGTCGAAGGGCTTCTGGAGAAAGCCGACTCGCCCGTCGCGCAGGCCGCGGCGAGTCGCCTCGTCCTCGGCGTACCCGGACATCATGACCACCCGGAGGAGAGGCCACCTCCGCCTCAGCGCGTCGGCGAGCTCGGCGCCCGAGCGCCCGGGGAGGAGCAGGTCGCTCAGCAGGATGTCGAACTGCTCCCCGTCGGCGACGGAGATCGCCTCCTCAGCGCTGGCCGCCGGTTGGACCTGGAACCCCATCAGGGTCAGCATCTCCTCCAGGCTGTGCAGCGCCGCCGGCTCATCCTCGACGAGCAGGAGCCTCTCACCGTCCCCAATGACGGGCAGCGTGGCCGTCGGCGGCCGCGGCTCCCGGCTGGCCCCGTCCTGCTGGCCGCGCGGAAGCACGACCCGGAATGTGCTGCCGCTCCCCTCCTGGCTGGCCACCTCGATCCGACCGTGGTGGCGTGCGACGATACCGTCGACGACGGAGAGGCCCAACCCGGTTCCCCTGCCGGCGCCCTTGGTGGTGAAGAAGGGCTCGAAGATCCGCTTCCGGAGCTGCTCGCTCATGCCCGAACCCGTGTCGACGACCTCGAACCACACCCCCTCCTCGCCGCCGCCGGTGCGGATCGTCAACTTGCCCCCGTCGGGCATGGCATCGGCCGCGTTCACCACCAGGTTGACCAGGACCTGCTCGAGCTGTCCCCGGTCGGCGTCGATCCAGTACTGCGATGCGGAGGTCTCCAGGTCGATCCGGATCGGCTCCGGGACCAGGCGCCGCAGTAGCTCGGCCGCCTCGGTGACCACGGTGTTGAGGTCGAGTCGCTCGGATCGCGTCACCTCCTGCCGCGAGAACAGCAAGAGCTGACGTGTCAGGGCGGCTCCCCGCCTGATATGCGTCTCCAGCTCGCCCACCAAGGCACGCACGCGGCCGGGTTCGCTCCCCACCGAGCCGAGGACCTGGGCGGTCCCGAGCAACGCCTGAAGGAGGTTGTTGAAGTCGTGTGCGACGCCTCCCGCCAGCCGGCCGATCGCCTCGAGTCGCTGGCTCTGCCTGAGGTGCTCGTCCACCCGCAGGCGTTCGCTGATGTCCCGGATCACCACCTGTACGGCGGGCCGACCCTGATAGGTGAACGGCATCGAGGCGACCTCGACGTCGAGCGTGGTGCCGTCCTTCCGCACGAACTTCTCGGCCATCAACGGCTGTGCCTCGCCCTCCAGTTGGGCGCGGGCCGCGCGCTCCGACGCGAGGTTCCGGAAGTCGGGATGGACGAAGTCGAGGATCGACCGGCCGACGAGATCATCGGCCGAGTCGTAGCCGAGGAGCCGGGCGCCGCGAGTGTTCGCGAACACCAGCCGTCCGCCGGAGTGCACCGCGATTCCGTCGGGCGACAGCTGCACCAGGGCGCGGTAACGGGCCTCCGAGTCGCGCAGCTCCGCCTCCGCCCGCCGCCGCTGCGTGATGTCGGTGAGGGCGCCGACGATGGCGATGGTCCTCCCGTCGCGGACCACCGGCGCCTCGTTGACGGAGACCCAGATGCGGCGTCCCCGGCGCCCGACGAGCTCAAGCTCGAAGTCGGGCTGTGGCTGGCCGGTGTCGATGGCCCGCTGGGTGGCCTCGAACCCGGCGAGGTTGATGGGGTTGTCGGTGGCGAACTCGGTCCAGCGGATCAGCGCCTCCTCGGGCTCGCAGTCGAAGAACTCCCTCACCTGGGGGCTGACGTAGGTGAGAACGTGATCGGGGGTGTGCGAGTAGAAGAGGTTGGTGCTGTGCTCGACGATGTCGCGCAGCCGCTGCTCGCTCTCGCGCAACGCCTCCTCCGCGCGCTTTCGCTCGATCGCCATGGCGACCTGGCTGGACACGAAGGTGAGGATGGCCAGATCTTCCTGGCTGTAGCGCACGCCCGCGGTGTAGCTCTGTACCGCAAGGACACCGATGACCCGATCCTGGGCCTTGAGCGGAACCCCGAGCCAGTCGATCGACGGTGCCCCAACCGACTCGACCTCACCGCGGGCAACCAGGTCGTCGAAAACCTCCGGCGAGGCCAGGAGGGGCTGGCCGGTGCGCAGCACGTACTCGGTGAGACCGCGCCCCAGGGCCCGCGGCGGCGAGGGTTCGTCGAACTCGTCCACCTCATAGGGGAAGCTGAGCAGGCCGAGGTCCGGGTCATGAAGCGCGATGTAGAAATTCCGCGCCGGCATGAGGTCGCCGACGATGGTGTGGATCGCGGGAAAGAGCGCCTCCAGCGTGGTGGCGGCGGCGGCGGTGGCGATCTCGTAGAGCGCGGTCTGGACGGCGGCCCCGCGCTGGCGCTCGGTGACGTCGCGGGAGATCCCCAACGCCGCCTCGATCTCTCCGCTCCCCCTTCTGATCGGGACCAGCCAAGTGTCGAGCCAGATCTCCTGGCCGCGGGCTTGTAGAGGCAGCTCCTCGTTCTCCGGCCGGAGCTCGGCGAAGACGTTCCCGACCATCCGCCTGAGGGCCTCGCTGTAGCCCGCCGGGAACACCTCGCCAGCGGTCCGCCCGATGATCGACTCCGGCGTCAGACCAAGTTGAGCCGCACCGGAGGTGTTGATGTAGTGGACGCGGGAGTCGCGCCCGAGAATGAAGATGCTGTCCTTCGCGGCCTCGGCCAAGGCGCGGTACCGGGCCTCGCTGAGACGCACGGCCTCCTCGCTCTGGACACGTTCGGTGACGTCGTGAGCGATGCCCTGCAGGCCGACGAGCCGTCCCTCCCGATACCAGCCGTACTCGTAGACCTCTAGCAGGACGGGGTGGCCGTCGATGTGCTCAACCTCGACGACGATCGCGGCGCCGTCGAACTCCCCACGGAGATGCCGCCGGGTGGCCTCGCGCGCGGCCTCGTTGGCCTGGCTGTCGGTCACGAACCAGTGGGACTGCCCGACCCACTGCGCCGGCGTTCGGCCGGTGATCGCCTCCACGGTAGGCGACACGTACACGACGTGACCGCTGAGATCCTGGAGATAGAAGAAGAAGTGCCGCGTTCCCTCGACCAGCAAACGGAGCTGTTCGTTCGCCTCGGCGAGCTGGGTCCGGGCGAGACGCTCCGCCGAGACGTCGCGCACCCAGGCCAGCGCATGCGGGGGGGTGCCGGGCAGCAGCGTGAGCGAGATCTCGGCGTCGAACTCGGTACCATCGTCGCGCCGGTGGCGCCACGCGAAACGCCGCACCTCGCCGGCGCGGATGGCGCCGAGGTGGTCGAGCGCGGCGTCCCGCGATTCCCGCCCATCGTCCTGCACGGGCGGTGAGACGTCCCACGGGCAGCGTCCGACCAACTCCTCGGGCCGACAGCGGAAGAGCAGGCCAGCGACGCGGTTGGCCGCCACGATCCGCCCCTCCGCGAGAATCATCGCCGCGTCCGGGCCGTGCTCGAAGAGCGCATGCCGGTGGGCCGCGTGGATCTGGCGGTCCGTCTCCGCCCGCGCCGATGCCCACAGCGCGGTGCTCGTCCGCCACACCAGCACGTACAGCAGCGCCCCGGTCACGACAACGAACGCGAGACCCTTGAGCGTCTGCAGGGGCGAGATGAGGCGCGGATCGCCCGCGACGACGTGGGCCAGCAGGCGATCGGACCCCCAGATGTACAGGCTGGCGACGATCAGGTAGATCGCGGCCGTCAGGAACGCCACGCGCGCCGGCCGGCTCGCCGGGGGTCTGGCAGTCGACACGCGACCAGCTTAGCCCAAGACGGTGGCCCGTACGTGCACGAGAGGGTGATCAGCGCAGCGCTGGGATCAGCGTCGGCGCACCCGACCGGGCGTCGATGACCGACGCGAAGGCAAAGAACGGGACATCACCCGAGACCTCGGCGCGCAGATGCTCCCCGCGCCCGACGGCGAAGGCGTGGAGCACGTCGTCGAGCTGGAGATACGCACCCGGCTCCAGACGGAACGGCTGTTCGCCGAGGAGCTCGCCCCGCTGGGCGAACAGGCGGACGCGGACGGTGCCCGGCTCCGCCGTCGGGTTGAGGAGACCGAGGTTCGTCCTGAACTGCGGCGTCCGGCGCAGACCGACCAGCTGCCCGACCTCGCCGGGCCGCATCGCTGCCGAGCGCGGTAACGCCGGCATCCCCTCACCGAATGATCCCTTCCCGGCCGAGTTGAAGACTCGCGCAAAGACCGCCACGCCGGGCGTCGTGAGTACCCGCAGGGCGCCGACCATCCCCTGCGGAACCAGATCGTTGCGGTACACGGTCGCGCCCGGAGGGAGGTCCTCCATGGCGGGCTCCTCGCGGAGCGCCTCGGCGTTGGACCGGCCGGCCGGAAGGAACACCACGGCGAAGCCACCGGTATCGGCCGAGCCGTTCGCGATCCACACCTCGGTGTTCCACCACGCGCCATCCTGGCCCTGCTTCTGGGCCACCATCGGCACGAAGTACTCTTCACCGCTCGCGGCCGCGGCGCTCAGGGCGACGAGGAGGGCGGCAAGAGTGATGCGCATCACAGCTCAGGATAGACTGCGAAAATGCCCGTCGCAAGAGGCCGGGCGTTGTCGTCGTGCTAGCATCGGAGGCCGTCGCGTGGGCTGGGCTCGGACCCGGAAGCGCCTGCAGAACGTTGTGGTTACCACGGTGGGCGCAGCTCGGGAGGTGCTCGTTCCCGGGGATGCCTTGCGCGGGGAGAGGATCGCATGCGTGTACACAGGACCCTGGTCGCCGCAGTCGCCCTTGCCCTGGCGTTGCCCGTCGCAGGTCGCGATTCGTCGGTGGCGCACCGCCTGAGCGATGATGTGCACTACCTGGCGGCTCCGGCACTCGAGGGACGCTTCTCCGGCTCGACCGGGGCGCGGGTCGCGGCCGACTTCATCGCCGCGCGGTTTCGTGAGCTCGGGCTCGCACCGGCTGGAGACACGGGGACCTACTTCCAGACGTTTTCCTTCATCGCCTCGGTCACCCCGGGACCTGCCAACCGCCTGGCCTTCCGCTTCCCGAAGGCGGAGGCACCCGCCCGTCCGGAAGCGGATTTCCGCCCGCTCGCGTTCTCCTCGTCGGGCACCGCCACCGGCGAGGTGGTGTTTGCCGGCTACGGGATCCGCAGCAAGGACCTCGGTTACGACGATTATGCCGGCCTCGACGTCAAGGGCAAGGTGGTCCTCGTCCTTCGCTTCGGGCCCGACGGGGACGACCCCGCCTCCCGCTTCCAGCCGTACATGGCGCTCCGCCGCAAGGCGAGCGAGGCACGGGACCAGGGCGCCGTCGCCCTCCTCGTCGCCACCGGTCCGGTGGGCGCGAAGGATGTGGCTCCGATCAGGATCTCGTTCGACGCCTCCTTCGCGGACTCGGGGCTGCCGGTGCTCGGGATCTCGACGCCCCTCGCGGAGTCGCTCTTCCGCGGCCACGGCTTCACCCTCGCCGATCTCCAACAGCGCATCAACGAACGGAAGGAGCCGGCCTCCCGTCCTCTCGGCGTGGAGGCCACGCTGACCGCCGATGTCGTGCAGCAGCGCGCCACCGCGGTCAACGTGCTCGCGACACTGTCCGGCTCTGATCCCATCCGCAAGGGCGAGTACGTCGTCGTGGGTGGGCACTACGACCATCTCGGGTACGGCGGCGAGGGCTCCGGGTCGCTCACCCCCGACGTCAAGGCGATCCATCCCGGTGCCGACGACAACGCCTCCGGGACCGCGGGGCTGCTCGAGATCGCCCGCGAGCTCGCCGCCCGGCCGCCCGAGCGATCGCTCCTGTTCGCGGCGTTCGCGGGGGAGGAGGAAGGGCTGCTGGGCTCGGCACATCTCGTCCAGCACTCGCCCGTGGCAAAGGAAGACATCGTGGCCATGATCAACCTCGACATGGTCGGCCGTCCCAAGCCCGGCCCCGCGCTGACCCTCGGCGGTTTCGCCACCGCCAAGGAGTGGCCGGGACTCATCGAGAAGCTCAACAGCAACTATCACCTCAAGATCACGACCAACAAGGGCGGTTTCGGCGCCTCCGACCAGTCGTCGTTCTATGCGGCCGACATCCCCGTGCTGTTCTTCTTCACCGGGGCCCACGAGGACTACCACAAGCCGTCGGACACGGCGGACAAGCTCGACTACGCCGGGATGACCGAGGTGGTGCGGTTCGCCGCCGACGCGACGCGCCGGGTGGCCGACCTGGCGTCGCGGCCGACCTTCGAGAGGGTGGCCGACGAGGGTGCGGGGGAGCGGCGAGGCTTCCGCGTGCGGACCGGGGTGATCCCCGAGTACGGGTACGAGGGACCGGGGGTCAAGCTGTCGGGAGTCCGGGGCGGGTCGCCGGCCGACAAGGCCGGGCTGGCTGCCGGCGACATTGTGGTCCGCTTCGGCGACCGCGAAATCCGCAACATCTACGACTACATGTACGCCCTCGGCGACCACCAGCCCGGTGAGTCGGTGGTGCTGACCGTCAAGCGGGGCAACGAGACGAAGCAGCTTGCCGTCACGCTCGAGCCCGGCGGCAGCGGAGGCCGGTAGGTGGCGCTCGAGCTGGTCACCGCGGGCGAGTCGCATGGCCGCGAGCTGGTCGCGGTCCTGAGCGGCATTCCCGCCGGCCTGCGCCTCGACCGTGAAGCCATCGACCGCGACCTCGCCCGGCGCCAGCACGGCCACGGTCGGGGCGGTCGCCAGAAGATCGAGCGCGACCGCGTCGAGATCCGTGGTGGGCTGCGCGACGGGGTTACGCTCGGGTCGCCGCTCGCCCTCGTCGTCCCCAACCGCGACTGGGAGAACTGGGCCACCGTCATGGACCCATGGGCGGTGACGGCCGAGAGCGCCGCCCGCCGCCGGTTGACGGCGCCGCGCCCGGGTCATGCGGACCTGGTCGGCGCCTGGAAGTTCGGCCACACCGATGATCTGCGCAACGTCCTCGAGCGCGCCTCGGCCCGAGAGACCGCCGCGCGGGTCGCCGCCGGCGCGGTGTGCCGCCAGCTCCTCGCTCGCGCCGGCGTCGCCGTCCGCTCCGGCGTGCTCGCTCTCGGCGGCATCGAGCTGCTCGCCGGGCCACCGGCCTGGTCTGATCTCGAGCGGGTCGACGAGGCCTCTCCCCTGCGGACCGTCTCGCCCGAGCGGGAGGAGGAGCTGGTCGCACTGATCGACGAGGCGAAGCATGCCGGTGAGACGCTCGGCGGGGTGATCGGCGTGGTCGCCCGCGGTGTCCCGCCCGGACTCGGCTCCTACGTGCGCTGGGAGGAGCGGCTCGACGGACAGCTCGCCCAGGCCGTGCTTGCGGTGCATGCGGTCAAGGCGATGGCGATTGGTGCGGGGATCGAGGCGGCCGGCGTGCCCGGCTCGCGTGCGCACGACCCGATCGTCCCGGGCGAGCACGCACTCCGGCGGAGCTCCAACCACGCCGGCGGCATCGAGGGCGGGGTATCCAACGGCGAGGAGATCGTGGTCCGGGCGTTCATGAAGCCGATCGCAACCCTGCGGGACCCCCTCCCGTCGGTCGACCTGGCCACCGGCGCGGCCGCCAAGGCGAGCTACGAGCGCTCCGACGTGACCGCGGTCCCGGCCTGCGGCGTCATCGTCGAGGCGGCGGCCGCCTTCGTCCTCGCGCGGGCGCTGCTGGCCAAGTTCGGCGGGGATCATATCGACGATACCCTGGCTGCAGTCGAGGCCTACCGCCGCCGCCTCGGCCGCCTCGGACCGGAAGGGTTTTCCGGCATTCCGCGTTGAGTGAGCGGGAGGCACTCGTGAGGGCGCTGTCCGCCGGTCGCGCCGGTCAGCTCCCGGTTGCCGGCGTCTTTCGGGCCGGCGCGGCATGACATCGCTGATGTCCTCGGTTCACTCCGGGAGGCGGGGCCCAGGGGTCTCGCCGGACCGAGTACTGTCGAGGCGGTCAGGTGTTCGCAGCTAGCCGTCAGCTGTCGGCAAGAGCAACGCAGGAGGGGACCTTGGACCTTCGACTCTCGACCTTTGATTGCGCCGGGAGGGCGGGATGAGGATCAAGCGCGCCGCCAAGTACGGCTTCTGCTCGGGCGTCCGGGTTGCCGACATCAAGGTCAAGCGGTTCGTCAAGGGTGGCGGGACCGGCGCCATCCTCGGGCAGGTGGTCCACAACGAGAGGGTCGTCGAGGAGATGGAGCGCCTCGGCGTGCGGACCATCGACCGGATCGAGGAGGTCCGCGAGCCGGTCATCGTCTTCTCGGCACATGGCGTGCCTGCCTCCTTCCACGACCGCGCGCGCGAGCGCGGCCTCGAGATCCTCGACACCACCTGCAAGTTCGTCTACGACATCCACAAGGAAGCGCAGCAGGCCCAGGCCTCCGGAGCACACCTGGTGTTCATCGGCGACCCCGGTCACCGCGAGGTGGTCGGCTACACCAACGATCTCGACCCCGCCTGCTACCACATCGTGGACACCCTCGAGCAGGTGCGGAAGGTCGACTGGACGACGTTCGCCTCGATCCGAATCCTCTACCAGACCACGCTGAACGCCGAGGAGTACGAGGAGGTGGTCCGGTACATCGAGCGGGCCAACCCCAACACACGGCGGGCCGATACGGTCTGCTACGCCACCAAGGAGAACCAGGACGCGGCGCGGCGGCTGGCCGAGGACCCCGAGGTGGACCTCGTCCTCGTCATCGGAGGAAAGCACTCGGCCAATACGCGTCACCTCTGGGAGATCTGCTCTCGGGTCAAGCCCAGCCATCTCGTGCAGGGCCCCGAGGATCTCGACCCGGCCTGGTTCCTGGGCCTGTCCTGCGTCGGCGTCACGGCCGGTGCCTCGACCCCCGACTATGTCATCGAGGAGGTCGAATCCCGGGTTGCGACACTCACCGGCGCCCCGGGTGGGGCCTCCTAGCTAAGCTGCGGCTTGCCCGAAAAGCGCGACCGGAGTACAATCTCCGTTCCCCGGCGTGTCCCGGGGGAGTTGGAGGTCAGCATGAAGCCCGGCATACATCCCGCGTACCACGAGGTCGAGGTGCACTGCGCGTGCGGCAACACGTGGAAGACCCGATCGACCAAGAAGGAGATCCGCCTCGAGATCTGCTCCGCCTGCCATCCACTGTTCACCGGCAAGCAGAAGCTCATCGACTCCGCTGGCATGGTGGAGCGCTTCCAGAGGAAGTACGGCAAGCGCGCCCAGGCGTGAAGACCACGATCGCCGCACTGTCGTCCCGGGCCGGGGAGCTTCCCCGGCCTTCTCGTCTCTCCGGCGATGCCGCCCGCCGCGCCTCAGTCGGACGGTGGCCGCTGGTGTTCCCCGGACCCGCAGGGGGCGTATCGCGGCTTGCCGGAAACTCCTGGAAACGGTAGGCTTCGCCGGTGGACGCAATGCTCGCGCGGCTCGAGGAGGTCTCCCGCCACTGGCGCGATCTGCGCGAGCAGCAATCGCGGCCCGAGGTTCTCGTCGACCGCAAGCGGCTGCTCGAGATCGCCAGGAAGCTCGCCGAAATCGAGCCGGTCATCACGGCCTACGAGCGGTACCGGAAACTGCTCGCCGAGCGCCAGGGCGCCCTCGAACTGCTCGCCTCGGAGCGCGACACCGAGCTGAGGGCAATGGCCCAGGACGAGGTCGACCGCCTCGAGTCCGAGATCGCGGCCCGCGAGAGGGAGCTCCAGGTCCTCCTGCTCCCCACGGACCCCAACGACCGGCGCGATGTCATCGTCGAGATCCGGGCCGGAACCGGTGGCGAGGAGGCCGCGCTGTTCGCCGGTGATCTGCTCCGCATGTACACCCGTTTCGCCGAGCGGAAAGGTTGGCGCGTGTCGATCTCGGACCTTTCGGAAGCCGGCATGGGCGGTGTCAAGGAGGCCGTGGCGCTGATCGAGGGCGAGGGTGCCTACTCCCGCCTCAAGTACGAGTCGGGCGTCCACCGGGTCCAGCGGGTACCCGCCACCGAAGCCTCCGGCCGCATCCACACGTCGGCCGCCACCGTCGCGGTGCTGCCGGAGGCCGAGGAGATCGAGATCACCGTCGATCCCAAGGACCTCCGCATCGACACCTTCTGCTCGTCCGGCCACGGCGGGCAGTCGGTCAACACGACCTACTCGGCGGTCCGGATCACCCACCTGCCCACCGGGATCGTCGCCCAGAGTCAGGACGAACGCTCGCAGATCCAGAACCGGGCGAAGGCCATGCGCGTCCTCAAGGCCCGGCTCTATGAGGTCGCTCAGGAGGAACAGCGCGCCAAGCTCACGGCCGAGCGGCGTTCGATGGTCGGGACCGGCGACCGCTCGGAGAAGATCCGCACCTACAACTTCCCCCAGTCGCGCGTCACCGACCATCGCATCGGCCTCACCGTTCATCGCCTCCAGGAGATCCTCGACGGGTCGCTCGACCTCATCCTCGACCCGCTCATCGCACAGTTCCAGGCCGACCGCCTCGAGCGCGAACTGGCCCCCCGATGAGCCTGCTACAGCGGGTCTTCGCCCGCCCGCGTCTGCTCGCCGAGATCCGTTTCGTGTTCGGGGCCGCGCTGATCGGCGCCGCCGCCGGTCTCGCGCTGGCGCTCCTGCTGCTGCCGCCGTCCCGACCGGGGTTCCCGACCTCGCCGGTGCTCGCCCGGTGGGTCCACGCCATCGCGCCGGGGTTCGCCTACGGCTGGTGGGGTGGCTTGCTCTGGAGCTCCTTCATGGCCCTCAGCGCCCGACGTGCAACCCCTTCGCCACCGGTGTCGTCGCTTCCGATCGGCGTGTGGATCGCGGCGACCTTCACCGTCGTCGGTGGCGCGGCCAGCCGTTGGATCACGTTCCCGCCCACCTGGGGAATCCTGGCCGGCCTCCTCGCCGGCACCCTCGCCGCCCGGCTGTGGCTCGCCCACGCGGCGGCTCGAGCGGCGCGCCCGTGACGGTCGCCGACCTCCTTCGTCAGGCCGCGGCGAGGATGCGGCCGCGGGTGGGCCTCGAGAACCCCGCACGCGAGGCGCGCTGGCTGCTCGCGGCCGTGCTGGGACGTCAGGAGTCGTGGCTCCTTGCCCATCCGGACGACGAGGTGAGGGCCGACGCGGTGATGCGGTTCAACGACGTGGTGGCGCGGCGCGACGGCGGCGAGCCTGCCCACGCCATCCTCGGCGAGTGTCCCTTCTGGGGGCGGCCCTTCCTGGTGTCGCCCGACGTGCTGATCCCCCGGCCGGAGACCGAGCTGCTCGTCGAACGGGCCCTCACCCTCCCGGTGCCGTCCGATGCACGCATCGTCGACGTCGGGACCGGGTCGGGCTGCATCGCGATCTCGGTGGCCCTCGAGCGCCCGCGGGCACAGGTGGTGGCGACCGAGTTCTCGCTGCCGGCTGTTCAGGTCGCCGCCCGCAACGCGGCTCGACTCGGTGCCAACGTCACGTTCGCCTGCGGCGACCTCGCCCGCCACCTGCGCGGCCCGTTCCACCTCGTGGTCGCCAATCTGCCCTACATCCCGAGCGCGCAGCTCGCCGGTCTCGCGCCCGAGATTCGCGGTCACGAGCCCCGCGTCGCGTTCGACGGAGGGATCGACGGTGACGAACTGCTGCGTGCCCTCGTCGTCGACCTTCCGCGTCTCCTCGGCCCGGCCGGCCTGGCGCTCATGGAGGTCGGCCCCGGACACGCGGCCCTCCTCGAGCCCGCCCTGCACCGTGTCGGTCTCGCCATCCGCGAGACCGTCACGGACCTGAGCGGGGTCGCGCGCGTGATCGTCGTCGCGCGCCTGTCGGCGTCGGGCGGAGCTGCGCCTCCGGGCTCAGGCGTCCCGGTACAGCCAGCCGGCCACCAGCGTGGCAAGCACCGCGCCCACCCACAGCACGAGCATCCACCAGAGTGGGAAGACGCGGGGGACAGGTGACCAGGTGGCCTGGGCGAAATTCGACGGAAAACCCGCAGCGAAACCGACCGCCATGCCGACCAGCACGGCGGTCTTGGCGCCGGCGCCCCAGGTCGCGCGGACTCCGGAGTAGAAGCGGGCACACAGATAGGCAAGCACGAAGAGCAAAACGACCCACGCCGGCATGAAGAAGCCGTAGCGCGGCTGTCTGAGGAACATTCCCTGCTCCTGCATGGCCGCGTAGCGCGGTCCCAGCACCGCAAGGCTGACGATCACGCTCCACGCGTTCCACACCACGCCGCCCGCCAGCGTACCGATCCAGATCCTCCGCGAATTCACTCCCGCCATCACGACCTCCCTGTCCTGCGACCTGTCCCATTCTATTGTGAGTGCCGCGACGTTGGAGAGGTCCTGAGGAGACGGACGAGATCTCAGCCGCGCAGCGCCTCGACGGGCGTCAGGCGGGACGCCGACAGCGCCGGGAAGACACCCGAGAAGATACCGACGGCAATCGCGAACGAGATCCCGAGGGCGAGGCCGAACGGCGAGATCGGCAGCCCCGCCTCGAACGCTCCGGAGAAGAGCAGCGTGAGACCGAGCGCGACCCCGCAGCCGATTGTCGCACCGAGTACCGAAAGCGTCGTGGACTCGACGAGGAACTGCATCAGGATCGCTCGGTCGGTGGCGCCGATCGACTTCCGCAGACCGATCTCGTACAGCCGCTCGACGAGCGAGATCTTGAGCACCGAGTAGATCCCCACCCCGCCGACCAGCAGAGAGATCCCGGCAATGGCGGCAAGGACGATGGTCCAGTTGCGCAGGACCACCTTGATCTCCTTCTCGGCCTTCAGAATCTCGTCGGCGATGTTCTCCACCTCGAAGTCCGAGATGCCGTGGTGTGAGCGCCGCACCAGACGCTCGAGCTCGGCCTTGACCATGCTCAGGTGCTCGCTGTCGCCGGTCTTGACCGACAGGATGGTGATCCCGTCCCCGCCCTGGAGATACCCGCGGAAGGCCGCCAGCGGGATCAGCACGCCGCTCATCTCGCGCCGGGTCCAGCCCGAGTTCGCGAACCGGTTGCCCAGCCGGGCCTCGACGCCGACCACCTGGAACAGCGCGTCCCCGATCCGGACCGGCTTGCCGACCGGGTCGTCGGTGCCGAACAGGGTCTCGGCCAGATCGACACCCAGGACCGCGATCTTGCGCCCCTCGACTTCATCGGACTGGACGAACCACCGACCTCGACTCACCTCGCGGTCGTGCACCCGCGCGTACGACGGTGTGACTCCGTAGATGCGGACGCGCCGCTGTACGCCCCGGGCACTGACCACCAGGTTGGTCAGGCGCACCGCGGCCACCGCGTCGAGCGCCTCCGCGTCGTCGCGGACCACGGCGAGATCACGGGTGGCCAACCCGCGGGAGTAGCCACGCTTGCGGAGCTCGATCGGATCCTCGGGGGTCCGCGGCGAGACGAACATCACGCCATCGAAGCCGAGGCCACGCACGCCTTCCCAGACCATCGTCTTGACACCCTCGATCACCGTCACGTTGATCACCACGGCGGCCGTCCCCAACACCACCCCGAGAAGGGTGAGCGCCGAGCGCAGCTTGTGCGCCCATACCTCGGCGAGGGTGGTGCGGACCGCCTCTGCGAACGCCGTTCCACCGTCTGCCCCGCCCGTCTCCGTCAGGCGTGCGGTGCCGAAGGCTGGCGGCGCGCTTCCGTGAAGGTCCCCGGTGACGTTGCTCCCGGTCATGCCGTTTCGGTCGCGCTCACTCATAGCGCAGCGCCACCACGGGGTCGAGCCGTGCCGCCTTGATAGCGGGGAACGACCCAAACAGTAGCCCCACGACGGTCGCGCACAGGAGCGCGGCGGCCACCATCATGGGGGTCAGGACGGGGACCTGATCGAGCATCCGCGCCATGACATGAACGAAGCCGACCCCGAGAGCGAGGCCGGCGACACCACCGAGGCCGGTCACGATCGAGCTCTCCACGAGGAACTGGACGGCGATGTGCCACCCCCTGGCGCCGAGCGCCTTGCGGACGCCGACCTCCCGGATGCGCTCCGCGAACGACGCGAGCATGATGTTGGCGACCACGATCCCGCCCACGATCAGGGAGATGATGCCGCAGGCCAGGAAGGTGATGTCGTACACGCGACCCTGCTGGTTCATCTGCTCCAGACGGTCCTGCCGGTCGTAGACCTGGAAGTCATCGGCGCCGTGCCGGTTCGCGAGCAGCCTGGTGAGCGCCGGCACCGCCTGGTCGTGGGCCTGCACCGATGCGAGCCGCAGGCCGATCTCGTCGATCTTCCGCGACCCGGCGCCGATCTGGCGCGCCTGCAGGGTGGTGACCGGGACGATGACCACCTCGTTCATCCATCCGAGGGCGTTGTAGGAGTCGGAGCGGTTCCAGTAGAACTCCCGATAGGAGAGCACGCCGGCGACCCGATACAGGTGCTCGCCGAGCCGCAGGTTCTTGCCCACCGGGTCCTCGGTGCCGAAGAACTCCCGGGCGCGGTCGGCGCCAAGCACGCACACGGCCGAGGCGGTCGCGACGTCGTCGTCGGTGATGAACCGCCCGTGATCGACGAGGAGCTCGTGGAGCTCGGCGTACTTCGGCCCGATCCCGGTGACGTAGTACGTCTTCGACGCCCTCGCGCTGCGCACCAGCAGCGACGCCCCGATCTTCGGCTCGACGAGGTCGAACCCGGGGATCGATGCGCGGACCGCCTCCACGTCGTCGAGCGTGAGCCCACGGCTCGCCTTCTCCTTCGCCGTGGCCCGGATCGTCTCGATCGATTTCGACCACACCATCACCTTGAGGACGCCGCCCGACTGCGCGTAGAAGCGCAGGCTCTGCTCGCGGCCACCGGCGGCCAACCCCATGGTGCCGACCACCGAGGCCACTCCGAGCACCACCCCGATCGTTTGCAGGGCGGTGCGACCGGCGTTGGCCCGGACGTCGGCGAAGCCGTCGCCGACGACCTCGGCGAGCTTCGCGCCGAAACCCTTTAGTCCCCGGCCACGCCCGGACACGGAGGCGGTCGTCCGTCCGGTCATCTAGGCCGCCCGGGTCCCCTCGTCAGCCGCGATCCGACCGTCGACGATCCGCACGACGCGCCGGGCGTGGGCGGCAACGGTGGGGTCGTGGGTGACCAGGATGACCGTCTGTCCGCACCCGTTGAGCGCGTCGAAGATGTCCATGACCTCGCCTCCCGAGGTCTGGTCGAGGTTGCCGGTAGGCTCGTCCGCGAGCAGCAGGGCCGGTTCGGTGACCAGCGCGCGGGCGATGGCGGCACGCTGGCGCTGGCCTCCCGAGAGTTGGCTGGGCCGGTGCCGGCCGCGGTCGCCGAGCCCGACCTGGTCGAGCATCCGCTCGGCCCGCGTGCGGCGGTCTTCGCGGCTGACTCCGCCGTACAACAGGGGGAGCTCGACGTTGCGGGCCAGGCTCGCGCGCGGGAGCAGGTTGAAGCTCTGAAAGACGAAGCCGATGAACTTGTTGCGCAGGACGGCGAGCCGTCCCGGGGTGAGGTTGGCGATCTCCTCCCCGTCGAGCTCGTAGCTCCCCTTGCTCGGGGAATCGAGGCACCCCAGGATGTGCATCAGCGTGGACTTGCCGGAGCCTGAGGGGCCCATGATCGCGACGTACTCGCCGCGCCCGACCACGAGGTCGATGCCGCGCAGCGCATCCACCGCCACTTCGCCGGTGTCGTAGGTCTTCCACACCCCTGACAGCCGGATGAGAGTCTCGCTCACCGCTCGTTCTCCTTCTTCTTGGGCCTGGTCGGGTCCTCGAGCGCGACCTCCTCACCCTCGACCAGTCCCTTGACGATCTGGACCTGGGACAACGAGGCAAGCGCGGTCTCCACCTTGCGCTCGACGAAGAATTGCTTCCATGCTTCCCGCGGGTTCGGAGTGGCCTTCGGGTCGGCACCGGCCGCCCCCTTCGCCCCGTCCTCGGCCTCACCGTTCTTCGCCGCGCCCTGGACCGCCTTCTTCACGTACACGACCTCGCCGTCCTCGCGCCGGAACACCGCTTCGACGGGGACCGCGAGGACATGGTCGGCCCGGTCCCCCTTGACCGACACGTTCGCGGTCATCCCCGTGCGCAGCTCCTTGCCCTGGGTGTCCAGCGTGACCTCGATGTCGAACACCTTGACCTGGTCCTGCAGCCGGGCGGCCGGTGCGATCCGGGACACCTTGCCGGCGAAGCGGACCTTCGGGTAGGCGTCGAGCGTCACGAGCACCGGGGCGTCCAGCCGGATCTTGCCGATGTCGACCTCGGAAACGCCGACCTTGACGATCATCTTGGAGAGGTCGGCCACGGTCGCGATCACGGTTCCGGCGTTGAACGACCCGGCGCCGGTCACGGCCTCGCCGTACTCCACCGGCCGGACGATCACCACGCCGTCCATCGGCGACGCGATGTTGAGGAGCTGTTGTGGGTTGGTGGAGACGGGAATGCCGGAGGACTCGAGGATGCGGGCCTTCTCGCGCGCCGCCGAGAGCGACTCCTGGGTCGACTTGTAGCGGGTCTCCACGATGCGGAAGTCATCCTGGGAGAGAAGTCCGGCCTTGAGCAGCTCGAGCTTGGCCCTGTAGTCCTTCTCGGCATCGGTGAAGTCGATCTCCTCCTGGTTGACGCCGCGACGAACCGACGCCAGGGTCTGGGCCTGATTGACATCCGGCTCGATGGCAGCGAGGAGCTGTCCCTTGCGGACTACGTCGCCCTCGCGGACCGGCAGCTCGGCGACCTTGCCCGAGAGTGCCGACTTCACATCGACCTTGACCTCCGGCTCGACGGTGCCGATCTCGGTCACCTCGACCTGGACATCGGCGAACGCAACCCTGCCGACCGGCGTGTCGGTCTTCGGCTGGGCCGGACCCCGAGAACGGGAGGCGAGGGCGGCGGCGCCTCCGCCTGCCACCATTGCGATCGCGACGCCGATCATCCACTTGTTCCTGCGTGTCATGGTTCCGACCTCCACGTCGTCGTCCGTGATACGGAACTGACACAGGAGTGGTTCAGCGTCACGGAACATTGACTCTACGTATTGAGTGTCAAATTTTTGTCACATGTGACGCTCTTCCCAGGGAAGAGCCCATGCGCACCATCGGATTGGCCGTTTCCGCACTCCTCTCGGCCGGCCTCCCCGCCGCCCAGAATGCACCCAAGTTCGGGGATGCCGCCCTCGGCACGCAACCGTATGACGCTTTCGAGCGGCCCGCGGCGTGCGCCACCTGCCACGTCGACATCGCCCGGCAGCACGAGCAGGCGATGATGTCCCAGGCTTTCACCCACGCGTGGGACGAGATCGAGTACTTCGAGCTGGCGGTGCCGCACGCCCTCAAGGAGCCCAAGGTCGGGGGGTCAAGGCAGGGTGCAACGGCTGCCATGCCCCCTTCGCTTTCCTGGCCGGCGATGTCCCCCCCAAGCGACCCACGGAGAACACCCGGGCCAATGAGTCCGTCTCCTGCGACCTCTGCCACACCATCACCGCTCACGGCGAGGACACCCCGTACAACTTCAACTGGATCGCCTCGCCCGGCAAGATCAAGCAGGGGCCCCGCCCGGGCGTCGTCAGCCCCCATCACGAGACGCGCGAGAACCCGTTCCTGCGGACCGCCGAGTTCTGCGGCACCTGCCACAACGAGAAGGACCCCTGGGGCCTCTACGTCAAGTTGACCCACCTCGAGTGGAAGGAGGGCCCCCACGGCCGGGGCGGGATCGTCTGCCAGGACTGCCACATGCCGCCCGCGGCGGGGCGCAGCGCCCGGATGGGCTCGGACCTGCCCGACATGCGCCAGCATCTCTTCCACGGCGCGCACGACCCCGGCAAGCTGGCCGGCGTCGCGGAGGTTCGCATCCACCCCGAGACCCGCGAGGCGGAGCCCGGCGACACCGTCAGGCGCACCGCGGTCGTGGTCAATGCCAAGGCAGGGCACAAGATCCCCTCGGGCTCCGCGGAGGAGCGCGTTCTCTGGCTCCATGTCGAGGCGCAGGACTCCAAGGGCCGCACCTACCAGCTGGCGGTCGACCGCAAGGGGTCCAAGGACGAGGAGTACACGATCGCGTCGGACACGGCGATGGCCTTCAGGACATCGGCGACATCAAGGACATCCCGGACTTCCCCGGCCTCAAACGCGACGGCGCATACGCCACGATGGCCCCCGGCGATCGCATCTTCCGCCTCCCCTACCTCGATCCCAAGGGACGGATGACCATCGCCCAGTGGAACACGGCCGCCTTCGCGAACGACTACCGGCTGGCCCCGCTCCAGGGGGTGGCTGAAACGTTCACCTGGAAACTGCCTCAGGACCTGCCGCCCGGCCAGGTGACGGTCACGGCGACGATCCACTACTCGCGCCTGGTTTCCTCGGTGGCGGAGTTCCTCAAGGTCCCGGCCGACGAGTGGCAGCCGATCCAGATCAACGCGCACGTCACGACCTTCACCGTGCTCGACTAGGGAGGAGCCATGCCCCGCAACCGCCTTCTCGCCCTCGCTCTGATCATCGCGATCGGAGGCCTCGCCGCCCTCGAAGGGCGACGGGCCAACGCCATCCCTGCCTTCGCCCGCAAGTACCAGCTCTCGTGCTCCACCTGCCACGCCCCGTTCCCCCGCCTCAAACCGTTCGGCGAGGAGTTCGCCGGCCGTGGCTTCCGGATGGAGGACCGGTCCAAGGAACCGACCCGCGCGACCTACGATGTCGGGGACCCTCTCCTCATGCTCTCGCGCGAGCTTCCTCTTGCCGTCAGGATCGAGGGGTACGCGTCGTGGAAGGACGACGGCGCGTCGCGCACCGACTTCGAGTGGCCGTGGGCGGCGAAGCTGCTCTCCGGCGGCCCGATCACCAAGAACGTCTCGTACTACTTCTACGGCATCCTGGAGCAGGGCGAGTCGATCAAGCTCGAGGACACCTTCATCCAGTTCAACTCGGTCTTCAACCTTCCCATCGACGTCCTGGCGGGCCAGTTCCAGGTCTCCGACCCGCTGTTCAAGCGCGAGCCGCGCCTCGAGCGGAACGATTACAGCATCTTCAGGCTCGCGGTCGGCGAGGTCCCCACCAATCTGACGTATGACCGCGGAATCGTCCTCACCTGGCACGCTCCGGCCGCCATCGACGTCGTCGGTCAGGTGGTCAACGGCAACGGCATCGACCCGGCGCGCGACGACAACTTCGACGACAACTCGCTCAAGCACTACAGCCTGCGCGTGGTCCGCTGGTTCGGTCCGGTGCGCGCCGGCATCTTCGGCCACCGCGGCAGGACAGGGCCCGAGGGCGGGTTCAAGGACGCCATCACCTACCTCGGCCCGGACCTCGTCATCGACCTCGGGGACAAGGCCCAGCTCGACCTCGAGTACCTGCGCCGCACGGACGACGACCCATTCCTCGACGGGCGCTCGGGCAGCGACCTGGTGAGCAAGGGGGGTTTGCGGAGCTTCATTGCTTCCCCCAGGGCCTGGACGGCCGTTGGGTGGTCAGCCTGCTCTACAACAACGTGGATTCCGACGCCCAGGAGGCCAGCTCCGAGAACGCCTCAGTGACGCTCAACTACGTGCTCGCCCGTAACCTCCGCCTGCTCGCCGAGGGTTACCGCGACATTGAAAACGATGCCAACCGCGTGACCGTGGGCCTCGTCACCGCGTTCTGAGCTCGGGATTCCACTGCTCGTCGGGACGCCCCCTGCCGATCCGGGGGCGTTCCCGCCTTGCGGCGCTGGCGACGACCCTGCGATTACCGTACCAGGAAGCGCCCCAGGCGGATCTGGTTGAGAGCCGCCAGCGTGCGGCCGAGCAGGTGGCCGGGAACCAGGAAGTGGTCGGTGTCGTGGCTCGAGAGAACCATGATCGGGACACCGACATCGGCAAGGGCCGCCCCGACCGCGGCGAGAACCCCCACACTGTCGAGGGGAAACACCGCGTCGAGCGTGAAGGCGCGCCACCCACGCGACGACTCCTCGACGAGGTCGCCGAGCCGGTCCGCCACGGACTCTGGCGCCAGAAGGCTCACCTCGCCGTGGCCGACCAGGAGGGTGACCGGGGGACCATCCACCTCGAGTCCAGGAAGCTCAGCGGGGACGGCACGCAGTCGCGCCACCGCGTATGGGGGCTCCCACAGCCGTACGCGCATCTGCTTCCCCCGGTCCTTGCTCATGGTCCCCGCCATGTTGTTTCTGATGAAAGCCGGAGGGCACGGCTCCTGTTCCCGCCGCGCCCGGCCTCTGGTGTTCTCTCGTTGGCCCGAGGTGGTCAGTACGCGTCGAGGATGAAGTGCAAGGGGTTCTGCCGCTCCCCGTCCTTCAAGACCTCATAGTGCAGGTGCGGCCCCGTGGTCCTGCCGGTCAGCCCGACCTTGGCGATCGGCTCCCCACGGGTGATCTTGGCGCCCTCCTTGACCAGGTAACCACCGAGGTGCCCGTACACCGTCGTGTAGCCGTAGCCGTGGCTGATCTTCAGCGTCTTGCCCAGACCGTTGTCTCGCCCCTCGAACACGACGATCCCGTCGGCAGGGGCGTGCACGACCGACCCGAGGGCGACCGACAGGTCCACGCCCTCGTGGAACGCCGGCTGCCGCGTGATCGGATCGAGGCGCGGCCCGAACCCATCGGTGATGACGCCCACGACAGGAGCGGTCGTCGGCGTGTGGGAGAGCATGACGGTCTGCTCCGTGAGACGCTTCTCGACCTGAGACAGCTGGCTGTCGAGGCTCTCCTGGCGCTTGAGCAGCGCCTCGGCACGCTGTCCCAGGCGGTCGACCGGGCCACCGCTGCCAATTCCTCCCCGCGGATCCTCGGTGGGTTGCGACAGCAGGTCGGAGACACCCGCCGCGATCGCCAGCGTCTTGGTGCGCTGCTCGAACTGCACGAGTCGGCCCTGAACCTGGGTGATGGTCTCGTTGAGCCGCTGGTTGTTCTTCTTGAGTGTCTTGTTCTCGCGCTGGAGCGATCGGTACAGGGCGCGCTGGCGGAGGAACGTGCCCGACGCGGCGAGTGAAAGGACCGACAAGACCACGATCCCCACGGCGGCCACCACCACGCCCTTCAGAAGCCTGGGGGAAAGACGAAGCTTGTAAACCTTCCCGTGCGCGTGAGGGACGATGATGATGGTGCTGTGACGCCGTTCCACCATCGGTCCGGCCTCCTCCTCGTTGATTTCGCGGGCACGGCCAGCGCCCGGTTGCTGCAGCACTTGATCCTGCCATACCTTTGCCACCCCTGTCAACACGCTGAAAGGTGTTCACTTTCAACATGATGTGACGTACGTCACGGGTCGGATTGCCGTCGTCTTGCGGCCTTTCTAGACTGGCCCCTGGAGGTGAAGCCATGCTCCTGGCTGAGTTCTCTCTCACACCCCTCGACAAGGGAGCGAGCGTCAGCGCCCAGGTGGCGAGATCGATCGACATCATCGACCGCTCCGGCCTTTCTTACCGCCTCGGCCCGATGGGAACCTGCGTTGAAGGCGAGTGGGATCAGGTGATGGGCGTGCTCAAGCAGTGCTGGGATCGCATGGCGGAGGACTGCGAGCGCATCAGCATCTCGTTCAAGGGCGACTGGAGGCGCGGCCCGGGCGGACGGTTGACCGCCAAGGTCTCCAAGGTCGAGTCGCTGCTCGGGCGCAAGGTCGAGACCTGACTGCCGAGTGATGTCCGCACCGCCACGACCGCGCGGGAAAGGGCGACCTTCCCCGCGCGGCGTGTCCATCCCCCGGCTCGTCTACGACCGACGAGGCCCGTGGCCTCGTGCCGGACGCCCCGTGGCGGGGTCGCGGAAGACCACTTCCAGACCGGTGGCGAGGTCCTTCAGCGAGAGCGCCACCCAGTGATCCTCCCCGTCGAGGACGACCGGCGCAGCGGTGACTTCCAGACGGCTCCCTTCGGCCGGCGTGTAGCCGGCGTCGGCCAGCGCCCGGTACGGCGCCAGCATCACCGTCGCCTCACCCGACGGGACGGTGAGGACCAGGGTCGGCATGCCTTCGCCCGGACCTCCGGCGAAGCTGGCCACGGTGCCCGCGAAGGTCGTCGTCCGCGAGAGATCGGGGCCGCCTCCACCGCACAGGCCCTGGCGTCCGCCGCGGCCCACGCCGGGCGAGGCGGCCACGCCGTGGGCCGCCACGCCCTGGCCGGCGTTCGCCAGCTTCGGGCGGGCACGCTTGCCCTGGTCGGGCCATGCCGGCGTACCGTCCGCGTTGCGCAGCACCGCCGTCACACCGCGCGAGAGGTTCTTGACCTCGATGACGGCGTAGCCGCCGGGGCACGCCGTGCAGGCGTACGCCGAAACCTCCACCCGGTCGCCGGCTGCGGCAACGAACCCCTGTGCCTGCAAGACGTGAAAGGGACCCAGCACGAAGCTACGTTCGGCACCGGAGGCGTCACGAACCACGAGCTGCGGCGTGCCCTGTCCGAACCCTGCAACCAAGCGGACGACTTCGCCCGCGACCACCACTCTCGTCGAGGTATCCACGAGCGGGCCGGAACCGTCCCGCGGACCGCCCTGCTGGGCAAATCCACCGCCCGCGACTCCGAGCGCAAAGGTGGTAATGATCGCTACCATCATGATCGACGTCCTCATTGTCTCGTCCCCTTTCCCGGTCCCCGCCTGGCGGGGCCACCCTTACTGGAGCAGCTCCCGTGCCAGCTGCGCCGGCAGTAGCTAACCCGTTAGGCATCAGGAGCGTGACGTGGGTGCCCGGCGACCTGTGACCAACGCACCTGCAGAATCCTGCAGCTCGGGCGCAGCCGATTGCACGCCAGCCGTCAGTTGATCCCGAGGCGGCGCAGGCGGTAGTAGAGGGTGCGGACCGAGACGCCGAGCAGGCGCGCCGCCTCCTCCCGGTTGCCGCCGGCGCGCCGCAATGCCTCGAGGATCGCCTCGCGCTCCCGGCTGTCGCGATCGAGCGGGAGAGAGAGATCCCCGGGCGTGGCGGCTGCATCCTGTGGCAGGGCGAGGTCCTCGGGACGGATGACGTCGCCAGCGCGGACGACGAGCGCTCGTTCGAGCACGTTGCGCAGCTCCCTCACGTTGCCCGGCCAGCGATACCGTTCGAGGGCGGCGAGCGCAGCCGGCGACAGGGTCGCGCCGACAACGCCGTGCCGGATGCTCAAACGCGCCAACAGGTGGTGGGCGAGGACGGCGACGTCCCCCACGCGGTCGCGCAGCGGCGGCAGGTGGAGCGGCACGACGGCGAGCCGGTAGTAGAGATCGCGGCGAAACGCTCCTCCCTCGACCGCGACTGCGAGGTCGCGGTTGGTGGCCGCCACCAACCGGACATCCACCGCCACGTCCTCCCGGCCGCCGAGGCGCCGGATCGTGTGCTCTTCCAGCACGCGCAGCAGCTTGGCCTGGAGCGTGATGGGCAGCTCGCCCACCTCGTCGAGGAACAGCGTGCCCCGGTTGGCCTCCTCGAAACGCCCGGCGCGAGCGCTCTCCGCGCCCGTGAACGCACCCCGCTCGTGGCCGAATAGCTCGCTCTCTGCCAGCGTCTCGGGGAGCGCCGCACAGTTGACCGCCACGAAGGGTCCCGCGGAACGGTGCGAGTGGCCGTGAAGGCGGCGGGCGATCAGTTCCTTGCCACTTCCGGACTCGCCCGAGATCAGGACCGCCACGTCGCTGGGACCGACTCGGTCCACGAGAGCGAGGAGCTCCGCCATCCTGGGATTGCTGCTGACGAACTCCCCGTCCACCTCCGCGGGCGCGAGCAAACGGTCCACGACCGCGAGCAGCGAAGCCGGCGAGGCGAGCGGTTTGGTCAGGTAATCGGCGGCGCCCAACCGTACGGCCTCGACGGCCGCCGGAATCGTGCCGTAGGCGGTGAGCATCACCACCGGTGGCACGGATCCGGCGCGGCGGAGCCTGCGGAGCAGCTCGATCCCGTCCACATGAGGCATCCGCTGGTCGGCGAGGACGAGGTCGAAACCGCCCTGCTCGAGGGCGGCGAGCGCCCTGGCGCCATCCTCGACCTCGACCGCCTGGTGCCCTGCGGACTCCAGGATGTCGCACAGCAGGGCGCGCATCGAGGGGTCGTCGTCCGCCACCAGGATGCGCGCCACCTCAGCCCTCCGCGAGCGGGAGCCGCAGCCGCGCCAAGGTGCCACCCTCCGGCCGCGGTTCCAGGGTCACCTCGCCCCCATTGGCACGGGCCAGCGAACGGACGATTGAGAGTCCGAGGCCGGTGCCGTCCGGCCGGCTCGTCACGTACGGGTCGAACGCCCGCTCCGGCTCGAGCGTCAGGCCCGGGCCCCGATCGGCAACCCTCACTTCCGCCATCCCACCGACCCGGCCTCCACCCAGCTCGAGGGCTCCTTCGCGGTCGAAGCCGCGGGCGTTGGCCAACAGTTCCTCAATGATGCTCTCGACGTGCTCGCGATCCGCCCAAACCGCCACTGGCTCCACGCTCGACACCGCGACCGGACCCGGGCAGCGGGCGGCCACGGCGGCGACCACCTCGCGGAGCTCGAGTCGTTCGGGATGGACCTCGGGCGGGCGGGCGTACGCCAGCAGGCGGGTGACCAAGGTCTCGAGCCGCTCGCTCGCGTCCACCACCCGTTCCGCCCGCTCGCGTTGCGGGGGCGCCAGCTCCGCGGCCATCAGCTGCGCGGTTCCCTTGATCGCGCCCAGCGGGTTGCGGATGCGGTGGGCAAGGCCGGCTCCGGCCAGCGCCACTGCGGCGAGACGTTCCTGTTCCGCCTCGGCCGCTTGCCGTCGCTCGCGCTCGGCGACGCCTCGCGAAGCCGCGAACGCCAGGCCCACGATGGCGAGTGCCGCCAGCGTCGCGCCAACGACCAGCACCCAGGCCAGACCGCCGGCCTGGCCCAACGCCGGCCCGGGCTGGAGGCGCAGTCGCAACGGGGCACCACCACGACCCTGCCCGGCGCGCGGGCCGCCCCCGAGGTGTCCCATGGTTCCCCGCCACAGCGGGCCGGGAAGCAGCGGCGTCTCGAAGACGTCGGTGCCCTCGACCCTCCCCCAGCTAGCGAGCACCCGGCTCCCGGCAGCGAGCTCGATGCCCCGCACGTCGTCGGCGTGCTCGGCCCCGAAGCGCTCCACGGCCGCAGCGGCACCGTCCGGGCCGCCCTCGCGCAGCGCCTCCTCGAGTTGGTTCGCGAGGCGGCCAAGCACCCCCTGGCGGACCGCCTCGTCACGCTGCCGGAGGGTGCGCGCGGCCACCACGGCGACCACCACCAACGCCGCGGCCAGCACGGCGGCTGCCACCACGAACGCCGCCACCGGCCCGCGTTGGCTCGCCGAGCTCATCGCGGCGCAGGTTCCGCCACCGACGCCTCGACCTGGGCAAGCGCCTGCTCGAGGTCGGCCCGAAGGTCGTCGACGTCCTCGCAGCCGACCGCCAGTCGCACCAAACCGGGAGTGATTCCCTCGGCGCGCTGGACCTCGGCGGGAACTGAGCGGTGCGTCATGGACGCCGGGTGCTCGATGAGCGACTCGACGCCGCCCAGGGAGACTGCCAGGGTGATCAGGCGGACCGCGTCCATCAGGCGGCGGCCGGCTTCGACACCGCCGCGCAGCTCGAAGGCGATCACCGAGCCCGGGCCGTCCATCTGGCGAAGCGCCAGCTCATGCTGGGGATGGCTCGCCAGTCCGGGGTAGCGGACCCACGCGACGGCAGGGTGCTGCTCGATCCACCGGGCGAGCGCTGTCGCGTTGGCCTGGGCCTTCTCCACCCGCATCCCGAGGGTGCGGATCCCGCGCAGGACGAGCCAGGCCTGGTGGGGGTCCATGGTCATCCCGAACGCCCGGGTGACCTCCCGCAGGGCGGCCAACGCGCTGGCCTCGCGCGCGACCACGATGCCGGCTACCACGTCGGAGTGCCCGTTGAGGGACTTGGTCATCGAGTGCAGGACGATGTCCGCACCAAGCTCGATCGGCCGCTGCAGGTGCGGCCCGGCGAAGGTGTTGTCCACCGCGAGAGGGACCCCGGCCTCCTGCGCGACCGCGGCCGCGGCTCGCAGGTCGACGAGGTCCAGGTTCGGGTTGGCCGGCGTCTCGACGAAGACGAGCCGCGTCGTGGGGCGAAGCGCCGCCCGCAGCGCGGCGCTGTCGTGGGCCGGCACGAAGGTGGACGACACCCCGAACCGCGAGAGCTGCCGGTCGAGCAGGCCACGCGAGGGTCCGTAGAGCGGGTGGGTCCCCACCACGTGGTCACCCTGCTTGAGGGTGGCCAGGAACACGGCGCTCACCGCGCCCATGCCGGTGGCAGTGGCGACCGCTCCGCACCCGCCCTCGAGCTCCGCCACACAGGTCTCGAGGGCCTGGATCGTCGGGTTGCCGAGCCGCGTGTAGATCGGACCGGCTGAGGCGCCGGCGAAACGTGCGGCACCTTCCTCGGCCGACGGGAAAGCGAAGGTGGAGCTCTGGTAGATCGGCACCGACACCGCGCCACGGTGCTCGGCGGGGTCGAGCCCCGAGTGGATCGCTCTGCTGTTCCGTCCTTTGAACCCGTGCGCCATCACGACCTCCCCCGCCACTCTAGCAAGGATCTAGCTGGCTGTGTGGTGTCGCCGCCGCTCACTGAGCACGAGCGCCACACCGGCCAGGATGACCGCCGTGCCCGCGACCATCTGAACCGTCACTGTCTCGTCGAGGATGCTCCATCCGAGCAGGACGGCGATCACCGGGTTGATGTACGTCGAGGTCGACACCCGCGACGCTTCCCAGTGGCGCAGAAGATAGAAGTACGCACCGAACCCGACACATGATCCGAAGACCGCGAGGTAGAGCAGCGCCGCCACGGCCGAGGCCACGACCGGCCCGACCAGTGCCTCGCCGCGGACCGCCGCACCCGCCAGGAGCGTCACTGCGCCAGCGGCCATCTGCGCGGTGGTCAGGGCCAGCGGGTGGAAGTCCTTGCTGATCCTCCGCACCCACAGCGAGGTCGCCACCCACACCACGACCGACAGTTCGATCGCCGCGGCCGCGACCGGATCGACCCGGTACCCGCCTGACGGTGCGACCAGCACCAGGGCGCCCACGAAGCCGATCGCAACGCCGGCCCACCCTCTCACCCGGGTGGGCTCCTCGCCCGGGAGCAGCGGCGACAGCAACGCTGTCCACAGCGGGCTCGTGCTGATCAGCAGGGCGGTGAACCCCGAATCGAGCCGCGTCTCGGACCAGAACACCAGCCCGTTGCTGATCCCGATGAAGAGCACGCCGACGCCGAACGCGGGCCACCAGCGGTGCAGCGGACCGCTGAACGACACCCCCTGCCATCGCGCGATCGGGAACATGATGACGGTCGCCAGAAGGTAGCGGATGCCCGCGAAGAACAGCGGGTCGAACGACACCAGCCCCACCTTGATGGCGAGGTAGGTGCTCCCCCAGATCACGCAGATCGTGGCGTAGGCAATGGCCAGGCCGATCGGCGAGCCCTTGGTCACGAGCCGGGATGGTAGCAGCACGCCCTCGACCGCCACCGCGACGAGCCCGTCCGCGACGTCCTTCTCGACCGACCCGAGTGCTCTTGGCGGGATCGTGCGCCGTGTGTTATTGTTCGCGGTCCGGAGAGCCAACGTAGCTCAGCCGGTAGAGCAGCTGATTCGTAATCAGCAGGTCCGCGGTTCGAGTCCGCGCGTTGGCTCCAATCAAGTCAAGAACTCCTAAGTGCCACGACATGGCCATCGTGCTGCGTAACCACCGCGTCACCACGCCGCAGGACCTTGCCGGCCTCGGCCCCCTCTTTATGCGGCCGGGAAAGGGCTGTGAGTCGCGGCGACCTCACTCCACTCTACTCGCTGCGACGCCGTGCACCTCAGCGTGCAGGCCAAGGCGGGCGCTCCATTATCGACGTCGCCCCCGCACGGGTTCGACCGCCTTCTCCCCTGGAGGCGTGCGCTCCCGCCGTTGAGCCGTCAAACATCCGCCCGGCACGACCCATCAGGCCTCCGCTCCGCGCGCCGTGTTGCCCCCGCGGCAGGAGCCACGCGGTGGAGCGTCGGGACGGTTGATCGAGCGTGACGAGTGCCCTTGCAATTTATATCGTTATACGATATATTAAAAGCATGAGCGACGATCGCTTCCTGGACGAGCTTGCTGCCGGGTGGGGCGTTCTGGCCTCCCTCCTGGCGGTGCTGGCCTTCAGGCTGTTGGTGCTGTTCACGACGTGACTCCGAGGCACCGGACCGGATCGCTACGGCCGGGTCCTGGCGTCCGATGGGCGTGCCACTCGACTGGAAGTGTCGGTGGGGAAGTCGCTCCGGCTAGCCAGGCTTCGAGCGAGACGGACGGTCATCCAGCAGGCCGGCCAACACCTCCACCAGCCCCGGGCCCGCGGAGCGCAGCTCGGCCAGGTGGTGCCGCGAGAGATCGGCGATCAGCGCCTCGCCCTTCCGCGTCAGTTCGACGAGGACCCGCCGGCGATCGTCGGACGCCCGCGCCCGACGGACGAGTCCCTGCCCCTCGAGGCGGTCCACGAGCCCGACCGCGCTGTGATGGCGGACCTGGAGGCGGTCGGCCAGCTCGCCGATGCTGAGTGGCTCGTCGCCCGCACCCTTGATGGCAAGCAGCAGCTGGTGCTGCTGCGGTTCGAGGCCGGCACTCCGGGCGACCGACTCGCTGAAACGGAGGAAACGCCGGATCTGGTAGCGGAACTCGGCCAGCCGCCGATACTCGACCGGCAGGACTGCCTGGCCACGACTGCGGCGTGTCATGCGCGGCACCATATCGTCGTTCAGCCGCCCGCGCAAACCGGCGCGGGACACGACCGGCAGCCGCCGCTCGGGGGTGCCGACTGTCCCCTTTGCAGCACAGGAGAGGACACCGCACCGGAGCCGCCACACCACACCGGCCCCCCCGGCCAGCCATCGCATCGAACCGGGGGAGGCACCCTGCGGGAAACTCCAAGCCCCCAAGAAACAATGACTTGGGCTTTACGAGTTCGATGCCGCCCGGGCGCCTCCAGCGGCGGGACGGTGAACAGCGGGGAGTCGCCCGGCGGTGCATGTCGACCCGGCGACTGACTCTCCTCTGAGACTCACTATGAAGTGTCGGCAGGAGTGTGACACGTCTCCCGGGCACGGAGCTTGCTCAGCCCCCAGAGCGTCGCGACCGCGACGGCTGCTTCCTGCCGCGGCCACAGAACCCACGATGCCGGAACGACACCGTGGCCGAAAAAGGAGGATCGAGCATGACCAAGCGCTCCCGCCTCATGTCAGCAGCATCGGCGTTTCTCCTGACCCTGCCTCTGGGTGCCGCCGCCGCTCCGCTGCGGCAGCAACCCGAGCAACATGCCAGAGGCTATGTGATCTGGGCGACTCCGGTCTCCTTCGCCATCGACACCGGCACCACGTTCAGGACCTTCCTGATCCCTCCGGGAGCCGAGTTCACCGACCAACTGTTCCCTGGCGCGAAGGTCAGCGTCGGGTGGGTCTATGAGCCGCAGGGCAAGGGCCGGGCGACCGTCGAGGTCGTGAAGTCGGCGCGCACGGCACGACCGACGTCCCACCTCGCCGACGCGGCCCGGCCCGCGCGCGAGGAGCAGATGATCGGGACCGTCGCCTTCATCACGCCGGACGATCTGGCGCTCGAGAACCCACAGGGCATCGAGCTCTTTGCCCTCACGCCCCACTGGAAGCTGCCCGACCGACTCGCGGAGGGAGACTACGTCCAGCTGTTCTACCGGGTCGAGCCCACGACCGGCAACAAGATCATCAACCGGGTGACAGCCAGCTCCGCCAACGCCGCGACCGCGCGAATGGTCACCACACGGGCTAGAGTGCCGGTCGCGCGGATGATGCGCCCTCACTCCGCGAAGGGTGAGATCGCGTTCGCCACTCCCGATCGTCTCGTCCTCGCGACCAGCCACGGTCTCGAGGACTTCACCATCCTCCATTCATCGAGGCTGCGCGACCTCGGCGTGGGCGACTACGTCCGTCTCACGTACCGGAGGCTGCCGGCCCACGGGCCACGGTTCGCCATGGCGCGCTCGCCAAACACGATAGCCGTGAGCAGCGCCAGCTAGACAGCGAAACGTCACATCACGAGGGCTCCCAGGCCGCGGCGTGGCCTGGGAGCCTGTCGTCTTCACGTGGCTGTCCCGGCACCAGCGCCGCGCGGGGAAGGCCAGGCCCGTCAGTTGCGCGACACCCTTCTCGTCGCTCGGTGCTCTCAGGTCGTCAGTTGTGCCGGACCGCCCGCGACACTGATGTCGCCTGGGGTCTGCAGCGGCCGCGTGCCTCCGGGATTGCCCTTGGCTGCCGGCCCGGACGCTCCCGCCGCCTCCGCCTTGAGAAGCCAGGGGCACCGTGCGTGGCGCCTCTCCCTCCGGCGAAGATGTGAACCGTCGGCAGCTCCTGGCCTCGTCTACAAGCAGCGACGGATTAGAATCCCGGCCAGCGCAAGTCCGGCCGGCCCGGCGGCCTCGGGTCGCCTGGGCGCCGTCACAGACTGCGGCGGCGGGCGCGCAGGTTCCTGCGACTTCCCTTGGGTCGTGCCGGCCGGGCGTCCCCGCCGAACCCCGAGTAGGAGTCGAAAGCCGGCTCGGGCTGGGAGAATCCCGCATACGGGGCGCTCGGGCGCGGGGCGCCGACACGGGGAGGCCGGCTCTCAGCGGCGTTGACCTTCAGCGGGCGGCCACCGAACTCCCGGCCGTTGAACTGACGGATCGCTTCCTCGGCCTCGGCCTCGCTGGCGAACTCGACGAAGGCGAAGCCACGCGCCCGACCGGTCGCCCGGTCGGTGGGGATGAAGACGTCCACGACCTGGCCGGCGGCCCCGAACAGCTCGCTGAGCTCCTCTTTCCTAGTGTTGTAATTCAGGTTTCCGACGAAAAGCTTCGTAGCGATGGCTGCTCTCCCGATCTGCCCGTGGTGCGTCAATCACAGAGCCTCCGGCCGGCCACTCCGACCGCGAGCTGAATCACCATGCGTACTTTGCCTTGCCTTGACCCGAAGCGCAAGAGGGCCAGCCAGGTGGACGGCTCCGAAGGCCGCCCGGAGCCCCAAACGGACGTTTCCGGACTGACAGACAACCTCCCCGTTTCTCCGGTCCGGTCCCGCCTCCGTCACGGCGGAGTTGTGGCCGGCTGTGGAGCAGCGGCCCCGACCGGTCGCGGTGCCAGCGATGGTTCCCCCCGTGGTATCCTCGCTGAGCAGCAATGATGCATGAGGCGGTTGCACTGCGCGGTGCGTTGTGACTGGTCAGTCGGCCCGAAACGCGGGCAGCAGGGGCTTCGACTGCGAACGCAATGGAGCCAATCAACTCCAGCCATGAGGAGCTGACACGGCAGGCGGCGCGGATCGCTGGCCTGCGCAGCTTCGACACACCAACGTTGGAAGCGGTGGAGCGGCGTCGTCTCCAGCTCTGGCTGCTTACGTTGTCGCTCCTCGTCGTGGTCGCGTTGGCGCTCGTCCTGATCACACTCTGGCGCGAACAAGGACCCGCGGTGTGGTTGACGCCCCGGAGGCTCCAAACTGGTTTGCTCGGCCTGGTTGTGCTTTTCTCAGCCTACGCGATCGAGAAGGAGCTCCAGCTCCGCCGACTCACCAAGCTTCTGGTCGACGAGCGAGTTCTGACGGCTGCGCTGACCAACCGGGTCCACGAGCTCGGGACCATCCTCGCGGCTGCCAAGGCCATGAACCTCGTCCTCGACCTCCAGGAGGTTCTCGATACCATCGTCACCTCGGCGCTTGAGCTCCTCGATGGGCATGACGGATCCATCATGCTCGCGCGCGGCGACGAACTGCGCACCGTGGCCGCCAGTGGAGCGAGTCAGGCGCGCGGAGCCACGACCCGTGTCGGCCAGGGTGTCGCGGGGCGAGTCGCGACGTCCCGGGAGCCACTCCTCATCACCGGCATCCTCACCGGAGCCGCCAAGTCGTCTCCGTACGAGCCCGCCGAGGGAGCCGTCCGACCGGTCAGCTCGATGTCCGTCCCCCTCACCCACCGCGACGAACTGCTTGGCGTCCTTAACATCAACGCCCGGCCAGACCGGGTCTACAACGAGTACGACCTCCGGGCACTCGGTCTGTTCGGCGAGCACGCCGCGGGCGCCATCGCCAACGCGCAGCTCCACGAGGAGCAGAAGCTGCTTGCCTCCCAGAGCCTGTACCAGGCGATGCACGACACCTTGACGAACCTTCCCAACCGGGGGCTGTTCCTCGATCGGGTCGAGCACTCCCTGAGCCGCCGACGCGCCGGGGGACACCTCATCGCGCTGCTCTTCCTCGACCTCGACGATTTCAAGATTGTCAACGATTCCTTCGGCCACGCCGCAGGGGACGAGGTCCTCGTCGCCTTCTCGCAGCGCCTGCGCGGAGCCTTGCGGACCGGTGACACCGTCGCCCGCTTCGGCGGCGACGAGTTCGCGGTTCTCGTCGAGGACGTCGGCTCCCTGGCCGACGCGCGGCTGGCAGCCGAGCGGGTCGCCGCCGCCCTGCAGGACCCATTCCCCGTCGCGGGTCAACAGGTTCGGATTCAGGCCAGCATCGGTGTCGCCGTCGAGTCGATAGCCGGGAACACGGCCGAGGATCTGGTCCGCAACGCCGACACCGCGGAGCACGCCGCCAAGGAGGCGGGCAAGGGCCAGATCGTCGTGTTCGAGCCCAGCATGCACGCGGCGGCGCTCGGACGACTCGATCTCGAGGCCGATCTCCGCCGGGGGTTCCAGGCCGAGGAGTTCCTCGTCTACTACCAGCCCGTCTTCACCCTGGCCGACCGTCAGCTCTCCGGACTCGAGGGCCTGGTCCGGTGGCGTCACCCCGAACGAGGTGTGCTCCCCGCCTCGGCGTTCGTTCCGGCCGCGGAACAGGCCGGGCTCCAGGGCTCCATCGACCAATGGGTGCTCCGCCAGGCGTGCGTGACATCGCTGACCCTGAGCGGCGGGCCTGAGAGTCAGCCGCTGCCGGTCTCGGTGAATATCTCGCCCGCCTACCTGCGTGATGCGGGAATCGTCGGAGAGGTCAGGAGCGTCCTCCAGGAAACCGCATTCCCGGCCGATCGGCTTACCCTGGAGATCACCGAGCCCGCGCTCGCCCATGAGCCCGACCGCATCGTGGCAAAGCTCTCGGACCTGAAGTCCCTCGGCCTGCGGATCGCCCTGGACGATTTCGGAAGCAGCGCGTCCTCGCTATCCAACCTCACGCGCTTCCCCGTCGACGCAGTCAAGATCGACCGCGTGTTCGTCGACGGACTCACCAAGGAGGGAGGCACGAGGCCGCTCGTCGAGGCGATCATCCGGATCGCCCGCAGTCTGTCGCTCGACGTGATCGCCGAAGGCGTGGAACACCCAGCGCAACGTGACGTCCTGCTCCGGCTCGGCTGCCGGTTCGGGCAGGGGTACTTCCTCTGTCAGCCGCTCCCAACCGAGCATCTGTTCACCTTTGTCAGAGGGCGGGAGTAATCAGCAGAGGGTCCCTGGCCGTGCCTTGCATCGCGCCACCGGCCGGTGATCGAGTTTGGCGCCGCGCCCCGACCCGCCTATCCTGGCTGCAGGAGGTGCACCGTGGACGTGTTTCGCCCCGATCTGCTCGACGGCAAGACCACCGTCATCACCGGCGGGGGAAGCGGCCTCGGTCGCTCGATGGCGGTACGGCTCGCGACGCTCGGCGCGCGCATTGCGGTCCTCGGCCGGCGGCGGGAGCCGCTGGAGGGGACCGTCGGCATGATCCGCGAGCAGGGCGGCGTCGCACATGCCGTCGTCTGCGACATCCGCGATACCGCCTCGGTGTCGTCAGCCTTCGACGCCATCGAGACCGCCGTCGGAGCGCCCAACCAGCTCATCAACAACGCCGCGGCCAACTTCCTGTGCCCCTCCGAGGAGCTCTCCGACAATGCTTTCAACGCCGTCGTCCAGGCGGTCCTGTACGGTTCCTTTAACTGCACGCGCGAGTTTGGGCGCCGGCTGATCGCAGCCGGCCATGGCGGCGATGTGCTCTCGATCGTGGCCAGCTATGCCGCCATCGGCTCGGCTTTCGTCCTCCCCTCGGCGGTGGCGAAGGCCGGCGTGTTGGCCATGACCAGATCGTTGGCTGTGGAGTGGGCGGCGTACGGCATCAGGCTCAATGCCGTGGCCCCGGGTTTCTTCCCCACCGAGGGCGCCTTCAGCCGCCTCGTCCCCTTCCCGGAGATCGAGCGGGAGGCGCTCCGCCGGGTGCCCAGCCACCGGTTCGGCGAGCATGTCGAGCTCACCAATCTGGTCGCCTATCTGTTGAGCGACGCCAGCCCCTACCAGACGGGTGATCTGGTCACCATCGACGGCGGCGAGGCGTTGCTCTCGGGTCAGGAGTTCGGGGCCTTCACGCAGATGGACCGCAAGCAGGTCAAGGCAATGATGGCCGCGCTTCGCCCGAAGAAGAGCTGATCCCTGCGAGCCAGCTCCGGTCGCGTGACGGGCTGCGCATGGGGATCATCGGGAGGCCCCATGGTATCCTGCGGGAGCTGCGCTGGCCGGGTTCCGGTGGCGTCTGAAGGGAGTCAGTCATGAGACGAAAGATCCTCGCACTGCTGGTCGTCGCCGGCCTCGCGCTTGCCGTCCTGTCGTGCTCCGGCGAGCCCAAGCCCGACCACAAGGGGGTTTTCATCGTGGTCGGGGACCAGGTCCGCGAGCTCAAGCCGGTCAACGTCGACACGGAGTTCACCGACGAGGGGTTCGCGATCATGTCGTTCGCGAAGAGCCCGGAGATGACCGTCAAGCTCGGCAAGTTCTACTTCATCCTCAACGGCGACTACCGACCGGTGGGTCTGAAGGCGTTCGCTCACCGCGGCAACCGCTGGGAAGAGGACAGCTCCAAGGGCGACCTCACCTCCCTGCTCGAATCCGGGGGCATGGCAGGCGAGAAGGAGATGTTCAAGGCCAAGATCATCGGCGATCTCAAGTCCGGGACTTACGCCCTCCAAGTCCAGCAGGGGGGGTCGGCAGTTCTCTATTTCCCGTTCAGCGTCGAGCTGCACTGACCTCTCCCCAATCCGGTCAGGTGGCATCCAGCGGACTCTCTGTTCGAGTCTGGGGACTGCCATCGCCTTTTGAGCGCCGAGGGTGCGCGGTTCTACGTGAGCGAACCGTCGTCGCTGGCCGCGGCGGGCCGTTCTGGGGGTGCCTGCCCACCACCCGCCAGCCCGGCGGTGAGGGTGGCGAGCCGGCGTTCGAGGGACATCAGGCTCGGCAGCCCGGCACCGAGACCGTGGTCGTCTCCATAGAGGACGGCGATCACCTGGCCCTCCCAGGTCAGCGGCACCACCCCGACCTCTTTCGGCCACTCCTTGCCGAGCAACGCGACGATCAGCTCGTTGAGGTGCAGCCGGAGGAGCGGGCCTCGATAGGCCGTCCGGCTTGCCACCACCTCGCCCACGATGGAGGGCTCATCGATCGGCAGCCACAGGTCGCGTGCCCGCTCGCTCGCGCCGCTGTCCGGGGATGACGGCCCGAACTGACCGATGCCGGTGATCCCCTGTCGCTCGACCAGCATGAGCACACCCCGGCCGAAGAACGACGCCGCGAGACGAAGGACTTCCTGGGTGAACTCCGCCGTCAGCGATGGTGGCTGGGGGGACCCGATGATCTCCTGGAGCGTCGCCCGTTCGCGCCCGGCGCTGGCAAGGCGCAGCTCCACCGTGTGTCCCATCGCGTCCGCCCCCTTCCTCTGCCCGTGTCTCTGCTCGTCCGAGAGACGGGTGAGGTCGAGTGCAACCTTGTGGGCGTTCAACCCGCCGTCGGCGAGGAACTCCTTGGCGTCGACCTCGACCTCTCCGCAGTCGGGAATCTCCAGGGGCTCGAACTTGAAGAAACCGTCGCTCCATGTGAAGAGCTCGCCGACGACTTTCTCCACCTGCCGCTGAACGACCCGCTCGAGATCCTCCTCGCTGAGCGCGCCAACCTCGACAAGGATCCGTCCGAGCCGTCTCTCCTCGTGCGAGCGGTGTTGGCGGATCAGAGCCTTGCGGAGCGTCGCCTCGTCGATGAGCTTCATGCCTACCAGGATGCAGCCGAACGCCTCCCGGGCGGCGTTCGACGAGGCGTAGATGATCCGCCCGCGACGGAAAACGATCAGGCCCTCGGCGTCGCGCGTCGTCAGAGAGAGACGACCCGTTTTCTCGGCCAGCGAGATGATCTGAAGGATATCGGGCAAGGCCAGCTCGTCGAGTGTTCCAGCCAGGCTCATCCGTTTCCCTCCGCGCCCCGCTCGGCGCCGCGCGCCTGTCTTCGCTCCCGATCGAACGACCGGCCTCGTTCTGCTTCTGTGCAGGCTACGGGGTCGGCATCTGACAGGTCCTCGTGCGATTCTATGACAGATTCTCCAGCCCCGAGTCCCGTCCTCCCGATGGCGACCTTTCGCCGGACGGCTCGCCGGACCGCGTCCGAGAACCTCGCGCGCCGGTCGACGTAGAAGGGACCTGACGCGCCGAGCTCTGCTCCGGCTGCCCGGCGTCGGTCAGGGTGGTTCTCACAGCAGCGCGCTACGAAGAAGAATATTGATGTGGCGGTGTCCGAGGCCGGGGAAAGGGCCGGAGCGGCCGGCACCCCGGCCCGGCACCGTCACTCCTTGTTTCCCCCTCGGGCTCGCCACCCGGCTCCGCAGGGGTCCCGGAGCCCGTGGCGCAACCGAAACCTGCGTTCCGATCTCCTCCGCCTGACCCTCACGAGCCCTGTCTCCCCTCATCGGGCAGCTCAGAGGTCGTAGTAGAGCTCGATCTCGTAGGGATGGGGCCGCTCGCGCACCTCACGGCTCTCCCAGCGCTTGCGAGTGATCCAGCGCTCGATGAGATCCGCGCTGAAGACCTCCCCGGCGAGCAGGAAATCGTGATCCTTCTCAAGAGCCGTCATGGTCTCCTCAAGCGCGGTCGGGAGGGCCTTGATCCGCGATCGGCGCTCGGCCGGCCAGGCGAAGATGTCGTCGTCGATCGGCCCGAAGCCGAGATCGGTCGGGTCGAGCTGGTTTCTGATCCCGTCGATCCCGGCCAGCAGCTGTGCCGCCATCGCCAGGTAGGGGTTCGAGGTCGCATCGGGCGGCCGGAACTCGAAACGGGCACTCTCCGGAGTGTTCGCGTACTTGGGGATGCGTACTGCCGCGCTTCGGTTCCCCACCGAGAAGATGGCGCTGATCGGAGCTTCGTAGCCCGGCACCAGCCGGCAATAGGAGTTCGTCGACGGGTTGGTGAAGGCCATGACGGCGCCGCCGTGGGACAGTAGCCCGGCGATGTAGGCCCGCGCAACGCGGCTCGAGCTCCCGTAGCCGCCTTCCTCGTAGCACAGGTTCCGGCCCTCGGCCTGCAAGCGCTGGTGAAAGTGCATGCCGGAACCGGCTTCTCCGTACAGCGGCTTTGGCATGAACGTGGCGGTCATGCCGAGCGCTGACGCGGCCATGCGCGCGACGTACTTGACCAGCATGACGGTGTCGGCGGCCCGGCAGAGCGGCAACATCGGGGTCTCGATCTCGCACTGGCCCGGCCCCCCCACCTCATGGTGGTGGTACTTCACCTCCACGCCCATCGACTGCAGCTGCAACGTGATCCTGGTCCGGGCGTTGTACAGGTGGTCATGGGGAGGGATGGCGTGGTACCCGCCACGCCTTGGGATGGTGTAGCCGCCACTGAGCTCGTGGCTGCGCCAGTTGCCTTCGGCCGACTCCACCCGGTACGACGCCACGTGCATGCTGTTCTCGTAGGCCACGCCGTCGAACAGGTAGAACTCGAACTCCGGGCCCCACAGCGACGTGTCGGCGATCCCGGTCTCCGTCAGGTAGCGCTCGGCCCGGATCGCGATGTTGCGCGGGTCGTAAGGAAAGGACTCGCGGGTGTCCGCCTCGACGGTGGCACAGATGAACGACAGGGTGGGCACTTCCCAGAACGGATCGAGAAATCCGGTGCCGAGATCGGGAACGAGCGCCATGTCACCGCTGCTCACCGTCTTGAACCCGACACTCGAGCCGTCGAAACCCACACCCTTCTCCATCAAGGCCGGCGTGAAACGCGCGACCGGCAGCGTGACGTGGTGCCACCGACCCCAGAGGTCGCAGAACTTGAGGTCCACCATCTCCACGGCGCGGTCTCGCGTGAACGCCAGGGCATCGTCGAGGGAACGGAACATCGTTGACCTCCGCTTGTGAAGGGTCGCACGAACGGCAGCGCAGCGCAACACCGGACCGGACGCCTGAGGCCTGGAAGCCAAGGAGAAAGCTCACCCGGTCCGGTCAGAAGCGGTCGCTGCGCCGCGCGGTTCGGCTCCTCCCCGAGGCTCAAACCTCAGACGCCAGGTCTCGGGCGGGGTCGGGCGCGAGGAAAAGGAATGCCGCCCGAAGGCGGCATTCCGAGTCATGGAATTCGATGCCGTTTCGTCAAGAACCCCTGGGGGGCCGAGTCAGCCTCTCGTCCCTGCGATCACGACGATGAGCCCAGGTCCTCGAGCACGATGCCGAGGTTCTGGGCCCCGTTCTCCTTGACCACGTCCATGAAGTTGATCACCTTGTCGTAGGGGAGATCACCGGAGGCGGCGAAGAACGTGACCTTCGACTCCCGGCCCTTGAGCACGTCACGCAGTCGCTGCGCGACGTTGGCCTGGGTCACCTCCTCCTTGTTGATGTACATCCTCCCGTCGGCGTCTATCCGGACGATGACCTGGTCCACCGGCGGCGGCGCGTTGATGGGCGTGTCCACCTTGGGTGGCACCTTGGTGTCATAGCCCACCTGGAGGATGGGGGTGATGACCATGAAAATGATCAGCAGCACCAGCACCACGTCCACGAGGGGCGTGATGTTGATGTCCGCCTTGAGAGACCCGCTTGGACCAACCGCCATTGCCATCGTGAACCTCCAACGCTCGCTCCGGTCGCCGTCGGCTCACGCCGCGTCGGCAGGACGATCGCGGATCAGTATGGGTTCGACGCTGCCCCCTGATCCTTCTTGTGCGTAATCAACCCGACCTTCGTGAAGCCCGCATCGTTGAGGAGTCGCATCACCTCGCGGACGTCCCGGTACTTCAGGCGCTTGTCGCCCTTGACCACGATCTCCTTGCCGGGAGAATCGGTGCGGATCTTCTTGAACTCCGCCAGGAGCTGGTTCTTTGGTATCCAGTCCTGCCCGACGAAGACGCTGCCGTCCAGCTTGATCGCGACGGTGAGCTGCTTCTCGTTCTCGGGAATCTTTTCCGGCCTCGTCGTCTCCGGCAGGGCAACGTCCACGCCCTTCTGCAGCAGCGGGGTGACCACCATGAAGATGATCAGCAGCACAAGGCAGACGTCCACAAGCGGGGTCACGTTGATGTCACCCTTGACATCCCCCGGCTTGACGATCGGCTCTTTCCTCTTATCGTGAGACCGCATGGGTCCCTCCTGCGTCAGGGATCGCTGAGCCCGTCAATCCAACGCTCCCCTACTTGCTCACGCCGACCGCGTGCGTGCCGCCAGCCTGCTTGATGAAGAAGTCGATCAGCTCGGAGGATGAGTTGTTCATCTCGACCTGGAAGCGCTCGACCTTCTGCATGAAGTAGTTGTACAGCCACACCGCGGGAATCGCGACGCCGAGACCGAGAGCGGTCGTCACGAGCGCCTCGGCGATACCGGCCGACACCGCGCCCAGACCGCCCGATCCGGTGATGGCCATGCCGCGGAACGCGTTGATGATGCCGATGACCGTCCCGAACAGACCGACGAACGGTGCCGTCGCTCCGATGGTGGCGAGGCCGCCCGTCCCACGCTTGAAGTCCGCGGTCGTGATCAGGGTCGCGCGCTCGATGGCACGGCGGGCCGCCTCGATCACGTCCTCCCCGGTCAGGGGCGAGAGCTGGCTCTCGTTCTGGAACTCGAGTAGTCCGGCCGCGACGACCTTGGCGAGGTGGCTGTGCTTGTACTTGCGGGACGCCGCGATCGCGTCCTGCGGGCGATTCTGCTTGAGGAACTGCGTGACCTGCTTGGCGAAGTCGAGGGACTGCTTCTTCGCCCCCCGGTAGACGATGAAGCGCTCCACCGCGACGGTCAGCGAGTAGATGGACATGCCCAGGAGCAGGATCGCCACCGACTTCGCGAGGCCGCCCATCGATTGCCACAGTGCTACGGGTCCGAATTCCATGACGTTTCTCCTTTCTAGATACCGAACACCTATTGCAAGGTGAAGGTTACGGTCAGAGTGTAGTACACCGCGACGGGACGGCCGTTCATGGTCGCCGGCTTGAACTTCCACCGCATCAGCGCGTTCTCGGCCGCCTCCGAGAGACCCATCGGGAGGCCGCGGAGCACGCGCACATTCGTGACGTTCCCGTCCTTGTCGATTACGGCCTCGAGAATGACAACGCCCTGAATACGGGCCTTACGGGCGACATCCGGGTACTCGGGGCTGATCCTCTTGATCACCTCGGGCGCGAGCACCGGCCCGCCGACGCGGATCGGCGCCTCATCCATCGGAGGTGGCGGGGTCGGGCCCGGAACACCTCCAGGAACACCCCCGACGACGCCGCCGAGCTCACCGCCCTCGACACCACCCTCCACGCCACCCTCGACACCGGCCCCAGCGTTGGGGTTCGCCTTCGGGATCTCCTGGGGAATCTCCTTGGGCTGGACGATCTGGGTCGGCGCCTGCACCTGAGGGATAACCTTCGGTGCCGCCGCTGCCTTCGGCGGCGGTGGCGGTGGTGGTGGTGGCGGCGGCGGCGCGGCGTAGAAGCTCACCTGGATGGACGGCTCGGGGAGCTCTTCCACCGCCCAGAGCTGTGCGACGACCACGGCGAGGAGCACCAGCACGTGGAAGGCAACCGCAACAGGGAACAGATACAGCTTGGTCTTGGACTGCTTCTTCTTCTGTGACTCGATCAACGCATCTTCAAACATGGTCTGTCCCCGTTCTCACTTGGCCGGTGCCGGCAACGGCTTGGTCCCCGCCGCCTTCTGTCTCTCCCTGATGGCGAGGGCCTTGTCGCGCCACTCATCAGCCTTGGCCTTGAGTGCGTCCTGTTCCTTCGGGTCCAGTGTCAGCTTCGCCTTCTCGCGGTAGAGAAGGTTGTAGTAGACCATCGCCTCCATGTAGTCAGGCCGGGCGTCCACCGCCTTTTGCGCCGCCTGGAGGCCGAGGTCGACGACCTGCTTGCGATCCTCGAGCGTGACCGTCGGGTCATTGTACGACCGCGACCACGCCTGCGTCTCGATGGTGTAGTAGAGCTGGGGGTCCCGCCGGCCATAGTTGTCGACGAAATCGAGCGCATCCTTGAACCGCGAGGCCTTGATCATCACGTTGACGATCGCGCCGTTGAGCTTCGTGTTCTCCGGTTGGTTCAGGCGCTGCTGCTTGAGGTAGGCGATGGCCTTGTCGTACTGGCCGCTGTTCACCCACATGCCGACCAGGTACTCCTCGACCTTCCGGTCCTGCGGGTACTCCTTGAGGTACTTCTGGAATGCGTCAACCGCGAGGTCGGCGTACTTCGTGTTCTCCGCCGAGGTGACGCCCGGCTTGAACAGCGCCATCGATGCCAGACCCACCGAACGCCACGCGAAGGTCGCCGCGGGGTCGAGCTGAAGGCCCCGCTGAAACTGGGTGAGGGCGTCCTTGTACGCCTCCTCCTTGTAGAACTTGTTGCCCTTCTTGAGTTCGGCACGGGCCTGAATCTTGTTGCACCCTACCAACGGAGCCACGATCAGCAGGGCGCACAGCGCGAAGGGGATTGACGCTTTCCGCATTCCTTGGATCCTCCGGGACAACTTCTCTCTGGAGTCCGACCCGTTACGCGGGCTGGGGCACAACCATCAACCTCCACCGTTGAACCGCCGCGCCACGACCTCCATTACCCCACGGCGGTTTCGGGCCACACACCGAGCGCACTATGAGCGCTTTTTCGGAAATGTCAAGAGCTCGAGGCCTGGGCAGTTCGCTCGGAACACCATACTGGACAAGCAGTTCATTGAGACGGAAGGATATGGAGAAAAAGAGCGGTGATCGGTTCTCGAATCTTTTGCACCAGGGTTCACAAGCCTCTTCGCTTCCCCATCAACCCCGGCGGCGATCGCGCGGATCGGGACTCGCCGGGGGGCGCTGCCTCTCAACGGTCCACATCGCCGGTCGGTACCATGACGCCGAGCACCACGGCCAGGAACGTCCTCGCTTGGCGGCCAATGCCCGGGTGCTCGTTCTCCCGCGGCCCGGCGACGTTGAGCACCTCGATCCCATGGCGTGCGATCCAGCTGCGCACGTCATCAGCGACGGCATGGTCGAGGTCGACCACCAGCAGCGGCCGGCCGAGGCGCGAGGCGAGCCTGACTGTGAGAGCCGTGCCGCCCTTGATCGGACCTCGGGTGAGGATGAGTGTGGCATCGGAGCCACTCACGTTCCGCCGCGTTCGCTCCGGGTAGCCCGACGAGTTCGTCTCCTGCAACGGGTACCTGTGTGGGATGCGACCGTCCTCGGCGCGTCGCCCGCGCGGGCACCATCCCCCGGCCGGGATCCCGCCCTCCAGCGCGACGTCGAGCGCCGCGCGGTCGACGCCGGTCTGCCCGCCCGAGACGATGCGCTCCACCCGGGTCGGCCCGACGGGGCCGCGAGGAGGGGCCGACATCACAGCGGCCGGAGCGCTTCCGCCGCGGGGAGCAAGGCCAGGCACGCGGCGAGGATCACGTACAACGCGAGGAGCTGCACCCCTTCGAGCCAGTTGCTCTCCCCGTTCAGCGTGAGCAGGCCGGCGAGGCCGACGCTGACGGCGACGGCGATCACCTCGACGGCGGAGAAGACCAGGGTCATGGGATGCCCGAGAGAGAACGAGGCCAGGACCAGCACGGGCGTGACGAACAGCGCGACCTGTAGCGACGACGCAAAGCAGATCGACAGCGCCGCGTCCATCTTGTCGCGCCACGCCAGAAACACTGCGGCCGCGTGCTCGGCGGCGTTGCCCAGCACCGCGATCACCACCATGCCCATGAACACCGGTCCGAGGCCGAGGCCACGCCCGACCTCCTCGACGCTTGCCACCAGGACCTCGGAGACGATCGCGGTCGCGAGCCCGGCGCCGATCAGCGTGACCACGGCCCGGCGCGCGCTCCAGCGTGGAAAACCTGACTCGTCGGCACCGCCCAGCAGGTGATGATGGGTCTTCAGCGAGAAGAGCAGCGCGGCACCGTAGACGACGAGCAGCACGACGGCGACCGTGACCGAGAGAGGCTCCGTCAGATCCTCGCGGTGGCTGAGCTGCGCGAGGTGGAAGAACACCGCCGGGAGCACCAGCGCGAAGACCGCGAGCGCGAGCGAACCGAGCTGACTCTCGGCGGCCAGTGGAGCGAACCTCTGCACCTTGCGACGCGCCCCGCCGGCCACCATCGCCGCTCCGAGAACGAGGAGGAGGTTGCCGACGATCGAGCCCGAGATCGACGCCTGAACCACGGCCACGAGGCCCCGGCGTAGCGCGAGGACGGCGATGATCAGCTCGGCGGCGTTGCCACAGGTGGCGTTGAGCAACCCGGCCGCGACCGGGCCGAGCCTGGCCGAGAGCTGCTCGGTGGCCTCACCGAGAACCACTGCCACCGGGATGAGTGCCGCACCCGCGAGGAGAAACCGCGCAAGAGCCGGCCACTCCAGCAGCCCGGCGGCCACAGTGGCCGGGACAAGCACCCACGGGATCACGAGCCGTATGGTCTTCACCGGCCACCGCGCAGAGCAGGCGCCCGCCTCCCGACGCGACGCAGAGTTCGGTATCCCCTGCATCGGGAGAGACTGATGACCGTTCCGCCGGCCGCGGGCCGGATGATGCTTCTCCTGGCTGGCCTGCTCACGCGGCGATCGTAGCCAGAGACGAACCTCCATGCAACACGGCCCAGCGGTGAACGCATGGGACGACGCCGGGTCGTCCTCATCCTCTTTTGCCGGGGACCCGCGGTTCCCTGTCTCCCGCTTCTGTTGTAGCATCTGCGCAATGACCAGGGTCCTGAAGATCGCACTGGGCGCCGATCATGCGGGCTTCGAGCTCAAGGACCATCTCCTCGCCCACCTGCGCGCGCTTGGACACGACACGCGGGACTGCGGCACACACGGCAAGGACCCGGTCGACTACCCCCGCATCGCCCACGCCGTCGCCACGCTGGTCGCTACCGGGGAGTGCGACTTCGGTGTCGTCGTCGACGGCGCCGGCATCGGGTCCGCGATGGCGGCCAACAAGGTGCCGGGCGTGCTCGCCGCCGCGTGCTACAGCGAAGCCATGGCGCGCAACGCCCGCGAACACAACGACGCCAACGTTCTGACTCTCGGCGCCGGCCAGACCGACCTGGAGTCGGCGACCGGGATCCTGGGGGTCTTCCTGACCAGCAACTGCACGACGCAGCGTCACCGGGCGCGGGTCGAGATGATCCGCGACATCGAGCGTGAGGCTCTCAGCGGGAACGGGGCAGCGGTAGCCCGGGAACTGTCGGCCGAGGACCTCGCCCGCATCGCAGGGCGGGTCAGGGAGCTGATGCGCGGTGAGCGCAGCGCCGAGGCGACCGCCGCCATCATCCCTCCGGAGCGGCTGGCGCAACTCATCGACCACACTCTCCTGCGGCCGGACGCCACCAACGCCGACATCGAGCGGCTCTGCGACGAGGCGCGCCGGTACGGTTTCTACTCCGTGTGTGTCAATCCGTCCTACGTCAAGCTAGCGAGGATGCTGCTCAATCAGACCCGGGTCAAGGTGTGTTGCGTCGTCGGCTTCCCGCTCGGCGCCCAGCCGCCGGAGATCAAGGCTCTCGAAGCCCGCCGTGCCCTGCGCGAAGGCGCCGCCGAGATCGACATGGTCATTCCCATCGGCGCCCTCAAGGGCAGGGAGGACGACCTGGTCCGCAAGGACATCCGCGGTGTCGTCGAGGTGTGCAAGGAGAGCCGTGCCGCGTGCAAGGTCATCCTCGAGACGGGGCTGCTCTCCGACGACGAGAAGGTGCGCGCCTGCGAGCTTGCGATGAAGGCGGGAGCCGACTTCGTCAAGACGTCGACGGGGTTCACATCGGGCGGCGCCACCGTCGAGGACATCGAACTGATGAGCCGGACGGTCGCGCCAAGAAAGCTCGGCGTGAAGGCATCCGGAGGGATTCGCAGCTACGCCGACGCGCTGCGCATGCTGCGAGCCGGCGCGACCCGGATCGGGTGCAGTAGCAGCGTGGCCATCATGGAAGAGGCGAGAGCGGCGTTCGGCGCCAGGACGGAGTAGACGAATGGCCGAGCTTCGATGCTACGTGTTCCTCGACAGCCTGCAACCTCAGTTCGCCTCGTTCCTGGGAACGGTCGCGCAGGGCTTCCTGCCCACACCTGGACAGGCTTCGCTGTTCGTCGAGATCGCACCGGGGATGGACATCATGCGCGTCACCGACGTCGCGCTGAAAGCGACCGATGTCCGGCCCGGCATGCTGATCATCGAACGCCTGTACGGCATGCTCGAGCTCCACGCGGACTCGCAGGCTGACGTCCGTCAGGCCGGACGCGCCATCCTCGCCTCGCTCGACCTCCGGGAAGAGGACCGGATCCAACCGGAGATCGCGGCGAGCCAGGTCATCCGCAACATTTCCTCCTACCACACCCAGCTCATCAACCGCACCCGGCACGGCGACATGATCCTGCCTGGCCAGTCGCTCTACGTCCTCGAGGTCGCGCCGGCCGGGTACGCGGCCATCGCCGCCAACGAGGCCGAGAAGGCGGCGAACATCAACATCCTCGAGGTGCGGGCATTTGGCTCGTTTGGCCGTGTGTACCTGGGCGGCGAGGAGCGCGACATCGACGTCGGCTACCGGGCTGCCGAGCAGGCGATCCTCGACATCAAAGGGCGCCAGGGAAAGCCTGGCGGCGTGTGAGATCGTTTCGGAGTAGCGTGGTTGCGGAACCGAGAGGGCGGAGGGAAAGAAGATGGCAGAAGCACTCGGCATGATCGAGACCAGGTCGTTTCCGGCCGTGGTCGAGGCCGCCGACGCGGCGGTGAAGGCGGCCAAAGTGGAGCTGGTGACCTACGAGAAGACCGGCGGCGGGTACGTGTCGGTCATCGTGAGGGGTGACGTGGCTGCCGTGAAGGCAGCCTGCGATGCGGCGCAGGTCGCGGCCGGCCGCGTCGGCGAGGTCGTCGCGGTGCACATCATCGCCCGCCCGCACGCCAACGTCGACGAGGTCATGCCGCTCGGCCGCAAGGCCACGGCCAAGACCGCCAAGGGCTGACCTGGAGGCGCGGGCCGGCCTGCGTCCCTCGGGCGGGTTGGCCGGGAGACTCACGTCCATGCAACTTGCCAAGGTAGTCGGAACGGTGGTCGCCAGCCAGAAGGAGAGCAGCATCACGGGGCTCAAGCTGCTGCTCGTTCGGCCCGTCGATGACGACGGACGGGAGACGGGCGCTCACATCGTGGCGGCCGATGCCGTCGGCGCCGGTCCGGACGAGTACGTGCTCGTGGCCACGGGAAGCTCCGCCCGGCAGACGCAGGCGACGGACAAGAGGCCCGTCGACGCGGTCATCATGGCGATCGTCGACAGTTGGACCGTCGGCGACCACACGAAGTACAGGAAATGACGAGAGCCCGAGCCTCGAGGCGCGATAAGCGGGAGCCAGCACCGGCCCGTCCGCCCCAGCCTCCGGCTGCTGCCCTCGCCCGTGATCTCGGCGGCCCCGCCCGGAGGAGTCGGTGGGCAAGCTGAGCGAGCAGGACGTCGAGGCGATCGCGCGCCGGATCGCCGCCGATCTCGGCGGTGCCCCACATCGCATCACCTCACTGCCGTTGGTCCCCCCGACGGACGCCCGACCCGGCGTCTATCCGACCGCCGACGAGGCCGTGGCTGCCGCGTCCAGGGCACAACCGCCGTTCGTCGCTCTGCCGCTGGCGGTACGCGGGCGGATCCTGGCCGCCATCCGGGCGACGATGCTGGAACACGCCGACTCCCTCGCCCACGCTGCCTGGTCAGAGACGCAGCTCGGGCGGGTCGAGGACAAGGTGGTCAAGAACCGCCTGGTCACCGAGCGCACCCCCGGCCTCGAGGACCTCTATCCCCGATCCGTCACCGGCGACCACGGGTTAACGCTGATCGAGCCCGCACCTTTCGGCGTTATCGCCGCCATCACACCCAGCACAAACCCGACCTCGACGATCATCTGCAACGCCATCGGCATGCTCGCGGCGGGCAACGCAGTAGTCTTCAATGCCCATCCTGCCGCCAAGGACTGTTCGATCCAGACCGTGGTCCTGATCAACCGGGCGATCATTGCCGCCGGAGGTCCTCCCGACGTCGTCACCTGCGTGGCCGAGCCGACGATCGAGTCGGCACAGGCCCTCATGCACCATGGTGCGGTCCGCCTGGTCGTTGTCACCGGCGGTGGCGCCGTGGTGAGGGCGGCGATGGCCAGTGGCAAGCGGGCGATCTGTGCCGGTCCGGGAAATCCTCCCGCCGTGGTCGATGAGACCGCGGATCTCGAAAAGGCCGCCCGCGATATCGTCCTGGGTGCCTCGTGCGACAACAACATCATCTGCGTCGACGAGAAGGAGGTCATTTGTGTGGCCTCGGTCGCCGACGGCCTGATCTCTTCGATGACCCGCCAGGGCGCCGTCGTGATCGGCCCGCACCTTCTGCCACGACTGGAGAGCGTGCTGTTCACCAGGGTCCGCGGGCCACGCGAGCCGGCCGAGATCAACCGCGCGTTGATCGGCAAGGACGCCGACGCCATCCTTGCCCGTGTTGGACTGAACGTGCCATCCTCGGTCCGCCTCGGGATCGTCGAGGTCACGGAGATCCACCCCTTGCTGTGGACCGAGCAGATGATGCCGATCCTGCCGGTCTGCCGCGTCCCCAATGCCGACTATGCCATCGACCTCGCGGTACAGGTCGAGGGCGGCAATCGACACACGGCCGTCATGCACTCCAAGAACATTGACAACCTGCACCGCATGGCCAAGGAGTGCAACTGCAGCATCTTCGTCAAGAACGGCCGCTCCCAAGCGGGCCTTGGGCTCGATGGCGAAGGTTATTGCTCGTTCACCATCGCCAGTCCGACCGGCGAGGGCCTGACCGGGCCGCGCTCCTTCTCGCGCTGGCGCCGGTGCGTGCTGGTGGACCACTTCAGGATCACCTGATGAAGACGCACCCTGCGATCGGCGCCATCGATTTCTCCGAGATCCCGGTCGGCATGCACGCGACCGACGCGATGCTCAAGCGGTCACCGATTGCCTTCGTGAGGTCGGGCTCGGTCACACACGGACGGTATCTGACCCTGATCGGCGGCACGACCGCCTCGGTCGAGGAGGCCATGGCCGAGGGGCTCCGGTGGGGCGCTGCAGCCGTCCTCGACCATGTGCTGCTGGCCGATGTTCACCCCGGCGTCTTCGAGGCGATCCTCGGCGTTCGGCGGCCCTCCGGCTCGGGCTCGCTGGCGGTCCTCGAGACCGACACCGCGTGCGCGGCCATCAGGGCAGCCGAGGCTGCACTCAAGGGCACGCCGGTCGAGCTGGTCGAGCTGCGCCTCGCCGACGCGGGCCTCAGCGGCAAGGGCCTGGCCATCCTGCGCGGCATCTTGCACGACCTCGAGGCCGCCACCGCCCTCGCCATGGCGGTCGTGGCACACGGTGACAGCCGCCTGCGCGTCCGCGTCATTGCCGCCCCCCATGACGCAACCTTGCGGCAGCTCGGCCACGGCAGCGCGTTCGGCCTTGCCGAGCTCATCGCGCTCGATGGCGAGGGCGACTGATGCTCCTCGGCCGGGTCACGGGCGTGGTGGTGCCGAGCGTCATCGTCGCAGGCCTGGAGGCGACACCGATGCTCCTCGTGCAACCCCTCGACAAGCTCGGACACCCGAGAGGGAACGCGATCGTCGCCGCCGACGCAACCAGGATGGCTGGCCCAGGCGAACTCGTCTACTACGAAGGGGGTCGCGAGGCGGCGCTCGCTCTTGATCCCTGGTTCGTCCCGGTCGATCACACGATCATCGGCATCGTCGACCACCTCCACGTACCTGGCAGCGAGGCGGCCCCGTGATCATCGGTTGCGTGCTTGGCGAGATCCACTCGACGATCCACCACCCGTTCTACGGCGGTAAGAAGCTGCTGGTCGTCGAGAGAACCGATCCGGCCGGCACGCCCACCGGCGACTACGTCATCGCCGTGGACGTCGTCGCCGCCGGCGTCGGCGAGCGCGTGCTCGTCCTCGACGAGGGCAACGGCGCACGCCAGGTGTTCGGTTCCGCTGCCGCACCGGTCCGCTCCGTAGTGGTGGGCATCATCGACCACATCGAGGCTGCCGGCTGACCAGACCCGGTCGCGCGGTCGTGAAAACCTTCCGCGTTCTCCTGCGTAGAGTGAGAGATGGACGTGGGGCGGAGTGTCTCGTACCCCTTCCGAGGACCCGGATGGCTGCCGCGGGTCCTCGTCGGCGCCGCCCTCGAGGTGGCTCCGCTGCTCGCGGCATTCCCCGTCCTGCGCGCGGTCTTCCGCTCCTCGCATCACCTCCGGCCAGGCGTTTTCGCCTGGCTTCCGGTCGTCGCCCTCGTCGGGCTGAGCTGCCGCTTCGTGGTGCTCGGCTACATGCGTCGCATCGCTCGCGACGTCCTACAGGGGAACGCCCACGCCCTTCCGGCATGGGACCGCTTCGGTGAGGACCTCACAGAGGGGGTCAAGCTCTGGCTCCTCATGCTGGCGCTCTGGCTCCCGGGAGCCGGCTTGGTCCTTGCCGCAGTTCTCCTGGTCGGCCTCGTCGCCTGGCCGGCGGCCGCGTGGGTGCCGGCCCTCGTCTTCGGACCGCCGGTGGCCTTGGTGACGCTGCTCTATCTCCCGGCAGGGGTCCTCACCGCCATCGAGACCGACGAGTTGGGACGAGCCTTCGATCTCCAGCGGGTGTCAGCGCGGATCGGCCGGGTGTTCGGCCCGTACCTGCTGGTGTTCGTGTTCGCCGTGGCGGCGGAGATCTTCGCCCAGACAGGCCTGATCCTCGTCTGCGTCGGGATCTTCGCAACTCGATTCATCGCCCACGTCATGACCGTGCACGCCTTCGCCACCGTGATCGCCGCCGACCGTTTCGCAACACCGCCGCCGGCCAGCCCCAATCAGGCCTCTCCCGTGGCGGGAGCGATCAGTCTGCCGTAGAGCGCGAGTCCAACCGTGGCCGCCGCGCCCATTGCCATGATCCCGGCAAAGAACGGGACGAAGTGCGGCTGACCGCCGGCGCTGGCCGGGTCCGTCAGCAGTCGCTGGTAGAGGAAGCCCGCCCACGGTCCGGAGTAGAGGTTGCCCAGGAAGATCGCGAGGAACGAGTAGCCCAGGTACACCGCGACGCGGTCCTTCGGGGCGATGGTGCCGCAGTACTCGAAGAAGCGGGCCGAGCACGTCATTTCCCCCAGCGACCACACCACGATCCCCAGGGCGACCGGGACCACGGCCGGCGAGAATGCGGGAAAAAGCCACGAGACGGTCGCGATGGCCGTACCCACAAGCATCGCGGAGATCGTCCGCCAGCGCCTTGTCGCGTAGCTCACAGGTGCTTGCAGGAGGACGATCAGAAGGGCGTCGAGCGAGATGAACACCTCGGGGTTGAGCCAGTGGCCGAAGATGCCGGTCAGCGGCACGATCCGGTCGATCGCCGCCTCCGCAGCGGGGAGATCGGTGAAGTTCTCCACGAACAGGGGCATGAACCCGAAGAGCACGTTGATCATCCCCCAGAAACCGGAGAAGATCACCAGGAGCAGCACGAAGCGCCAGTTGCCGAGGACCAGATAGACCTCGGCGAAGACCTGGGACAGGCGCTTTCCTGATCCACGTTCGGCAGCCGTGACGGGCTCACGATAGGCGAGGACGGCCTGTGCGAGCATCAGCGCACAGGCGGCCGCGGATACCCAGAAGACGTAGCGAAACTCGGTGCGGTTCCGAACCTGGGCCGCGATCACGGGACCGATCAGCCCCCCTGCGTTGATCATCATGTAGTAGAGCCCGAACCCAACCGGCCGGGTCGAGCCCTCCTCGGTGGTCCGCGTCACCGTTCCCGAGATCGTCGGCTTGATGACCGAGCCGCCCACTGCGATGAGACCCAGGCTGACGCAGATCCACGGCAGCGTCCGCGCGTTCCCGAGCAGGAGATACCCGGTCGTCAACGTGCCAAACGCCACGATGAGCGCGGGCTTGTACCCGAAACGATCCCCGAGTGCGCCGGCGAACAGGGGGAGGAGATAGAGGGCGCCCGTGAACAGCCCGTAGATGAGACCGAAGACATCGCGGCGGATGCCGACGTGCTCGACGAGATAGATCGACAGCACCAGCACCATGCCGTAGTAGGCGAGCCGCTCGAACAGCTCCATCACCACGGCGGAGTACAGCGTGCCGGGCAGCTGCCTCACGACTCTCAGCTCCATGCCGGCCTCGTTCCCCGCCGACTTCGCGGTTCGGCCAGCCATGTGTGGGCGGGGAGGTGGGACGAACACCGCCAGGCACCGCCTCCCGCTGAGTGACGGCGGGAGGCGCCGCTCACGGCGTGGTGGACGTCCCGGCCACCAGCGGCTCGAGACCGCGCCACCACGCCACGACGCCCGCCGCAGGGACCTTCTCCTGCCGCCCAAGAGTCAGGTCCCGCAGCGCCACCACGCCCTCGGCGAGTTCGTCGTCCCCGAGGATGGCGGCGGCGCGGAAGCCGTCGCGGTCGGCCCGCTTCATCGCCGCCTTGAGCGAGCGCCCCGCCACCTCGATCTCGACCGGCACGCCGGCGCGCCCCCACTCGCGGGCGAGCTCGAGCGCCCGTTCCTGCGCCGCCTCCCCGAGCGGCACCAGATAGAGCCGAGGCCGGGCCAGGGCCGCGCTGCGAAATGCGTCGGGCAGCACCTCGATGAGACGGTCCTCGCCGATGGCGAACCCCACGCCCGGGACAGCGGGGCCGCCGAGATCGGCAATTAGGCGGTCGTAGCGGCCTCCTCCGCACAGCACGGTGTTCGTCCCCAGCTGAGGCGAGACCACTTCGAAGACCGTGCGCAGGTAGTAGTCCAGACCGCGAACCAGCCGGGGACTGCGTACGAAGGGGATCGCCAGCCTGCGAAGCTGCTCCTCGACATGCCTCACGTGGAGGCGGGAGGCCTCGGACGCGACGTCGTCCATGGCCGGCACACCTGCAGCCAGGTCCTGACAATGGGGAACCTTGCAGTCGAGCACGCGCAGCGCGTTCTCGTCGAGCCGCCGCTGGCAGTCCGTGCACAACTCCTCGCGGTGCGGGGCGAGTGCCTGGCGGATCGCATCCTGGTAGACGGCGCGGTCCTCGGGGTCGCCGAGGTTGTTGAGATGGATCACCAGGTCGTCGAAGCCGAGGCGGAGCAGGAACTCGTGGAGGGTCAGGAGCAACTCGGCGTCGGACAGGGCCGAGTCGGACCCGATGATCTCGAGGCCGATCTGTGCGAACTGGCGGTACCGGCCCCGCTGCATCCGCTCGTAGCGGAACATCGGTCCGATGTAGTACAGCCGGAGCGGGTGCGAGCGGTCCTGCAGACGGTTCTCGATCCACGCCCGGGCCACTCCGGCGGTTCCCTCCGGTCTCAGGGTGAGTGAGCGCTCCTTGCGATCCGGAAAGGTGTACATCTCCTTGTGGACGATGTCGGTAGCCTCGCCGACCGAGCGGACGAACAGCTCGGTCGCCTCGAACACCGGGGTGCGGATCTCCTCTGCCCCGTAGACGCCGAAAACCTCGCGCGCCAGACCTTCCACCCGGTGCCATAGGCGACTCTCCGGGGGGAGCAGGTCGCGCGTCCCGCGCGGGCGCTGGATCATGACGACTTCTCCCACTCGGCGGGATCCTCCACCTCGGTTTCGTCATCCGCGGCCAGGTAGCGGCCCTTCAGCTCGAGGTAGACTCCCACCCCCCGACGGACGTGGTCGAGCTCCTCTGGGGTCACCTCGCGGCGGACCTTGGCGGGCACACCCGCAGCCAGCGAGCGCGGAGGGACCACCATCCCGGGAGGGACGAGAGCCCCCGCCGCCACCACCGCCTCCTCGCCGATCACGGCCCCGTTGAGCACCGTCGACTGCATGCCGATGAGCGCGCCGCGCTCGACCCGACACCCGTGCAGGATGGCGGCGTGGCCGACGGTGACGTCCTCCGCCACGATGGTCGGAGCATCCGGCGAGTCGACGTGTATGGTCACGTTGTCCTGGATGTTGGACCGGGCGCCGATGCGGATCTCACGGAGATCGGCTCGCAGGACCGCGCCGTACCAGACGCCGACGTCGTCGCCCAGCTCGACGTCTCCCACCAGCACGGCCGTCGCCGCGACGAAGACCCGGGCACCGAACCGGGGCCGCTTGTCCACGAAAGGTCGTACGCGCATGATCCCTCGACTCCCGCTCGAGCGCGGGAACGCTAACACACCCGCTCGGGCGCGGCCAAGGCGCGCCCTCTAAGTCGATCAGCTGCCAATACCTGTGAAAAACGGCAAGACGGCTTGCGGTCGAAGTCGATGATTTCTCGTGTGATGCACGTAAGTAACTCAAAAACTTTCACTTATCAAAGCGCACAGAGATCAGTGCACGACGCATAACCTCATGCAGCAGGCCATCTTGGAGAGGTTTCGACAGAGATTTCCACACGATTTTCCTCAGTTTCTGTGGAAACCTCATAGCTCTTCACTGCCACGCCAACGGGACCCGCCACGCCCCCTCGCGCAGGACACGCAGCTGCGGTCCGGTGAGGTCGATCAACGTCGAGGGTGCGCCTCCCGGAGTCACGCCGCCGTCGAGCAGAAGCTCGAGCCAAGCACCCAGGCTGGCCAGCACACCGTCGGGTTCCGCGATTGGGGGCGCCCCGCTGAGGTTGGCCGACGTCGCCGTCAGGGGTCCGGTGGCCAGGAGCAAGGCCCGCAGCAGGGCGTGGGCCGGAACCCGCACGGCCAACGTGGTTGACGCGGATGCCAGCGGCCGGCGCAGCGGAAGCACGACGGTCAGCGGTGCCGGCCAGACCCCGGCGAGCCGCTCCCGCCACCGGGAGGGGACATGGACGAGCTGTTCGGCCTGCTCGAGCGAGGCCGCGACCACGGGCAGCGCCTTGTCCACTGGGCGGCCCTTGGCGGTGAGGACGCGTTGGACGGCACGGGCATCGTCCGGCGGCACGGCGAGCCCGTAGAAGGTCTCGGTTGGGATGGCGATGACGCCGTGCGCGCGCGCGACGGTTTCAGTCGCCGATACCGCTACCTTCAGGTCGCCAGAGTCTCGGAATGGCAGGCGCGAGGTCACTCGGCACCAGCCGACAGCGCTCCCGCAGTCACCCGGGCGCCGCGTCGAGAGCGAGTGGCCAGGAAGTCAGCCACGATGGCCAGTCGAGGCCGTGCGCTCGCGGAGCATCTGCCGGGCGTGCTGCTCGGCCGCCGGAGTGTCCGGTCCGCCCCCCAGCATTCGCACTACCTCCCCGACCCGTTCCTCTCCGGCCACGGGAGTGACGCGGGTGACGGTCCGTCCCTTCTGCGCCCGCTTGGTGACCATGAAATGCGCGTCTGCCGCGGCGGCGACCTGGGGTAGGTGCGTGACCACGAGCACCTGGTCGCGCCGCCCGAGGTCGGCGAGGAGCTGGCCGAGCTCCTCGGCCACCCGCCCGCCGATTCCGGCATCCACCTCGTCGAAAAGGAGCGTGAGGGCGTCGCGGCTGGCTCTCTCCCGTAGCACCGTTCGGATCGCCAGGTGCATCCGCGAGAGCTCTCCGCCCGATGCGATGCGCGCCAGCGGCCTGAGCTCCTCACCCGGGTTCGGCGAGATCACGAGCTCGCCGACGTCGATCCCATCGGGAGCGGGGGCGACCCGGATTCCACCGAGGTCGCCGCGACCCTCGGGATCCTCTCTGCGGGTGAGACGGAGGTCGAGTCGGGTGCGGCCCATCCCGAGGCGCTCGAGGACCGCGACGACCTCGCGGACAAAGCTCCTTGCCGTCTCGGCCCGCCGCGTCGAGAGGTCGATGGCCCGGGCCAGGTAGTCGGCCAGCGCCGCGCCCTCATCGATCTCGAGCCGGGCGATGTCCGTTTCGGCACCCTCGAGTCGCCCACGCTCCTCCTCGAGCGTCCGGGCGTGCGCGAGGATCGCCTCCGAGCTGCCTCCGTACTTGCGGGCCAGCCGCTCGAGCAGTGCGAGCCGGCTCTCGACCTCCTCGAGTCGCTCCGGGTCGACCCGGATGCGATCCGCCAAAGAGGATAGCTCCCGCTCCGCGTCCTCGCCCAGGACCTGGGCTTGCGCCAGGGCGTCGGCCGTGTCACCCAGGGTGATCCCGAGCAAGACCAGTTCCCTCACCGCGCGGGTGGCACGAGCCAGGGCGACCGTGCCGCCCTCGCCGCCCAGCTCCCCGCGAGCCGTGGTCAGCAACAGCCCGATGCGTTCCCCGTGCCGCAGCAGGGTCCGCTCCTCACGCAGCTTCTCCTCCTCGCCGGAGGCCACATGCGCTTCGCCGATCTCGCGGAGCTGGAACGCGATCACATCGAGGCGATCGCGACGGGTGGACAGCGCCCGGCGTTGCTCGGCGAGCCGGGCGTCGAGCTCGCTCCAGCGGCGGAACGCCTCCTCCACCCCGCTCCGCAGGAGGAGCAGACCACCCGCGGCGTCCACCAGCGCGAGGTGGGTGGCGGGGTCGGCGAGACCACGCTGCTCGTGCTGGCCATGGATCGCGAGCAGGTCGGGGCTGAGGCGCTGCAGCGCTCCCACCGTCACCGGGACATCGTTGACCCAGGACCGGGAGCGGCCCGACGCCGTCACCTCGCGCCGCAGGACGAGCTCGTCGCTGTCCGTGATCCCGAGTTCGGTGAGCAAGGTGCGGACTTGCTCCCCTCGCGGCCGCTCGAAGCACCCTTCGACCAGCAGGCGCTCGCTGCCCCCCCGGACCTGTCCCGAGTCGGCCCGCTCACCGGCGAGGAGTTGCAGGGACTGCACCAGCAACGACTTCCCGGCACCCGTCTCGCCCGTCAGCACGATGAAGCCCGGTGGCAGCTCGACGCGGAGGGCGTCGATGATGCCGAGATCCCGAACTTCCAGCTCGCGGAGCATCGCCAGTCGATGCTAGCCCTGGCCGTCGGGGAGGTCAACGAGCGAGCCGGCCATGGCGATGGCGAGACGGCTCGGCACCAGATGGCGTCGCACCGCCTCGGTCACCTCGTCCCGCGAGATCGCCATGATGGTTTCCGGTAGGCTGTCGACCAGAGTGATCGGGAGCCCGTGCCGGGCCAGCCGGGCCAACTCGCGCGAGATTCCGGAAGGAACGGCGAGGGAGACCCGGTACGAGCCTGCCATCGCGGACTTCTCGTCTTCCAGCTCCTCGACCTCGGGGCCCGCTTCGACGAATCGTGCAATCTCCTCACGCGTCGCCGCGAGGCCGCGCTGGAGGTTCTCGGGCGCCACCGAGAAGGTCACGGCCCAGGGACCATCCACCAGACCGGCGCCGAAGAAGCGGGAGATCACGCCATAGGTGAGGCCCTCGGTGTCACGCAGCCGGTGGCCGAGCCGCGAGGAGAGGGTGGACTGGCCTAACACCGAGTTGCCAAGCAGGGCCGCGATAAAGTCGCCGTCGGCCCGGCGCAGGCCCCCGGGGTGCCCGAGCAGCACGTCCAGGTTCGGCTTGTCGGCCATCACCTCCCGTCGCTCCCCCACCTCGCCGTCGCCGGGTTGGCGACGCGCCCGTGCCGGCGCCTCGCGGACGCCCCCCTCCCAACCGGCCAGCAGTCCCTCGAGCTGGCTGGCCACTGCACTGGGGTCGAGGTCGCCGACTAGAGCCAGGACCAGGGAGGCCGGGCCGTAGAGGTCACGGTGGGTGTCTGCGAGCAGCTCGCGCCCGACCGTCTCGAGATCACGGCGGCGCTCCTCGACCGGCCGCCGATAGTAGGGGTGGCCGACCGGGAACACCATCCGGCTGAGCGCCTCGAAGGCCCGCATGAAGGTGTCGTCCTGCGCGTGGGCGAGCTCGCCGAGGCGGAGCTGGCGCAGCCGCTCCAGCTCGCCGGCCGGGAAGGTGGGCCGACGCAGCATCTCGATCACCAGCTCCAACACGAGCGGAAGGTGCCTCGACAGGCAGCGCCCTCCCACCGCCACCTCGAGAGGGTTGAAGCTCTCTCCCGAGATATCCAGCTCGATCCCGCGGTCCTCCACGGTGCGCGCCAGGGAGAGGCGGTCGTAATGTTCGCTGCCCCGCTCCAGCATGTCTGGCACCAACGACGCGGCGGTCCAGCGCGACGGCTCGAGCAGCGCGGCGCCGGCCAGCAGCGACCCGTGGATGTGAACCGTCGGATTCCCCGCCCGCCGCAGCAGGATGGCCCGGGCGCCGCCCGGCAGGGCAACCTGCTCGACTCCGCTCGCGATCGCGGGGCGGTAGGCGCACGGCCGGGGCCCCGGGGAGGGATGCGCCGTGCCGCCCGCTCCGGTCCCACCGGTGCGCGGGATGAAGTAGCCAACCGACAGCGAGTCGTCCTCGAGGTACTGGCGAGCCACGCGCACGACGTCGTCACGGCTGACCGCCCTGATCTGCCGGGGGTACTCGAGGTAGAACCGCCAGTCGGCGGCCGACACCGACTCCGCCAGGGCCGCCGCCACCAGTGACGGTGAGTCGCGATGGTAGGCGGTCTGCGCCTCGACCTGGACCTTGGCGCGCTCGAGTTCTTCGTCCGTCAGCCCGTCGCGAGCGATCGCGGCAACCTCGTCGCGGACGGCCGCCTCGACCTCGCCATGCTCCGTCCCCGGGTTGAGCGCCGCGAAGAACTGAAACAGACCGGGGTCTCGGAGCTGCCAGCTCACCGCGTGGGCCTCCATGCACTTCCCGGCGTCCACCAGCCTCTGGAACAACCGACCGGTCACCCCGCCGGTGAGCGCATCCGCGAGCACCGCGAGCGGATAGGTGTCGGGATGGGCGGCCTGCGGCGCCCGCCACGACAGCGAGACCCAGCCGATCTCGCCGGCGCGCCTCACGACGAAACGACGCTCGCCCTGCTGGCGGGGCTCCGCCGTTACGTTCTGCTCGATCGCCCGGGGCGCGCGCGGGAGCGGCCCGAAGTGACGCTCGACCAGGGCCAGGGTCTCCTCCCGTTCGATGGCGCCGACCACGATCAGGGTGGCGTTGTCCGGGTGGTAGAAGGTGTCGTAGAAGCCGCGCAACCGCTCGATCGAGGCGCTCTCGATGTCGCTGCGCCACCCGATCGTCGGATGATGGTACGGGTGCTCGTGGAACGCGGTGGCGAACGACTCCTTGACCAGAACGTCGAACGGGTCGTTCTCCCCGCGCTCGAACTCGTTGCGGACCACGGTCATCTCGGAAGCCAGGTCCTCGGGACGGAGCAGGGAGTGACGCATGCGGTCCGCCTCGAGCTCGAGGCCCAGCTCGACGTGTTCGGCCGGGAGCGTCTCGAAGTAGTTGGTGCGGTCCAGCCAGGTGGTGGCGTTGAAGCTCGCCCCGATCCGCTCGAGCGTGCGTGCGATGGGCCGCCCCTGGCGTGGGTCGAACTTCCGCGACCCCTTGAAGAGCAGGTGCTCGAGGAGGTGGGTGGCGCCCGTATACCCCGCCGCCTCGTTGCGCGAGCCGACGTGGTAGACGATGCACACCGCCGTGACCGGAACCGTACCGTCGGGAACCAACAACACCTGCAGGCCGTTGGCCGTCAGCTCGAGCTCTTCAAGCTCGTTCTCTCGTGTCACCACGCGGAACGCGTCACCCATGCGGTCTCCCTGGAGCGGCTATGATACCCGTCATGATCGACTTTCGCTCGGACACCGTGACACATCCGACCCGGGAGATGAGACGAGCCATGGCCGAGGCCGAGGTGGGCGACGACGTCTACGAGGAGGATCCCACCGTCCGCCGCCTCGAAGAGCTCGCCGCCGAGAGGCTCGAGCGCGGAGCCGCCCTGTTCGTCCCGACCGGGACCATGGGGAATCAGGTCGCCGTCCACCTCCACACCAGCCCGGGCAGCGAGGTCGTGATCGAGGCGCGCGGCCACATCTTCAACTTCGAGATGGGGGCGATGGCGGTGTGGTCGGGAGCGCTCCCGCGCCCGATCGTCACACCCAACGGCCTGCTCGAGCCGGCACAGGTCGAGTCCGCGATCAGCCCGAAGGTCAGCTACCGGACGCCGACCCGTCTCCTGTGTCTGGAGAACACCCACAACCTGTGGTCGGGCCTGCCCATGGACGCGGCCCGCACGCGCGCGCTCGCGGCGGTGGCCCAGGCCCACGGCGTCAGAGTCCACCTCGACGGCGCGCGGATTTTCAACGCCGCCACCGCACTCGGCACCAGCGCCGCCGAACTGGCGCAGGAGTGCGACTCGGTGATGTTCTGCCTGTCCAAGGGGCTGGCAGCTCCGGTCGGGTCGATGCTCGTCGGCGATGCCGACTTCATCACCGAGGCCCGGCGCGTCCGCAAGCTCTTCGGCGGCGGCATGCGTCAGGTCGGCGTTCTCGCCGCCGCCGGCATCGTGGCCCTCACCGAGATGGTCGAGCGCCTCCACGAGGACCACGCCAGAGCGCGGCGCCTTGCCGATGGACTCGCCGAACTCCCCGGCGTCGTCCTCGATCCTGCTTCGGTGCAGACCAACATCATCGTCTTCGGTCTCCGGCCCGAGCGCCCAGCCGACGCACAGGACACGACACCTTCGCAGCGCTTCGTCGCCGGCCTGCGCGAGCGCGGTGTGCTGTGCGGCGCGTTCGGCGCCACCGACGTGCGCATGGTCACCCACTACGAGATCACCGACCACGACGTCGACGTCGCCCTCACCGCCGCCCGCGACACCCTGGTGGTTTGAGGACGGCGATTCGCGGCGTGGGAGCGTGGGGCGTGAGGGGAGCTCTCCTCGCACGCCTCAGGGCCCGGGCCTTGAGCCACTAGGCCGATTGTTCGCCCGCCGCCGGTCGGTCCTTGGCTACCCGCACCAGGGCATATACGGTGAGTGCCACGCACATGACGAACACGACCAGGAAGAGCGCGAGCGGCCCCCACTGAGGCACTACCGAGACCTGCTCACCGGCCCTCGCCGACGCCAGGTAGAAGCCGCGGAGCTGGTGGCGCGTGACCACCATCAGGATGACGGCTCCGACGATCAGCTCGGCGACCCGACGCACCTTGGTCGGCTGCGCGAGTGGATCTGTGATCTGGGCCAGCACCACGAGCAGGCCCAGCCCCAGGAGGATCGCCAGGGTCAGCGGCACCATGGTGGCGGCTCCGCCCCGCATGAACGACTTGAGGACGTCCTCGGGGAGCGCGAAGAGCAGCCAGAAACCGTCGGCGAGCTGAAGCAACGTGGCCACCAGCGCAGCCCGGATACCGAAGCGCGCCATGGCGCGGCTGTCGTCGGTGTCGCCGCCCTTCGCGGCCCGGCGTACCGCGATGAAGGCGAGCAGTGCGCCCGCCATCGCCACCGCCGCGAGAACGAAGTGGAGGAAGCGCGGCACGAAGCTGGGGTCGGCGAGGGCGGACCACGGCTGCTCGGCGATGACAGTCCATCGGCCCGGCTGCATGTGGAGCAGATTGATGGCGACCTGGATCGCCGCGATGCAGACGAAACACGCCGCCTCGACGATGATGGCGACACCCGCGGTCTTCCCGGCGCGCAGGCGGAACTTAGCGACGTAGTTCAGGTAGTAGCCGATCGTGAGCAGCCCGAGCATGCCCAGCCACGCCCATGCCACCAGGATCGTCGCGGTGTAGAAGAAGCGTCCGAACATGACCTGAATGAACAGCAACGGCGCGATGCCGAAGGTGATCGCCAGCGAGATCGCCCACGCGTTGATGTCGACGAACAGACTCTGCGTCCCGCGGCCGGCGGAGCGGCCTAAAGTGGCGGCGGCTGCCAGCAGCGAGCCGCCCAGGACCATGTTGACGAACAGCAGGTGGATGACGAACGTGAGCACCCAGAGAAGGTGGAAGAGCCACGGCGGGCCGGGCAGTGGAGCCGGGTCGAGGGCCGGGATCAGGCTAGTTGGCATGGCTCACCTCCGCGACGTGGGACGGCTTCAGGCTCATCAGGTACGCCTGCAGCGCCTCGACCTCCTCGTCGGTGCCGACCAGCGGCGGCATGTAGGGGTAGTCCATCTTGTCGGTCGTGAAGTGCCCCTGGTGGACGTACTGTCCGGAGGTGTACTCGTCCCCTTCCCCCTTCATGGCCATCAGAATGCCGTTGAGCATGTCGGCATCGACGGGCGCGACGAGCTTGCGGATCGACACGTAGCCGTCGAGCGTGTGGCACGACGCGCACTCGGCACGGAAGACCGCGTGGCCCTTGGAGACCGGCGTCCCGTCGCTCTCCCGTGCGGCCCACACGGCCTTCGACAGCATGCCGCTCGCGTTGAGCCTCTCGATCTCGCTGACCAGGATACCGTTGGAGAACATGTAATCGCGGATCACGAAGGGCTTGCGGCTCCCCTCACGTAGCCTCTCGTAGCTGCCGAAGAAGCCGAAGGCGAGCAGCAACCCCACCGCGGCGATCGGCCAGCGCATGGCCCGCGGCAACACCCACGCGAACACGGCGACGACGAGGTAGCCGGTGAGCAGCCAGAGCGCGAGGTGGCGCGTCGTCCCGAGCGTGGCGAGCACCGGCTTGGCGCTGCGGAACAGCGCCTGGATGGACTCGGGCAGCGCCGCCTCCCACCAGCGGTAGCCGCCGTAGGCCACGAGCACACCGACCACCTGGAAGATGGCCATCATCCGCACCAGACGCGGGCGGGCCGTCGGGTCGGTCTCGCGCAACGCCGCGAACGTCATGTAGGCGCCCGCCAGGAACAGGCAGATGCCGGTCCGCAGGACGAGACCCGGGACGTAGGTGGGGTTGAAGATCCCATCCCAGAACGAGTGGGTCTCGAGCCACCGTCCCGGCGTCAGCATGAACGAGATGATCCCCTGGATGATCACCAGCGACATGTACGCGGCGAAGGCGTACAGCCAGATGATGAGCATGTGGGTGCGCGGGCGCACCTTCTCCCAGGTCGCGTAGTAGAGGAGAGCGGTCACCACTTCGAGGATGAAGAAGCCCCACTCGGCGGCCCAGCCCCACACGTAGGTGTGGATCAGCGCCGACGTGGCTTCCGGCTGGACGAGCCCGATCGTCACCCAGATCCCGACGCCGCTGATGGCGCCGAACACCGTGGAGATCAGGATCAGCATCAGCGAGGTCCGCTTGGCCAGGTTGCGCATGGCCGGGTCGTTGCGTCGCACCGCCAGCGTCTCGGTGATCGCGATGGCGATGCCGCCCCCGACCGCGAAATGCGAGACCCACACGTGGGTGATGGCCACGATGCCGATCAGGACCCCCCCGCCCATGGCGAGGTTCCAGATGGGGTAGTCCATGCACCGCCCTCCTTCCGCTTGCGACACGCTATCACATGCTCGACCACCGGAAGAAGAAAGGGGGCCGCCCGCCGGCGGCCCCCGAAAGAAGCGACGTTGCGACCTCTCAGTGGATGCTCGGCCGGCCCTGGGCTTCCGGCGCCTCCCGCTGCAAGATGCGCCGCACCGGGCGGTGCACGGGAACATCCAGCGTGTCCGTCTGAACGTTGGGCACCATCGCGTGCAGCATTGCGACGCCCGCCTCATGCGTGAAGAGCGCCTGGTTCGCGAGAACCGTGGTCGCGGCCTGCGCGCCAAGCAGGTACGGACGCAGATTCACCTCAGGAACCTCGGTCCCGTAGTCGGCGTTGATCACTCTGATGAACTCGTTGGCGATGATGGCGTACCCGAGGTCCGACGGGTGGAAACCGTCATACCCGAACATGCCGCCGGTGAGGAATGACGCAGTGACCTTCACGCCGCCGACAACATAGGTACCAGCGACCAAGCTACTCCAGAGGGGATTGACGTCGACGACCTTCGCCCCCACCTGGGCCGCCACGGCTGCAATCACCGCGTTGATCTCGGCTGTCCGAGCCCTGACTTGGTCCACCTCGCTCTTGCGCAGGATCACGCCGGCATGGAGCCCGGTCTGGTCGATCTTCCCTTCGGGCAGCGGCAGGCCGGTGCCGCCCGCCGCAACGGGGACCCCAATCCCCTGCTGAATGAGAGGTGCCGCCTGGAGTGTGAGGTAGTCGTCCTCGGTGATCAGGCCCGCCTCGCCGATGAGCGGGATGTGACTTCCGTTGGCGGGGTTGACCAGGTAGGGCTTGACCGCTGTCACATAAGGAAGCGCGGTGACATCGCCGAGATTGGCGACCACGATGGCCGCGTTGGGCAGCTGTGAGCGGATCGCTCCCAGGAGCGTCGTGTAGTCGCTCTGGAAGCTGGCCGTCGGCGTCAACGTGACGCCATCCACAACGACTCCAGCGAGAACACCGTTAAGGACGTCGTTGCCGCCGATCCACACCGTGTAGAAGCTGCCCTGGAGCCCGATCGCCTGCTCGAGGGCGGTATGCTGCCCGTCGCGCAATACGATGTCGTACATGAGTGTGTTTGGGTCGATGTTGCCGGTGATCAGCTTGGTGATGTCGCCGGTTTTGGTCACCAGGTCGTTCACCCTGGCACCCGGGATGCCGAGATCGTCGTACGGCCTTGCCAGTTGTGCGTTGATCGGCTGCCCCTGCCCATCTTTCGGGGTGATCACCGGCACGACGCTGCCGTTGACGACGTGGAGTGCCTTCAGTTCATACTCGCCCGGGATGCCAGGCTCGGAGATCAGAGGCAGTTCGAATCCAGTGATGCCGAACTGGCCGGCGAGAATTGCCGGGTAGGAGTTTATCTGGTGAGTCTGGACCAGTGAGTTGTTCGAATAGCCCGCCGCGTAGCTGTCCCCCAGAGCCACGTACTTGGAGAAACTCACCTGTGCGAAGGCGCCACCTGCCGCGAGCAGGAGCGCCAGACCGAGCCCGATTGTCTTGCTTGCCTGTCTCATATCGGCCTCCTAGAACTTGTACACCCAGCTCAGACCCCACAGGTACGCCGTGGTGTCGTAGCTGCCGTTGAAGTTGTCGCGGTCCTGGCCGTTGGTCGAGCGCCCCTTGAACGGCAGGTAGAGAAATGAGCTCTCGAGCTTCGACCGCTCGCTGAACGCCCACGAGAAGCCAAGGCTGTAGCCGTTGCGGTCAGCGTCGGGGAGCAGCGGCGACACCGAAGCGGTGGGTACTGGGGTCGGATCCTTGAGGTAGCCGAACTGCCAGGCCCACGCGGGTGACATTCGGTACTCGAAGCCGATCCTGTGCGTGGTCGTGTTCTTGTACTCCTCCGGGCGCACCGATGAGAGGTCCGGCCGGCCGACGATGGTGATGGGCAGGTTCTTGAACACGTCCCACCCCATCCGGACCGCGTCGTACTCCACCGTCCACTTCTCGTTCCGCCAGGCCAGTCCGAAGCGGGTCTCGGAGGGGAAGGTGATGCTCGTGGTCGCCTTGGGCTTGTTGGCGAAGGGCAGCAGGCCGGCCACGATCGCGTCGAAGTCGGCGTAACCGGTGGGGAACTGGATGAACGACGCCGTCGCGTCGGAGTAGGTCATCTTGACCTTGTCACGATAGCTGGCCCCGAAGGAGAAGCCTGCGCCGAGCTTGGCGAGGATGGCGGCGTTCCAGCCGCTCCCCGTTTCCCAGTTGTCGTTGTACAGGTGGACCTGGCCAACCTCCGCGACCTGCAAGGTGTAGGGGTTGAACGCGGGCAGCGACTTGGTGAGGTCGACCCGGCTGAGGAAGAGGTCGTAGCCGACGGCCACCGCGACGGAGTCGGACAGGCGGATCGCGAGGTTCGGGTTGATGTTGAAGACCTTGAGGTCGATCCGTTTGGTGATGAACTTGCCGGCGTACTCGTTGGGCCACCAGGTGCCCAGGCCGAATGGCGCGTACACGGCCACGCCCCAGTGCAGGACGTCGTTGGAGGTGAGCCTGCCGTTCAGGTAGAGGTGCGGCGGATAGAACACCTGGCTCTCCATCTCGGACTTGTAGCCAGCGCCGGGGTACGGGTTGACGCCCTTGAACTTGCTCGTCTCGGTGATCAGGAAGACGCCGGCCTCCAGCTGGGTGCCTTCTAGAAAGGCGAGGCCGGCGGGGTTGTAGTAGCCGGCGCTTGGGTCATCGGCGGTGGCTCCGAAGGCGCCCGCCATGCCCACCCCTCGTGCGCCGTGCTCGAACAGGGCGAAGCCGCCGGCAAGGGCGAGCGTCGGCACGAGCAGCAGCACCCCTGCAGCAAGACACCATCTCGCATTTCTCATGACTTTCCTCCCCTTCTCGTCGGCCCCTCAGTGGCGGGTCTTTCGGGACACTTTAGTGACGCTCGTCTCGGACGTCAACGGGGGAAAAGAAGAAGAGCCCCGTGACGTGGGGCTCCGTCGATCGGGGCGAGGAAGAGAGGAGTGAGTCAAGTGTCAGCCCGATCGGCCTCCGGCACCGTGAGGGGGATCACCATCGCTCGCGGGGCAGGAGCGCGCCGCCCAGACGGGTCTTGGACCGTCGTATCTGCTGAACGGAGGAAGCGGTCAGGCCGCCGCCCGACGGACCACCAACAGGGTGCGGTCGTCGTGTGCCGGTGCGTTACCCGTGTATCTCGTGACCGAGGCAAAGATCTCGGACACCAGGACTTCGAGGGGGCGATCGTGGAGGGCGACGGCGAGCTCGACGAGCCGCTCGACCCCAAAGTCCTCACCCGTCGCCGCCCCCGGTGCCTCGGAAAACCCGTCCGTGTAGGCAAGCAGCAACGCGCCCGGGGCGAGGGTCGTCGAGCGGCGTTCGTAGCTCGTTCTCGGCAACAGGCCGAGTGGTGGGCCGCTGGAGTGCAGAAGCGAGGTCGTCCCGTCGCGCTCGACGACGATCACCGGGTTGTGTCCCGCAGAGACGTAGTCGATACCCCCGTCACCCTGCAACGAGGCCAGGAAGACGGTCGCAAACTTGTTCTCCGGGGTCGACGCCAGCAGATGCTGGTGAACCTGCGTGGCGAGTTCTCCGACGTCCGCGCAGGTGCGCGCGAGGAGGCGCACCGCAGACTGCAGCGACGAGGCCATCAACGCCGCGGGCACGCCCTTGCCACTGACGTCGCCGGCCATGAGCACCAGGCTTCGCGGTGTCGACACGAGGTCGTAGACGTCGCCGCCGACCTGTCGACAGGGTTCGGTTCGTGCCGAGATCTCGATGCCGGGAGGCGCCGCGAACGAGGTCGGGAGGAGCTCGCGCTGGACCGAGGCCGCCAGCTCGAGCTCCCGTTCGAGGAGCTGGCGTTCCATGGCCTCCTCGTGGAGGGTGGCATTCTCGAGCGCCACAGCCGACTGCGAGGCGAACAGCGCGAGCGTCTCCGCGTCGGTGGACCCGAAAGCCGCGAGCCCGCCGCGTACCTCTCGCTCCGCGAGAGCGACGGCACCGAGCCGCCCTCGGCGACCGACGATCGGAACGGCGAGGCGGCCGTCCTCGAGGAGACCCGCGTCAGGGAGCGAAGCGGCTTCCTCGGAGGTCAGCACGGCGCCACCGATGCGAGCCGCGACGATGCAGGTGCCGTCGGGACAGGGTCCGACCGAACGCGCGCCTTCGGACCGGCTGCTCACCGCGAGGACGTCGCCCGCGGCCAACCACACCTCCCCGCGCCGCGCGTCGAGGAGAGCGGTCGCGTGGAGCACGAGGGTGTCGGCGATCGCGGCCGACTCCAGGGTGCCGCCGAGCACCTCCGCGATTGCTCGCAGCGACTCCACCTCCCACAACCGTCGGCGTTCGGCGAAGCGAGCCTTCTTGAGCTCCTCGCGGACCATCCAGCTGGACAGGACGAGCCGGGCCGCCAGGCACAGTGAGGGATCGGGTGCCCTTCCCTCCACGGTCTCCATCCAGAACTGGTCGCGTCCGGTGGCGAGGTCGAGCCGGCGGCCCGCCTGCCCGGTGCGGCCCCAACGAGCGAGCACCTCCTTGCCGCGGCCGAGGGTCCCGCCCTCGGCCTCGGTGGCGCGCACCACTTCCTCGAGGACCGCCTCAGGAACGCCGGCACTTCCTTCTCTCGCGTGGCGATCCGCCAGCTCGAGAACACGCTGGAGCGCGTCTGTCATTGCAGGCGTCGCAGCTCAGTGAGCGCGGTGGAGCGCTCAGGGAAGATCCGCGTATATTGCGCCAAACCCATGATCTGGAATGTCTTTCCGATGCTCGGCGAGAGACCGCAGAACGCCAGCGTCCCGTTGACGGCGAGGACTGCTTCCAGGACCTCGAGGAGGAGCGAGATGCCGATCGAGTTGATGATCCGAGTGGCCTGGAGGTCGAACAGCAGGATCCGGTGGTCCTCCTCGAGAAGTCGGCGCGCCTCGCGGGCGATCGCCTCGCCGGCCTCGTTGTTGATGTAGCCCGCCACCTCGAGCACCGCGAGTGTGCCATCGTGCTGTGCCAGTTTGAGTTCAAAGATGTCCACCGTCACACCTCTCAGCGACCCCGGACCATGTGGACCCGCGTCAGGCCCGGTCGTGACTCGATCTCGACCCGATCCATCAACCTCCGGATGAGCTCGAGCCCCCACCCTCGTTTGCGCCGCGCGTGAAGCTTGTTTTCAATCCTGGGCGCTGCAATGGCGTCAGGGTCGAAGCCAGGCCCACGATCGGTGACCGCGACTTCGATCCACGGGGACCTGCCAGGATGCGCGACGAGGTCCACGTCGACCTCGGTTCCGCCGTATTCGAGCGCGTTCAGGCATGCCTCCACCACCGCGAGCTTGACCTCGTCCAGGGTATCACGGGGGAAGCCAAGACCGGCGCCGATCTCCTCGACAGCCTGGGCGGCGCGCAACTCGGCGTTGGGCGCTGCCGACAAGCTCACGTGGGCGCGGCGTGCGTCAGCCATGGGCGACCCCGTTGGGACAGCGGCCTACAAGCTGATGAGGAGACGAAGCAACCGCCACGCGACGCCGGTCAGGAGTCGGAGCCGTTGGTCGTCGATGAGCCCCGCGGTGACGATCCCGCCGGAGACGATGGCCCACGGGTGGCTGAGCGGCTCCAGGAGGCGGCTCGCGAGAGAGGAGGTGACCATGTCCCCGAGCCAGAGCAAACCTCCTGCCAAGCGACGCAACTCGCTTGTTCAGAATAGGATACTTCCGTACACCCGGGGCCTTGTCCCGATCCAGCTGGTGCACTATGCAGCAGAGAGACACCATCACGCACCCGTATCCCGATCTTTTCGTGGTACGGGCGTCCTTCTCGTTCGTGTGTTGCGATGTGCATCGTGTGTAGCATAGTGCTTCAACATGCGGTGAAGCGTGGAGCGATCGACCCCGAGTTCCCGTGCCGACGCGCTCCGGTTGCCGTGTTGGCGCTCGAGCGTGTGCATCACGTGGGTCCGCACGACTTCGGCCAGCGTCCCCGGGGTCGTCGGGCCCTCATGCGCCCGTGCTCCCATCGCGAGGTCGATGTCACCGACCTCAATCTTGTCCCCACCGGCCAGCGCGACGGCGGCCTCGAGGACGTTCTCGAGCTCGCGAATGTTGCCGGGATAGTCATGCCTGAGGAGAAGCTCGAGCGCGGGCCTCGACAGTGTCAGTCCCTCCTTGCCGAGCCGACGCCCCTGGAACCGAACGAAGTGATGGGCAAGCAGCGGAATGTCCTCGCGCCGCTCGCGCAAGGGCGGCAGGAACAGCTCGATGACCCGCAGCCGATAGTAGAGGTCCCGGCGGAACTCACCGCTCGCCAGCATCGCCTCGAGGTCACGATGGGTCGCCGTCACCAGCCGGACATCGACCCGCAACCGCTGCCTGCCGCCGACCCGCTCGAGCTCGCGCTCCTGCACGACGCGGAGCAGCTTGCTCTGCAGCAGCGGCGAGAGGTCGCCCACCTCGTCGAGGAACAGCGTCCCCCCGTTCGCCAGCTCGAACTTCCCGATTCTCGCGTTCACCCCCGTAGCCACGCCCCGTTCGATCCCGAACAGCTCGGCCTCGAGCAGCGTCTCCGGCACGGCGGCGCAGTTGAGCGGGACGAAGGGACCCCGACGCCGCGGGGAAAGGGCGTGCAGCAGGCGAGTGATTCGCTCCTTGCCAGTCCCGGACTCGCCGCGGACGAGCACCGAGACGTCGCTGGGTGCGATCCGCTGCACGAGCTGGAGGACGCGCCGAAAAGCTGGTGACTGCCCCACGAGGTTGGATTCCTCGGCTGACTCGACGCGGAGGGCCCGGTTCTCGTCCTCGAGCACCTGCCGTTGCCGCTGGACTTCTTCCAGCTCGCGGCAGGACGCGATGGCGGGCGCCGCCAACAGGGCGAGCGAGCGCACAAAGGTGACGTCCTCCGTGTCGAAGCTGGCCGAGCCGCCGCGTGCTTCCTTGTCGGCGACGGCCACCACCCCGAGCAACTCTTCGCGCCACAGGCACGGAGCGATCAAGATCTCCTCGAACGGCAGGTCGACCTCGTTTCCGCCGACCCGCGCTATTTCCCCTCGCCTGACCCCCTCCAGACGCGAGTTTGCGATGAGCGCTGCGGCCCCGACCCGCTCCTCCGGCCAGCCGACCACGCAGACGGTCGCCGGTTCGAGATGGGCGAAGAGCGAGAATGCGATCCCGGCGCGGGCGTCGAGCAGGCCCACGGCGCGCTGGGCGAGTTCGTCGACGACCTCGCTCTCACGGCGATGGCCGGCGAGCGCCAGGGAGAGGTCCAGGATGGTCTCGAGCCTGGCTCGGCGCCAACCATCCCGGGTCGCCGTCATCGTTTTCTGTCTCCCATCTCACGGTACCAGGACAAACCCGGGAAGTAGGGATTGACGGCTTCGACAGAGGCGATGACCTCGCGCGCTTCGTCGGTATGCCCCGCGCGAGCCAGGGCCACGGCGCGCAGACAGCGACCGAGGAGCTTGCTGACGCCGCCATCCTCGGAGTAGTTGAGTCCGATGTCGGCTGCCTGGGCAGCCTGAGCCGCCTCGGTGTAGTGCCCTTCGGCAAAGAGCACGATCGCGTGCACGAGCTGGTCGTGCGCGTTCGTTCCTCCCATGGCGTCCTGGTTGTGGACCTTCCGGAAGGCCTCCAGCTCGGCTTCGAGGGCCCTGACCTGCGTGACGTCGCCGGCCTTCATGGCGGCCACGATCCGCAACCCGAACTGGGGAGTGTCGGCCGGCCACTTCATGGAGTTCACGATACCCACGAAGCTCGGATCGTCGCCCCGCCACAGCGCGGCCAGTGCGCGGTAGAGCGTCGCCTGGTACTCGCGCTCCTTCGCCGGCATGCCGGCGATCTCGGCTCCCTTCTCGATCGCCTCAACGGCGGACCGGTCGTCCCCTCGCAAGGCCGCCACCCGAGCCAGGTGGTCGTACGCCGGAAAGAAGCGCGGGCTGACCTCGAGCGCCCTGTGAAACTCCCGGTTGGCGTCATCCCACCGTCCCAAGACGGTGTAGAGCTCGCCGAGCGAGTCGTGGGGGTTGGCCTGGTCCGGCGCGATAAACGCGTAGCGCTTGAGGTTCGCCTCGGCGGCAGCGAAGTTGCCGAGACCCATCTCCACGTAACCGAGGGTGTTGTACGAGCGAGCATCGTTCGGTGCGACCTCGAGCGTGGCCTGCGCCCAGTGCGCCGCAGCAGCCAGATCCCCCCGCCCGAGGAAGTAGCTGGAGAGCGCCTTGGTGATCTCCGGATCTCCGGGCGACTCCTTCGCGGCTGCTTCGAGGTAGGAGAGGAGCTTCTCCTGTCTTCCTTCCTTGCGAAGCTTGGCCACCTGCCACATCCGCTGCTCCCGTGGGCTGAGCGTCGTCGGATCGTGGGCCAGAGCGAGCTCGAGCTCCTTGTCGGCCGCCGGACCCTGGCCGAGAGAGAGGAGCGCGGTGGACAGCCCAATCTGGGCCGCGAAGGAATTCGGGTCGTCGGCGAGCGCCGATCGGAAGTGGTCCGCGGCCTCGAGGAAGTACAGCTTCTCGAGCGCACTCTGGCCGGCCCGCAGCTCGTCAAGCGCCCTCGAGCCGACCGTGCTCCACTCCCGTGATGCAGGCCGGGCCGCCCACCATGTCGCTCCCACGACGGCGGCGCCGCAAACCAGTGCCAGCACAATGTTGCGAGTTCTCATCGTCCCCCCGTCCAGCGGACCGCTACCACTGTCACATCGTCGTAGGGCTCGGCATCGCCGACGAACGACTCGACGTGACGCATCAGGCCATTCACGAGTGCCCTGGGCTCGGTACCCTCGGAGCGCATCGCGCCGATCAGCCGATCCTCGCCGAAGAACTCCCCGGTACCGTCCTGAGCCTCTGTCAGGCCGTCGGAGTAGAACAGCATCACGTCGCCGGGCGCCAGGTCAAGCGCCCGGAAGTCCCAGTCGCCCTCGCGCAGCGCCCCGAGCGGGAGCCGGTGCACTGGCACCGGGCCCTCCTCGACAAGCGCTCCCTGCAAGCGTCGGACCAAGGGCGCCGGCTGGCCGGCAAGAGCGTACTCGACGCGCCCCTCGCCGTGGAGCGTGAGGAAGGCGAGCGCGACAAACAGCCGGGGCTGCGGCGTGTACAGCCTTCGGTTCGCCATCTGCATGATCTGCCCAGGAGCGGCACCACCGAGGGCAGCGGTGTGCAGCACCTCGCGAGCCGCGACCATGAGCATCGCCCCGGGCACGGATTTCCCCGATACGTCGCCGATCACCAGGGCGGTCGTCCCGTTGCCCAGCGAAGGCAGCGCATCGTAGAAGTCACCCCCGACCTGCCGTGCCGGCGCACAGTGCGCTGCGATCTCCCAGCCCCGCGGAGCCGGCAGCTCTGCCGGGATCAGCGAGAACTGGACCTTGCGGGCGATCTCCAGCTCCTTCTCGAGCTCCACCTGGCGCGCTCTCTCCCGGTACAGCCGGGCGTTCTCGAGGGCTACGGCTCCCTGGTTGGCCACTGTGCGGATGAGCTGCAGGTCGTCGCGGCCGAACTCCTCGTCCGACCGCTTGGGACCGATGGCGAGCATGGCGTGGAGCTCGTCGCGCGCGCGCAGCGGCACGAGCAGCCTGGTACCCGCCCGCGCGAAACCTTCCAGGGCCGCCCGGCTGTCGGGCTCCAGGGCTTTCAACGGCTCGAGCACCCCGAGGCGCGTTGGACGGTCCTGCCTCGACAACTCGGAGAGAACCAACAGCGATCCCGGGAGCTGGCGCGGCAGGTCGCCCCGACCGACAGCCGACACGAACTGCCGGCCCTCCTTTCGATAGAGGGCCACCCACGCCAGGTGCATGACCTCGGCGAGCCTGGTGGTGAGCAACGACTCCAACCGCTCAAGGGAGAACTCCCTGACCATCTCCTCGCTGACCTCCTCGACCGCCCGCCGAGCGTCGTACACCTCCCGAAAGAAGAAGCGGTCAACCGGCTCCTGCAGACGCCGGCGGAGCGGGTCGAAGAGGGCCACGATGGCGAGAGCGAGGAACAGGGGGAAGAACGGCGAACGGCCAAGGGAGGCATCGCGGAACACCAGGTTGAAGGCCGCAATGCCGACGGCATAGGTGCCCGACACCACGGCCGTCGTCACGGTGTACAACAGCGACCTCCGCACGATGACCTGAATATCGAAGAACTGGAATCGGACGATCGCGTACGCAAACGTCAACGGCACGAGGATGAGCGGCACCACGCCGACGAGAAGGTAGCGGTCGGTGCTGAACAGCGACGGGAAGGCAACGCCGAGCACGAGGAACGGTGTGATGCCGAGCAAGGTTCCCACGAAGACCGTGGCGATCTGGCGCCTCTCCCGGCCGTCCTGGGCTCGTAGCATGGACGCGAGCAGAGCCAGCAGCCCGAGGACCAGATAGTCCCCCATCAGGACCCAACTCGCGAGGGGGGCGCCCGAGACCAGGCGCACCCTGGCCCCGAGGACCCGCCCGGCCGCGAGTGTCGATGCGTACAGGAGAGGCGGGAGCAGGTAGAGAGTCGTGAACAGGTAGGGTGAGGAATTGACGAAGCGCTCCACGGAACGCAGGACCGGCCGCTCGTCGTCTGCCCACTCGCCGTCTGCCGGCGTCAGGGTGAGCCGGAACCTCCGAGGAAAGACCAGGAAGAAGTGGAGGAAGGCGGCGGGCAGCGCGAGCAGTGAGAGGGTGCCGGTGGTCAGGACGACGCCGTCTACCCAGGAGTACGAGGCGGGCCGCAGCCGGCAGACCAGGAAGAGGAGAAACAGGGTGCACAGCACGAAGAAGACATGGGTCGGCGATCCGCGGGGCGCGTCGGGTCGGCTGAGCAGGACGAACAGGCCGATGAAGAAGAACAGGAAGCCGGAGAAGCAGGCGTACAGGTAGAGTGGGGTGCCGAGCCGGCGCGGCCCCAGCTCCACCTGGAGGGCGAGCAGGGTGCCGTCGCGATCGACGAGGTAGCTGATCTTCTCGCCGATCCGGTGCCTCTGGAGCGCGCGGGCGGCCTCGGCCGGGGTGCGGACGATCTCCTGTCCGAGCCCGGCAATTCGGTCCCCCGGCCTGATCCCGGCGTGCGCAGCCCCGGAACCGGGGACTACCGCGCGCACCGTGAGGTCCTCACGGTCCGGCTCGAGCACGACACCGTCGTACGGCTTGGGCAAGAACATGTCGAGGATCGACAGACAGGCGACAAGAAGCGCCACGATGCCAAAGCCCAGCACCGTCAGCAAACCGGTCGATCGCGCGTGAGTCATGCCCGGCACAACGATACTACGCCGGGGTCGGAGCCGGGTTCGCCCGCCGCCCGAGCACGGGGTAGAATCCCGCGATGCCGCGCGGGCGACTGATCACGCTGGAGGGCGTCGAGGGGAGTGGCAAGACGACGCAGATCGAACTGCTCGCGGCCGAGCTGACCGCGCGCGGGCTCCCGGTCGTGACCACACGTGAGCCCGGAGGCACTCGCCTGGGCGAGAGGTTGCGCGAGATCCTCCTCGATCCCACCAGTGACCCCGTGCCGCTCGCGGAGCTCATGATCCTTGAGGCGGCCCGAACGCAGCTGGTCGCCACGGTCATCGAGCCGGCTCTGCGGGATGGCCGGTGGGTTCTGTCGGACCGCTTCTCGGACTCCTCGCTGGCCTATCAGGGACTGGCCCGCGGGTTGGGGGAACCGGCGGTGACCGCCCTCAACGCACTGGCCTGCGGAAGCACCGTCCCGGCGTGCACCGTGGTCCTCGACCTGCCGGTCGAGGAAGCCCTCGCGCGGGCTCGGACCCGGCCCTCGACGACGTCTTCAAACCGCCGGTTCGAGGATGAGCGGCTCGCCTTCCACCAGGCTGTCGCGGAGGCGTTCCGCGAACTCGCGGCACGCGAGCCCGGCCGGGTCGTCCTCGTCGATGGATCGGGCACTCCGGCCGAGGTGCACGCGCGCGTCGTCCACACCCTCGCCGGGATCCTGCCATGACCTCCCAACTCCCCTGGCCCGACTCGTTTCTCGTGGGGCGGAGCTGGCATGGAGTCGGTCGCCTGGCGACCCGGATCGCGGAGCTCGCCGCTGCCGATGCCCTACCCGCCACCCTGCTCCTTGTGGGCTCCCCGGGTCTCGGCCGAGAGGCGCTCGCCGTCGAGGCCGCCGCGGCCCTCGTCTGTCGCGAGAGTGGCCGGCCGGGCTGCGACTGTGGGTCGTGCGATCGCGTCCGGCGGGGCATGCACCCCGACGTCGAGGTGATCGACGTCCTGCCGGGCAAGAGCGAGATCCTCATCGACGAGCAGATCCGCCCGTTCACCGCCAACCTCGAGCAGCGTCCCTTCGAGGGCCGGCGAAGGGTGACCATCGTCGCCTCCTGCCATACGCCGCCACTCAACGTCCACTCGGCATCGGCCCTGCTCAAGGCCCTTGAGGAGCCACCCTCGCACGCGACGATCTTCCTGATCGCGAGTAACCCCGCTCGAGTGCTGCCCACCATCCTGTCGCGCTCGGTCCAGGTGCGCGTCCCACCGCCCAGCGAAGAGGAGCGCTTGACTCTCGTCGCGGCTCATCACTCGCTGTCCCCGGAGCGGGCCGCCGTTCTGCTGGCCGCCAGTGGCGACGATGCTGCCGCCGTGCTCGCCGGCGACGGCGAGGAGCTCGCCGCGGCCCTCGCGGCGCTCCACGGGTTCGCCGGCTCGGCGCTCGCCGGCAGCCCGCTCGCCCTGCTCCAGTTCGGCGCTGCGGTCAAGAGGATGCCCGCCGGCGCCCTCGCCGCCACCGCATGTCTGCTCGATCTCGCCCGGGGAGCGTCACCAGAAAGGGCCGAGGCCATCCTCGACGCGGCCGCGCAGGTCATGGGCGCCGAGCGTCGCCACCGCTCGTTCCATGTCGACCTCGAAGCAGCGGTCGTCGGTGGGCTGGCGCGGATGGTCGCCGCCGCTGGCGACCCGGGCGGCTGATCGCTCCGTCCGTTGCTCGATTACGTCACAGTTTTGTCAAGACTCGAGTCGGCTGAAGAAAGAACCGCCGGCTGGTTAGCCGGCGGTGTGCTGCGGAACGGGAGGTCGGTGGTTCAAAGCGCTGTTGGTTGGCCTTTACAGGCGGGTCAAGGTTTGAAAGGTTAAGACGGTAGGCTTCTTGTTTGGTTGGCTTGCAAGAGTGGTTGCCTGACCGCCGCCTCCCTCCATGTGTTCGACTAGCCTTATTCTAAGACCTGTCGTTCGGTTTGTCCAGTCCCTCGTCCAACTCGATCACAACCTGCTGCCGCTGGCCGTCTGCCACGTCGACCTCGACTGATCGGGGAGTGCGGCCGGGGGCCAGGACCTCGACGCGGTGATGGCCGGCGGCCACCGAGAGTCCCCGCTGCAGCCTGCCGAGTTCCCCACCGGTCCCGACGAACTGCCCGTCGAGGTACACGGACGCGTTGTCGGGGGTTACCCGGAGATCGAGCGCCGCTCCGGCGACCGAACCTTGCGGATCTGGCCGCGCGGCACTGTCTCCGGCCGGTGGCTCGCGGGATGGGAGCTCGGGTCTGAGGGTGGTGTCGGGGTGCGGTGCGCTGGGAGCCGGTCCGCTCCCCGACGGCCCGAACACACGTCCGAGGGGCATTCCCTCGGGCCGATCGTACCAGGGGGTCTCCTTCTCGCCCGCCACGCGCTGCAGCTTCACGACGAGGGGAAAGAAGCGGCCCGGTCGGGCGTCGATCTGGACGGTCTCGGACTTGAAGCCTCCAAGCGAGAACTCGAGGGTGTACTCCCCGGGCTCCAGGTAGAGGTAGTCGGGGTAACCGTCGAAGTCATCCGCGGTACCGATCAGTCTTCCGTCGAGCAGCACCCGAGCGTGCTCCGGCTCGACATCGGTGTCGACGGCGGTGAGTTGGGATTGCGCTCCGCTTGCCGCTGGGACCGGGTAGTAGGCCGGGCCGTGCCACCACCAGGGCCCAAACGCCACGCCAACACTCCAGCCGAGCCAGGGACTGTGGCGCTGGTGAGCCTGGGCCGGAACAGCCGCCCCGGACAACGCGACAGCCAGCACTGCGGCGATCAGCGTCCCGCGCATACCGGTCCACCTCCCTTCAGAACAGAAGCATGGAGCATGCCACTTCCGGGCACAGCGAGAGAGACCCGCTGGCGGCGGCGTGAGCTTCCGAGATGACACCGTGACCCACCGAGTGATCAGGCACGACGCCGCCGGACGCCGCGATCGCTCCCCATCAATCGCGCCCAGGCTCGCGCCGAGCGGCGCACCACCTCGACTGCCGGAAGCAGGTGAAACGCCTCGGCGCGGCTCACGTCGTGGAGCGTGAGCCGGCGCAACGACCCGAATGCCTCCATGATCTCGTCGTAGGGGTGGAACGCGAGCTGACTCGCATACGCGGCTCCCGCTGCACGCTTCGCCGCCCAGCCTGGCCCGGCATCGACGAGCATGTTGGGCACGAGCGGGGTGCCGACCTCGTAGGCCGCGACCCAGCTCGGACCAGGTCGGAGGCCCAGCCACGTCGAGCGGCGGAGCACACGCTGGGTGGTCAGCGCGAGGGCGCGGTGATCGGGGTGCAGCTCGACCGGGGAGGTCACGAACACGGTGTCGGGCCGAATCGCCGCCAGGATCTCACGGAGCACACGCCGAAGGGGGATCGAGCGACGGTCGAGCCCACGGTCGCGAAAGTGGAGAGAGCGGGGCGGTTGCAGGTCGAGGGCGCGGGCGGCCTGGATGGCCTCCTGCGCACGGACCACGGGGTCGCCCTGGGCGTCGCCGTCGGTGATCAGGACCAGCGTGATCTCGATCCCGCGGTGGCGCGCGATGGCCAGCGTTGCGCCCAGCCCGAACACCTCGTCGTCAGGATGGGGCGCGAGCACGAGCCACCGCCGCCCCGGAGGAAACGATGGCTCGAACGGCACCAGATCGACCTCTTCCGGCAGCGCTGGCCTCCTCACGTGGCCCTCCGCCTCCACCCTCCCAGCCCGAGGATCACACACCCTACCAGACCCGCCAGGGTCATCGCCGCCCCGGCGGCGAGGCCCGGTGGTTCGTAGCTCCAGCATACGTCGTGCTTGCCGTCCGGCACCGCGACGCCCATGGCGGCGAGGTCGGCAGTATGGAGCGCGGCCGGCCGACCGTCGAGCGTGGCTCTCCACCCCGGCGCGCGCGGCACGTGGAGCACCGCGAGAACCGGACCGACGCTCCGGACGTGGGCGCGCACCCGCCACGGCCTCTCCTCCACGACCTCGAGAGAGCCGCGACCACCGGCAAGCCCGATCTCGTTGGTCAGTGCCGTGGTCGCGAAGTCCGTCCCCTCGCAACCTCCCTCGCCCACGTCTGGCGGCACCGGAGCGGTCCGTCCAGCCAGGCGCACCACCGGCAGTGTCCGGTCGTTCCTGTAGATCCGGCCGTCCCCATCGCGGTACACCTCGCGCCAGCCGGGGGACGAAGGCCCAGTGACGCCATCGGGCGGCGTGAGAAGCCAGCGCACTCCCCAGGCGCCCGTGAGGCCCGCCCAGGGCTGAGTCACAGGACCCGGAAGATCGAGGCCACCGCTCCCGAGGGCCTGGTGCAGTCGCGCAAGCCCGGCCGGTCGCATCGGGTCGTTGGCGCGCAAATCGTTCAGTCCCAATACGGCGGCCAGGTTCGGGGGAAGGGCATCACCCAGGCCGATCACTCGCCCCCCTTCGTCCCGCGCCAGCTCCTCGACTGTCTGGATCAGACGTGACGGCTGCTGGTTCGCCGCGAACGGAATCATGCCCCAGGAGGCGACCCCTAACTCGGCAGCCGCGATCGCCACAAGTGGCCAGCCACCGAGAAGAGGAACCGCAATGGCGGCGACCGCCACCGCAGCCGGAGCCCAGGCCATGCCCCAGACCGTGGACGGCGGAACGCGCGAAGGCGCGGTCGCCGCCAGCACCACCACACCCATCTCGACGACCATGACGGCCTTGATCAGCCGCCCCCGCCGCGGCCGCCGCAGCCAGGCATCGGTTGCCAGTCCGGCCAGCGTCGCAAGCGCAAACGCCAGCAGGAAGCCTGCCCGGCTCCAGGTCATCAGGCCGATCACCGGGAGCCGTGCAAGCAGCTGAGCCGGACCGGGCAGCTGCCAGACCAAGCAAGCAGACAGAGCGGCCAGGGCGACGAGGGCAGCTGCATCGCGCCGATGCCGCCGCCGGTGTGGCGCAACCAGCGAAAGGGTGAGGGCTGCAGCCCCGACCGACACGGCGACGGCGGCGTTTGCAAAGGGTCTGTGCCAACCTCCACGGGCGGGGTGTCCGTCCCGCCACGGCACCACGGCCAGCGCCATCACTTCGGCCCGCAGTGTCCACGTGAGACCCTTCAGCGGATAGGCCGCCTGCTCGTGCGAGGCGATGTACTTCGACGACTCGCGCAGGGTGGTGATCGTGGGCAGCGCTCCGATTCCCGCCACTCCGACAGCACAGGCCAACGGCGCGGCCAACCGGCCGACCCGACGCCACCTTCCCCAGGCCAACATGCTCCCGAGCCCGATAACCGCCAGCCAGAGAAACGAGGCGCTCTCTGGATGAACTGACCAGCCAGCCAGTACTCCGAGGACGACGGCGAGCAGGCCCGCATCCCGGCGGCGTCCCCGGAGGGCACCAACGAGGAGCCAAAAACACCAGGGGGTTGCTGAGACCACCCATGCCAAGGGCACGACCAGCCAGGACAGCGAGTACAGACCAAAACCGTACGCGACCGAGCTCAAGGCGGCGGCCGCCGGACGGGCGCCGAGCCGGGAGAGAAACAGGAAGCCGCCCAACGCCGCCAGCTCCAGCTTCCAGACTGCCATGACATCACTGCCGCGCTCGGGTCCGAGAACCCAAACCGGCAGCTGGAGAGGAAACGGCAGGCCAGTCTGCCCGTTGGCGTAAAGAGGCACGCCACCCCCGATGCGATCGGAGATCCACGGGGGCTCGCCGGCAACTACAAGACGGCGAACCTCACTCCACCACACGTCGAACTGGAGAGGAAGGTCCGTCTGCTCGGGCGAGCCGGCCATGGTGCGGGGCGCGCCCCAGGTTCCGGAGCCCTCCACGCCGGGGCCGAGGTGCAAGCCCATGAGCAGGTGCCTACCGAGGAGGGCCACGAGCAGGACGTCGACTAGGACCTGAAATGTGAGCAGAGGTCGCCGTCGCCTCAGGGCCACGTGAACGAGCCCAACAGGAACCACGATCCACAGGGCAACAAGGGGATCTACGTTCACACGAGGTCCGAGTCGCCCATCGTGAAGTAGCCACGGCGGGCGAGCGCATCGAAGTCAACGCGCGGGTCGATTTCGCGCGCCAGAAGGAGCAGGTCGAGAGGGTTGCGTTCCTGTCGCCACCCTACCCGCGCCAACGCAGCCTCCGCCTCGGGGTCACCCCGTAGCCACATCTCGCACTTAGTGCAGCCGAATCGCCCGGCGACCCGGCCGAAGGCGTAGTCGACCGCGGCCAGTGCGGCCGGCTCCCGACCGTCCCACACCAGGTCCGCGATCCGCAGGGTCCCCTCCACCTCCCTCGCCACGCCCCACGCATGGGGCTCGCCGCGGCGCCAGACGGTCAAGTGGACGTACTTCACGCCGGGTCGGTTCGTGTACCGTTGTCTGAGTCTCTCCGCGTCGCGTACGAGCGCCACCGGGTAGCGCACCTGAGCGCGGAGCCAGAGGTCCTCGGCTGTCACCGGATCGAAGCCCTCCCGTGCCCGGAAGCCCAGTCTGGGAAGGCTCGGCCTTCGGCTTCGGCGCCAGTAGGTGGCCTCACCGAGCCGGATATAGTTGAGAGCCTTCAAACCCATCTCGTAGTGCCGGCGGCCGGGGAAACCGATGATCATCTGCAGGTTGGTCGGGCTCCCGAAAGCCGTAATGAACTTCTCGTAGCAGAGTGTGAAGACGTGGGTCCCGCGCACCTCTGGGACGGAGTAGACGTCCACGACGTGGCCGGCTCTCACCGCCAGGCCGTCCACGCACAGGCGGACCATTTGCGCTCCGTAGTGGGCGAGCACACGGCCATCCTCCGCGCAGGCCAGGAAGACCCACCGACCTCCCGCTTGCGGTGGAAACTTCCAGTACCACTCCTCGAGCGGGCGGTCTGTACCGAAGACCCGGTTGAACCCCTCGTTGATGGCGGCCTCGTCGCCGGGTCGAAAGCAGCGATACTCAACCTCGCTCACGGCCCCGTCTCCCGGCCAAGCGACGATCTGCCCGGTCTGGAAAGCGGGACCATCACCGGGCCGGCTCCGGACGACAGGCCCACTCGTGCTCCGGGAGGACCAGGCCGGGCTGCCAGGCCTTGCCCTGGATGGGAAAGGGTCCGACACGCATGCCGCTGTACGCGATCATCCCCGCGTCCTCCAGTACGTAAGCGCTGACATCGATGGGTCCTTGCAGGAACGGTACCGAAGGGATGCGAAGACGGACATCCCATCCGGCGGCACCGACCAGGGGGGGACGTCCGTCCAGAAGCGTGGTAAAGCCCGCCAGGCACCGTCCTGCTGCGTCGTCGATCGTGACCCCTACGTGGAAGGGACACGTGGGATCGGCTGCCTCGACAGCTACCCGCACCTCGTAATCCCCCCCAAGCAGCAGCGTGCTTACTGGTTCCCCGGCAAGGTCGGTGAGATGGACTTTGCGGATGCTCGCAGGCTGCCCCCCCAACCCCGGCTCGAGCCCCATACTCGCGGTCTGTCGCGCCCGTCCGAGATGGGTTTCGTAGGCGGGTATCACATCGCCCGGCGTCCCCTCTCCGGCCACCCGCCCTTGGTCGAGCCAAACGACCCGATCACAAAACATGCCAATCAAGTACATGGAATGCGAACAGAAAAGCACCGTACGTCCCTCGGTCTTGAACCGCCGCATCCGGTCCACACACTTCTTCTGGAAGGCGCCATCACCCACGGCGAGCGCCTCGTCGACTACCAGGACACGTGGGTCGACGTTGGTGGCGACGGCGAAAGCGAGGCGCGCCAGCATCCCCGAGGAGTATGTCCGCGTTGGCTGGTCCACGAACTCGCCGAGCTCCGCAAAACCCAGGATCTCATCGAGCTGGTCACGCATTACAGCCTCTGCGACTCCTACCAGCGTGCCATAGACCATCGCGTTCTCACGCCCCGTGAACTCCGGGTGGAAGCCCATGCCCAGCTCGAGAATCGCGGACACGGTGCCGGTCGTGACCAGCACACCCTCGTCGGGGCGGGAGATCCCGGCGACCAGGCGAAGCAGTGTGGTCTTCCCGGAGCCGTTCTCACCGATGATCCCGACGGCCTCGCCCGGCAGCGCGGAGAGACTGACACCGTCCAGTGCGGTCTTGTAGCGCAGGCCACGGGTTCGCCCGACCAGGGCGCAGATGCGATCCCGACGCCGAGCGAAGAGTGGGTAGCGCTTGGTCACCCGCTCCACGCGCACGGACGTCTGCACGTTTCGACCGGCCTCGCCGGGGATCGTCGCCGTATCCATGACGACGCCGTCAGGCTACCACAAAGACTGTGACGCCCTACCAGCGCTCGGCCACGAGGTTGGCAAACCACCACTCGGGGAGAGCTCCTCGGGCGAGGAGGGAGGAGACCTCCGCAATGGGACGAACGTGGCCGGCAAACTCGTCGAACAGCGTGACCGCGAACCCCAGGCTCGCAAGGTGGTCCAGCAGCTCGGCGGGATCACGCCCGGCACGGCGCAGGCAGGCGGGGTTCCACTCCAGGACCAGGGTCAGCCGCCCCGGTCGCTCGAGCAGACCCTCAGCACCGGCGAGAACCTCGAGCTCCGCACCCTCGACATCGATCTTGACCAGATCGGCACGCTCGTGGATCAGGCCGTCGAGCCTGCGCACCGGCACCTGATCGATGCGCACCGTGTTCTGCAGGGGATGGTCGTAGAAGCCGTGAGTGTCGCTGGCATCCGTGACGTGGAACTTGCGTGTCGCGTCGTCCCGGCCGGCCGCGCAAGGGAGGATGGTCACCACGCCGACCGTGAACCGGGCGACGTTGTCGCGCAGCAGCTCCAGGTTCTGCTCTGCCGGCTCGACGGCGTAGACCTTTCCTCGAGGCCCGACGAGGTCGGCGCACAGCACGGTGTAGTAGCCCACGTGCGCGCCGACGTCCACCGCAATCATCCCGGAGCGGAGTCGGCGACGGATTGCCGCAGTCGTGAGCGGATCGAAGCTCCTGTCAACGAAGGCCGGGACGAACTCTCCGGGCAGCCGTAGTCGGACGCCGTTGATGACGACGTCCACCGCGGAGCCGGAAGGGGTGGGATGCCGGCGCAACCAGCGCCGCCGCGCGTGGTCTGTCAGGCCTCGTGTCCCGAGCGCACCTCGCAGCCACAGCTCCACTGCCGCCGAACACCGCACCGATCTGACCGGGAGCCTGACGAACAACCGCTCCACCTCCTCGCCTTGGGTCGCCACCCCGCCCGCCGCTTATCCCTGCAATAATGTACACGCTCTCTCCTCCCACCCTTGAAGAGGGCGGGGGGAGAGAGCGATTGCTGTCCGCGGTCCAGGAGTCTAGGGGCTGAGTTGAGAGCCGACGAAGATGGGGTCGCCGGTGACACTGTCGACAACCGACGCGTACGCGTACCCCGGGCCGCCACTGACGACCGTGATGACCGCCGAGACCGCTCGCAGGTTGACTGGCAGGTCGGTCCCGAAGGTGTTCTTGAAGCGGTTCTCCAGCTTGTCCTGGTCCCAGCCGTCCGGACCCAGCGAGACCTGGAGCGGTGTGCCGTTCGGGTTGAGCATGTTGCCGCTCTCGTCGTAGAGCATGACCTCGAAGTTGACCGACCCGTTGCCGAGGTTGACGAAGCCGAGGTTGGAGCGGCTCACGTCCTGGCTGGACATGCCGGTCAGGAACAGGTGTTTGAATAGCCCGGTGGCCGTCGCACCCTTGCTCGGGTCGAGGGCCGGGACGCCGTGGCCGAAGGTGCCGTTGTCGGTCAGGTTGTAGGTGCGTGCCGCCACGATCGGCATGTTCGCCAGCCCATCCGCCGCCGTCACCTGGATGACACCGCTCACGCTGTCCGGCGGGTTCGCGCCGGTCTCCTGGTAGACCCAGCCCACCAGGTCCTCCACCGTGAGGCTGTTGCTGGCGGCGAGCGTGATCGGGCGGGTGAGAGAGGCGGAGAACTGCCTGGGTGTGAACTTGACGTTCCACGTGCGCGCCACGCTGTCGGGGTTCGTGAACTGGGCATCGGTGCGCCACACCGTGTTGTTCTCACCGGGCAGATGGGCTACTGCCACCAGGTAGACGCCTCCCTGGACGACAGGCTCACCGTCAACGAGAGTGGGGTCGCCGGTCAGGTTGTCGACGAGCGAGCCGTACGGCTCGACGTCGACTCCCGCCGGCAGCTGCACCTTGATCGCGAACGGCCCGATGCTGTCAAGGTTCGACCCGAACAGGTTCTTGACCGAGTCCTGGAGGTAACCGTAGGGCGGGAGGCTGATCGTCTTGCTCGCGAGGTCACTCCCGGTGGGACTGATGATCGAGACCTGGATGCCCGCTGCGCTCGAGTCGCCGCGCAGGTTGGTGAGGCCGAAGTTGGTCCGGAAGCCGCTCGCGGTGCCATCGTTGCGCACACCGGTGATCCACAGCGGCGACGGCGTGGTGTTTGGCCACACCTGGATGCCGGCAACCGATTGCCCGTAGGTGCCGCCTGACAGTGAATTGGTGTAGGTCCGCGACGACACCACGGGGGTCGGGTCGCCGGTCGGGTAGCGGGTCAGGATGGCGGCCTTTTGCACGTCGGCGCCGGCCTGGATGAACTCCTGGATGACGTCGTCCACCACCAGCGTGCTCTTGGGCGCCAGGTTGAACGCCGGCAGCTCGAAGGGCTCGCCGTTGTCGCGGGACACGGGCAGCGCCCCCAGCGTCACAGTGCTGGGCTGGTCGGAGGCGTTGAAGATCCGCATGTCGGTGCGCCAGTACGTGCCGTTGAGGCCCTGCACCTTGGCAGCATCGGCCGAGACCACGGACTGCGGGCCGCACGCCGGTGTCCCGTCGACCGAGACGATCTTGGGCGTCGTCCCGGTAATCCCCTCTCGTCCCGCCGTCAGCGTGACCTGGACGGCCCCGCCGCAGGTGAAGGTGTGACTCACCGAGACCCCGGTCGCGGGGTTCGACGGGTCGTCGCTGAACACCCAGGTGAAGCTCGTGGGATCGCCGTAGCTCGCGCCCTGGCTGGCGGTGAAGGTGGCCGCAGAGCCGACCGCCGGCTGCAGGGGATCCCAGTTGAAGTCGGCCGTCACCGGGCGGACGTCGCTCGCGATGGTGATCGTCTTGCTGACCGGCTCCGAGGGACCGATGCAGTTGGTCGCCGTCACGGTCACGGGGTACGCCCCAGGATGCACCCAGGCGTGGGTGGCGGTCGGCGTGGTGACGTCGGCGGTGGTGCCATCGCCGAAGTCCCAGTGCCACGAGATCGGCTGGTTGGTCGACGCGTCGGTCAGGGTGACGTTCTCGCCGGCGTACGGCTGGTCCTGCGACACGCCACCGACGGTGATCGTGTCCTTCGGGCTCCAGTCGAAGTCCGCCGTCGGCACCACGGTGGCCGTGCACGACATGACGGTAATGGTCTGCGACGCCGTGCTCGAGCCCTTGCAGTTGCTCGCCGTCAGTGTGACGGTGTACGCCTTCTCCGCCGAATAGCTGTACGTCGGGTTCTGGAGCGACGAGGAGCCGCCGCCAGTCACCGGTGTGCCGTCACCGAACCGCCACGACCACGAGGTCGGGGTGCCCGTCGAGGTGTCGGTGAACTGGATGGTTTGACCGGGCGATGGGTCCTCTGGCGAGAATGTGAAGCTCGCCGCCGGAGCGTAGGGCAGTGTGCAGTTACTGTTGATCGTCACGCTGGTGGAGCCGGACACGCTCGCGCCGCCGGCGACGCCGCTCCCGTTGACCGTGAAGGTGCCCGGTTGGCTGTACGTGTGAGTCACCGTGTTGCAAGGCACGTTCTGGCAGAAGCTGATGTACCCAAACGTCTGGCTTTGACCGTCGCCGTACGTGAAGGTCAACGAATCGCCCGGCGTGTGGACGGCCGGCGAGAAGGTGAAGGTGATCGGCGTGCCGGGGTAGGTGGTCTGCGGGCTCGGCGTGATGGTCAGCGTGCCGCCGCCGCCTCCGCTGACATAAACCGCCTTGCTCGCGGTCCCCCTGCTGCCACACGAGCTGGTGGCGGTGACCTGGACGGTCCGCGTGCCCACGCTCGTGTAGGTGTGCGACACGGTCTGTCCGTTGGCGCTGCCGCCGTCGCCGAACGTCCAGCTGTACGAGGTGATCGTGTAGCCGCCGGCCGAAGCGCTGGCGGTGAACGAGACCGGTTGGCCGACGGTCGCAGCGGAGGGCCCGCTGATGCTTGCCGTTACCGCCGGGCAGGTGCACGCTCCCTGCGTGCTGACCGTCACCGTGGGCGATCCGGTGGCGCCGACCTGCACACCGCCGACGATGCCGGTGCCGGTGACCGTGTGGGGTCCGGAGCTCTGATAGCTGTAGCTGAAGAGCTGTTTGGGCAGGCCCGCGGGCGAACACAGGTTGTTGCCGAACGGATCAATGCAGTTCACGCTCTTTTGTGTCGTGCCGTCGCAGGCGGTGCCGCCGAAGTCGAAGCTGAGGCTCGTGAAGGTGCCCGTCACGGCCGTGAGGGTGATGGCCACCGGAGCGCCGATGTTGACTGAGGACGGCGTTGCCGTGAAGGTAAAGGTGTTGAGCGACGGCTGCACCCACACGGCCGGGGCCGGCACGCTGATCGTCGCCCCGCAGTCGGTCCCCGGAGTACCGTTCTGACACACGTGCAGCGTCATGTTCATGGCGAACGCCGCTTGGGGCGTCCAGGTTCCCGCCGGAATCGTGCAGGTCGAGCCCGTATAGGACGGAGCATTGATGTAGGTGCAGTTTCCCGGCGTGGCGCCCGGGATGTTCCACGCGAAGTACGGCGTGTAGCCGCTCGCCAGCTCGCCGGTGAACTTCAGGGTGGTGAGCTGGTCGACCAGGAGCATCCCGGGGTTGCCCTGGAGGTTGGTGGAGTCGGCGATCTTCACGCCGTTCTGCCACACCTCGAACGAGGAGACCCCGTAGCCGGCCGTGACGCTCTGTGTCGCGCACGAGTTGTAGACGTTGGGCGCGAGCAGCGACTGGAGTGGGACGCTGTTGCACGCCGTGTCGTTGGTCGCCGGGAAGAGGTACTGCGCGACCACGCCGAGGGGGTAGGTGCCTGCCGCCGTCGCAATGTAGGTCCGGCTGGAGCCGGTACCGGTGAGCTCCCTTGAGGTCGTCCCCTCCGTCACCCAGAACCGGTACGCGCTCGGGGAACCTGCGGATGCCGCGGCGCTCAGCGTCACCGGCTCGTTGACCAGCACCTGTGAGCCCGGAGTGAGGGCCAGGCTCGCCCTCGGGTTGTTGCACACCTCGATCGTCTTGGTGACCGACGGCGGGCTGCCGCCGACGACCGCAAGCGTCGCGGAGTAGGTCCCACCGGGAAGGTTCGCTTGCGCCGTCCATGGGGTCGTCGCGTGCGGGGCAATGGGGATCGAGAACACCTGTTGGTTGCTAGGGTTGACGAGGGTCAGGTTCGCCGTCGTGTACTGGCCCATCGACGTGTCCGTGATCGAAAACGTGTCGCCCGGAAAGCCGTTGTCGGCGGCGGTCATGTTGCAGGTCGCGCTCGCCGCGCCGCCGGTCACGCTGAAGTTGGGCACCGGCACCGTGGACATGCAGCCGGCCGCGACCGAGATCACATCGGCGTCGACGAACATACTGCGCCCCACGTAGTACTCTCCCCCGACTTCGAACGGCGCGAGGGCCCCCATGGCGATGATGTTCTCGGAGTACTGCGGGACCGCACACGCCGGGCGGACGAGTGTGGTGAAGCCGTCCTGCGGGGGGAGCAGCTCGGGCGTGCCGCCGGTCAGCGTCAGGTACCCGATCGTCTTCTCCGCGCCGACCGTGATCAGATCGCCCACCGCTCCGACGAAGCCGACGTTGGTCGCGGCACAGGGGGTCGTATTACTCCAGCACGTCGAGCCGGCGTCGGTCACCGCGGGCAGATTGAGGGGACCGCCCACCGTGACGTTGTAGCGATGGATGCTCATCGTCTGGTTGTCCGCGACCCACAGCGAGGTCGTGCCGTCGCTGGACGTGTTGGCGACCCAGTTGCTCTTGAAGAGACCGGGCAGGTCGGCGTTGGTGTAGAGCTGCTCCGGGATCGGGTTGGTCGCGTCGGTCACGTCGATGACCAGAAGCACGTACTGGCCGGAGTTGCGGCGGGCGAACAGCAGCTGGCGGCCGCCGACCTCCTCAAGCTGAAAACGCCACGCACCCACCGGGCTGAGCGTTACCTCGGCGTTGGTGAACCCTGGCGGGTCCGAGGCTCCGCCGACGGGAATCCGCACCCCCTGGCCCATCGTCGAATAACCAACCGTCGCCGGGTTGATCGTGCCGCCGTTGTCGATCGTGTAGATGCGCATCGAGGTGTCGCTGGCCGCGACGCTGGCCTGATCGAGCTCCTGGCCGATCACATAGGTGTTGCCGCCGACCTGATAAAGCACGGAGCTGACGTAGGAGTACGGCAGGACGTTGGTCGGATGATAGCCGTGGCCGAGAAAGTGGGGCGAGCTGCCGAGCTGAAGGAGATCCCAGCCGTAGGTCGCCAGCGAGACCAGCGCATACGGGTAGCCGGGCAGGACGGCGATGTGGCGGAGGTGTTGGATGTACTGCTCGTGGGTGCTTCCCCCCACGTCGATGGTAGTCCAGTCCCACGGGATGTGCGGGCTGGCGAGCAGCTGAGGCGAGAGCGGGTTCGAGCCGAGCTCGTAGATCCTCAGGTCGTTGTTGAGACCGAGGAGGAGCTGGTTGTGGCCTGGCACGCTCAGGAAGTAGTTGCTCAGGGCGGGGTACCACTCATACTGTGTCTGGTTGGAAGACCCACAGTTGTCGTAGGTATACCCTGAGGTCTGATAGCACTGCGCCCCGGCCCGGGTCGGCGTCAGGATCATCGCCCCCGCGACCACGCCACTCAGCACGGCGGCCGGAATCCACCGCCGACTCGCTACTCTAAGGCTGTCCATCATTTCCCTCCGACGAGCCCATCATACCCCGGGGCGGCCTCCACTGTCCATTCTCATCCCGTGTGCTGGCGCACAGAAAGAAACGGGCGGGCCGAAGCCCGCCCGTCCACGAGTTGCGAAGCCGTGTCAGCTCAGCGCACGTTGTGCGTGACGGAGCCATCGTAGGTGTTGAGCGCCGGCAGCACCTGGTCGGTGAAGCAGTAGGTGTTGGCCAGCGTCGCGGCCTCGACCGACGTGGAGTAGGTGCCCCAGTTGTACTTGGCAGCAGCCCACGCCTGGACGTCGTCGTCGTTCGAGCTTCCCGCGTAGTTGAACGGAATGGCCGGGTCGAAGACCAGCAGCATCCAGCCGTCGCCGGTCATCAGGCCGTCGAAGTTGGCGGCGGTGACCGCAACCTTCTGAGTCTGGAACGGCAGAACGTTGGGCTCGGGGTTGCCGAAGCACAGACCCGACGGGCAGGTGTTGATGGTGCGCGCCTTGGAGTTCTCGTTCATGTCGAACGCGTAGTACAGGTAGCGGACGCACGCCGAGACATCCCCACCGGGGAGGAAGTTGTCCGACTGGTTCTTCCACACCTCGAGCTCAGTGGTGACGCCGCCCGAGTTGAAGTAGTTGAACGCGAACGCGCTGCCCAGGGGCTCACGGTCATCAGCCGAGCTGTCGGTCAAGGGCAACCGGAGGTGCGAGTAGAAGCCGTAGCTCTCGCTGGTCATCCAGTCGGTGTCAGCCTCGATGTGAACGGCCGGCACTGACTCGGAGTAGTTGCTCATGTTGTTCAGGTAGAAGATGTTGCCGACCAGCACGTTGTTCTGGTTCGGGACTTCCGGAGTCCAGTAGCCAGCGTCCTGATCCGGGAAGAAGCCGCTGCACACGTTGACCGTGTCGACCGTGGCGTAGAAGAACAGCGGGGCGGCAGTCAGCCCGGCCAGCCAGGTACCGGTCGTAGGAACGGTGGCACCGGCCGCGAAGCAGCTCGCATCCTCGCTCGAGAACGTGTCGAGCGGGGAGGACAGGCCACTCACGATGATCCCGGCATACGCCGACAGGTCGCCCCACGGGAAACCGCAGCCCGCGTTGGACGGGGTGGCGTAGTCGGTGTCCTCCATGTCGATCAGTCGGCCGGTGGCCGCGCTGTTGTTGGTGGAGGGACCGAACGGGGAACCGATCGAGCCGACCGTGCCGGTCCAGAAGCCCGTCGACGGGCTGCCGGTGTCGAACAGGTCGAAGCGACCCGCGACGAGGTCACGGAAGTTGATCAGCCACTCGTCGTAGCCGGAGAGCACCTCGTCAAAGTCGACCACACCCTTCGACCACGCGTTGTAGACGACCACGTGGATGAGCTGCTTGCTGGCCGACACGTTGGTGACCGCGAGCAGGGTGGTGTAGCCCTGATCGTTCGGGGTGCCGTCGGCGTTCATGTCGACCACGATGTAGGGAACCAGCAGCGTGGCGGACGGCACGGCGTCCCGGGCGCAGAAGTTGGCGTAGGCAGCACCGCCCATGAGGGCCGCGGCCAACGCGAAGATGAGAACTTTCTTCATGATCCTTCCTCCCTTTTCTCCTGTGAACTGCCTGGTGAACTGATCGCTTGGGTTCAACCTTACTACCATGCTGCCATCCGCAACGAACCTACCTCCCACCTTGAGGCATCACCTCCCGTCGCGAAGTTTGAACACTCTAGTCGACACCTCTATGCTGCATCGACATTAAGTTAGCCTCAGATCTACGCCCTGTCAAGTACCACGGACAGCCATTCACGCCCCGCGACACTAACAGTCCGTCAAACCCTTGTCAAGAGGAGGTTTTCGCGGGTTTCGCGAAAACCTTCCTGACCGGTTTGAACACCCACACGCCGCCACCGGTCTGCTCGCGCGGGGCCCCCATGGCGACGATGCTGCCCATGCCGCTGTGGTCGAGGTCGACGATCTTGACGTCGAAGATATCGGTGTTGGCGAGCTTGAACGCGGGGGAGTGCTGCTCGTAGAAGGTGCCGTCTGGAAACTGGAGAAAGACTCGGATACGCCCGTCGTTGCTGCCGATCACGAGGTCGTTGCGGCCGTCGCCGTCGATGTCACCGACCGCCATCGCCTTGTAGTTGACGTTCTCCTCCTTCTCCTTGAACAGCACCACCGGTCGCGGCACCAAGCTGGGTTTGCCCTGGGCGTCGTGGAAGTGATACACGGCGCACGCCTCGGTCGGAGGCTCGGCCACCCACGGATTGTACTGCTCGAAGCACATCGCCAGGTCGGGCGACGGGAAGCGGTCGAGGGGAGCTGCGGCGTTGGCCAGGACGAATGAGTTGACCGGCATCTGCTCGCTGGCGATCGCCTTCCACTGTTCGCCGCCGCCGAGGTTGCGGTACACCAGGTCCATGATGTTTTCCGCGCGGGAGGTGAGGAGCAAGTCGACCTTGCCGTCGCGGTCGATGTCGGCGGCCGACAGCCAGTCGCCCTGAATACCGTCGGTGAACTGACCCCGGCCGACTGCCTGCCACCCCGTCGGGAGATTGAGCGCGACGTTGATCAGGCCGGAGAGTAACCTTTGCCCGGTCCCCATCTGGACATCGAGTTCGGCCATGGTCGCGAGGTCGGGCCGCCCGTCGCCGTTCAAATCCGCAACCGCGAGCGATCGGGAGGTGACGGCGTCGTTGACCTGGGGAATCTCGACCACCTTGCTGAAGTCGCCTTTGCCGTTACCGTACATCACGAAAGTGCGGCCGAAGTGGCAAGCGATCGCGATGTCGGGATGTCCGTCGCCGTCGAAGTCGGCGACTCGGACCGTGCCGTAGTCCAGCTTGGCTTCTTTGGGATTCGGCCACTTGACGTCCTTCCACAGCTGCCAGGACCCGTCCTTCTGCTGAAGGAAGATCGCCGGGTAGGGCCCGCCCGTACGCTGGGGCGGGAGTACCAGGTCGGGCAGACCGTCACCGTTCATGTCGGCAACGTCGAACGACATCTGCCAGCGACCACCCGCAGGCAGGCCGGCTTGCCGCAGCTCGAAGGTGAGCTTGTCGGTGAACGGCGGAATGATGTCGGGACCGTCGACGATCAGGTACTTGTCCTTGAAGTACTCCTTTTTCATCTCGAGGAAGACCTCGCGCTGCTGCTTGTACTTCCAACCTTCGTAGGCCGCCGACTGGGGATCCTCTGGGGGGAGGTTACGGACGAGGAGTTGGTCGCCCTCACGCCCGACGACTTGCATGATCACGTTGATCAATGGGAAAGGCTTGACGCGATTGGGCCCCACTCGAACCACGCCCGCTGCGGGCACGCGGTATGTCTTGTAGTAGCTCTTCGCCCACTCGTCATAGGTCATGACGTGTGGCGTCGGTCCCGGCTGCGCCGTCTCACCGGCCTGAGGCGTTCCCTGTGGACGGGGGAGGTTGGGAAAGTGTGGGATCGGCGGTCGGGCGGGCGGGGCTTGGGCAAACACCGGCCGGATGAGCGCCACACTGAGGGCAAGCACGAACAACTTGGCAAACTTCATGAGTCCTCCACAACCCCGGCGCGGGCGCCGGGGAGTCTTGTGATCTAAGTCACGTCTGGAAGCTCGTAGCGGCGCCGACCGAGCACGACCGCGCCAGAGGAAAGGAGCAGCGCCGCCGTAAAGAGCGACACCAGCACCGCGTTCATCTCCGCGGGGGTCCCAAGGAAGACCCGGCGGAAGCACACCAGGACACCCCACAGAGGGTTCCACGCCAGGTAGCCGCTCGCCCATGCAGGCAGCACCGTGGCGGGATAGGCAATCGGAGTGAGAAAGAACAGCACCGTCGTGGCGGTCCCGACGAGTTGCGCAAAGTCCGGGAGGAACGCACCGGCGACCACGAGCAGGAGCGCGAGACCGAAGGTGCCGGCGACGAGCAGCGCGAGACCCACCGCCAGCCAGGACACTCCGGCCAGACTGAGGGTGCCGAGCGCGGCGCTGGCCGCGATCACGAGCAGCAGGGCGATGGCATGGCGCGCGAAGACAGCTACCAGGGTGCCGGCGAGGAGCACCTCCGCCGGAACGTTGACGTGTCGCAGGAGGCCGACCTTCTCACGGCTGAGCCGAACGCTGGACGTCGCCGCTTCCTGAAAGGCCATGAAGGGTACCAACCCACTGATCAGATAGATGCCGAAAGAGCCCACACCGGGGGCCCCTTCAACCCTCATGCCAAGAAAGAACGAGAAGACGGTCAGGTACAGACCGAACTGGATCGCGGGCTCGAGCACCGCCCAGACGGCACCCAGAGTCGAACCCGCGTAGCGGGCCCGGAACTCCCTTCTGGCAAGTGCCCACACCACGCGACGGAACCGCCACAAGCTGTCCAGTACTGCAACCATCTCTCCCTTATGCCACCTTTATCTTCTTGACAACATCCCTATGGGGATTTAGCATAGAGTCACGACCCGGCGACACGGTAGCAGAAGTGTGTCGGGGTCACAAGAGCACGATGGATCGGGTCCTCCGCCCCTCGTTGCCGACAGCCACCGTCGGCCAGCTGCTCCGGCACCACCGGCTGCAGCGCCACCTCACGCAGACCGAGCTGGCACGCCAGATTGGCATCCAACAGTCGGACCTGTCGCGGATGGAGAAGGGTGAGTACCGCGTCTCCCTCGACGTGCTCTTCCGCATCCTGCAGGTCTTCGAGCTCTCGCTGGGAGAGTTCTTCGGCGACCTCGTCGAGCAGCACTTGACTTCCCGGGAATCGGAACTGGTAGAATCGTTTCGCGTACTGGCCCGTGAAGATCAGGACGAGGTGTTGCAGTTCGTCGAGTTCAAGCGGAACCGGTCACGCGAGCGTGACGAATGATGGGAACGTCAGAGCGCTACGTGCGCCTCACCAAACTCGCCCAGCGCGCCTTCTCCAAGGGCCACTTGGAGCGTGCGCTCCGTTTGTTCGTCGCCGCCGAGGACGAGGCCCATCGTCTCGGTGACCGCGAGCTCATCGACCGCGCCTTCTGCAACCGGTGCGTGGTCCTGCTCGAGCTCGACCGTCTCGACGGCGCGGTGGGCGAGCTCAAGCACGTCCTCATGCGCGCCCGCGATCCATTCACCTCGTGGATGGCGGCGTACTACACGGCCCAGGTCTACAAGGCCGAGGGAAACATGCCCCGCGCCCTCGCCTATGCCCGACGGGCGAGCGAAATGGCCGCGACCTGCGGCAACCCCCGGGCGTTAGCAAACTCGGCGAACGAGCACGGCACCCTGGCGCTGGTCAGCTCGCAGTTCGCCGAGGCGTCGGGGTGTTTCCGCCAGGCGCTCGCCTACGCCAGCGAGCACGGAGATGATCCGGTCAACATCGCCCTCTTCCGCGACAACCTTGGGTACTGCCTGATGTGCACGGGTGGGGTCGACGAGGGGCTGACGCTGTGCAGCGACGCGGCGGCCAGCCTGGAGACCGTCGGCGCCAAGCAGTACCTCGCCGAGGTCCATCAGGACCTCTGCTACGGCTACCTCCAGAAGGGTGACCTCGTCAACGCACGGCAGCACGGCGAGCGGGCGCTCGAATTCGCGCGCCGATACGACTACCCCACCGTCGAGCGCAACACGCTCATGCTGCTCGCCGACGCCGCCATCGACGCCGGCGAGGAGGCGGCGGCGGACGGCTACCTCGAGGCCCTCTCGACCCACTACCCCGACTTTCGCGGCATGAAGAACTTCCTTCTCGCGTTCAACGTGCGAGACGTGATCAACCTGAAGGCGTGAGGGTGACGATGCGACGCGCATTCCCGGTCCTGCTTCTCCTGCTCGCCGCCGCGGCGGCACAGGGGGCGACCTCGTACTTCCTCGACCGCAGCGGAATGCTGTGGAACGCCGTCGCTGCACCCGAGGGGTTGGTCCTTACCGCCCAGCGCGACGGCCAGGAGGTCGTCCACAGCGTGGTGCCGTTCCAGATCGGGCTCGCGGGCACTAGCGACACGCAGATTCAGGTCGCGGCTGACGAGCTGACCGGCAAGGTCTCCGTGGTATGGCAGCGCAACTGGTCGGATGCGGCCTCCGAGATCATGCTCGCGGTATGGAAGGGTGGCGACTGGGAGCGGGTCACCTCGCTGACCAGAGACATCAACGCCCACCCGCGTAACCCCGCCGTCCTGCTCACCGAGACAGACGACACCGTCGCCGACCCCGATCACCCTGACGACCCCAGCAAGGCGGTCACGTTCCGGGACAGCTATCTCAACGTGGTGTGGTGGGAGGGAACCGACCAGCAGCACGCTTCGTTCGCCCTCCTCCGCCTGCCCGCCGACGGGAGCGATGCGAGCGCGCTGACCACGCAGGATCTCGACCGACTGGTCACGACGGTCGGTCTGGCGTGCCAGACGCCTCTGCCGGCGGACCTCATGGCGCACCCCCTGTTCGCCAGCCAGAGCTCACGGGAGCACGCCCTGGTGTTTTTCGGCTCCGAGAAGCTCTGTCTGTTCTATCTCGTCGAGGTGGGGTTCCAGTGGCAACTCGACCCCAGCCAGAACGGCGATCCGATCGCGGTGACCGCTCAGCGACGGCGCAGCACGCCGGTGTTCGGCGTCCGTGAAGTTCTCGACGCCCCGCGGGAGATCTCTCTGGAAGGGGCACGCGTGCTCGTGGGCTCGAGCCTCCGCCCGGTCACCTACCGCGTCGACCAGGGCACGATCGAGTATGTGGTCGCCACCGATCAGGGCTGGAGCCCCAAGCGCACGATCAGCGTGGCCCCGGGCCTCACCCTCGATCAGGCCATTCCGCTGGTCGAGAACCTGGCGCGCTAGCCGATCCCAGGGAAGGAACCGCAAGGCGAGAGGCCACCCCTCTCGCCTTCCGCGTTTCAGGATGCGCCTCCCCGTGGCGCACACGCATGGGCATTCCTTCGGCGTTCCGCGGTCGAGGTCTCGGACTCACGCGGGCGTTCCGGCTGCTCTCACTCCAGCGTGCGTGGGAGCCCGGCTCGCGGATCGCCCGGGTAGAGCTCGCCGGCCCGCCGCGCCACCTCCCGCCCGGCCGGCGAGACACCGAGCGGGACGACCACCCGGACCGTGTAGAAGTGGTCCCCATTCACCCCGGTGCGCACGTTTCGCACTCCCTTGCCGCGCAGGCGGAAGCGCTGGCCCGACTGGGTGCCGGGCGGGATCTTCGCCCGCACCGGACCGTGGATGGTGCCGACCTCGACCTCGGCACCCAGGTAAGCCTCCGGGAAGGTGATCGGTACGTTGGTGGAGATGTCGTCTCCGGTACGCTCGAAGAAGGGGTGCGGGCGCACGCGGACGATCACCGAAACCATGACGGGAGGGCTCGATCGCAGCGACGCCCGGACGCGATCTCCGTCCCCCACGCCGGCCGGGATCCGGACCCGCAGGCGGTCGGTGTGGACCAGCATGCCGTTGCCGTGACAGCGGCGGCACGTGCCTTTCCCCGTGCGGCCTGAACCGCCGCACTCCGCGCACGGTACCTGGCGGCGGACCGGAACCACCACGGTCATCCCGTTGACCGCCTGGACCAGGTCGAGGTCGACCGTCGCCTGGACCGGTTCCTCCGGCTGCGGCCGCGCGCGACGGCCCAGGTCACCGAAGATCTGACCAAAGATATCCCCGAGGTCGGGCATCCCTCCGGAACCCGAGAAATCGAACCGGACATCGGGACCGCGTCCCGCGCCGCGCGCACGCGCTGCACGAGCGGCCATCTCGGCCTCGTCGACAGTGCCGTATTGATCGTACTGCCGGCGCTTGTCGGCGTCGGAGAGCACCGCATAGGCTTCCTGGATCTCGCGAAAACGCTTCTCGGCATCCGGGCTGCCGGGATTGACGTCGGGATGGAACTTCCGCGCGAGCTTGCGGTACGCTTTCTTGATCTCCTCGGTGCTCGCCTTCCTTCCCACGCCAAGAACCTCGTAGAGATCGCGCATGGGCCTCCAGGCAGCGGTCGACCCGCCGCATAACAAAATATGAGCGAATGCTTGTGAACTTTCAAGAGGCCGCCCGCGCGATACAATGCCCGCATGCCGGTTGGCCCGCTGCTGATCATGGCCCCCGTCGTGGGGCTGCTCCTGACCCGCGGGCAACGGACCACAGCCGGCACGGCCTCGCTGTTCCTGGTCGCCTGGCTCAACCTGTGGTGGGTGCTGCCCCTCGTCGGTTTCGACCGCGCTCTCCCGCTCCTCCTGACATTCCCCAAGTCGGCGCTGATCCTGATCGCCGGACATGTCGCGGCGCTGATCCTCTTCCTCGCCTCGATCGGTGTGTTCTCGCCGCATCCGGGCAGCGCCGAAGAGCTCGCCATCCGCGCCGCTCAGCGCGGCGACAACGTGGCCGCGGGCGAGTTCTGGCTCGAGGCTGCTCGGCCCAACCGGGCGTTCCGGGCGTTCAAGCGCGGCCACGCCTGGGCTCGCGCCGCCGAGGTGGCGCGCGGCAGTGGCCGTGTCCGTGAGGCCGCCAATCTGCTCACGCGCGAGGGCGGTGCGGCTCTCGGGACCGCCGCGCAGCTGTACACCCGCCTCGGTGAGGAGGGACTGGCGCAGCAACTCTGGCTCCGCTACGCCCAACATCTGTTCGAGAACAACCAGAGCGAGAGCGCGATCGATCCCTTCCTGCGCGCCGGTGACCCCCGGCGGGCGGTGCACGCCGCCGAGCTCGCGTTCCAGCAGCACCGGCTCACGCCCGCCACGACGGACGCCGCGCTGCGCGCCGCCCGGGAGGCCAAGCGACCCCAGCTCGCGGCCAACATCGCCCTCGGCGCCGGCCGGTTCCGTGAGGCTGCGGACCTGTTTCTCGTCTCCGAGCAACCGCTCGACGCCGCACGGGCCTTCGAGCGTGCCGGAGAGCCGCTGCGCGCCGCCGAGGCGCTGCGCCTCGCCGGCCACGATGAGGAGGCCACCAGGCTGCGGGCCCAGCGGCTCGCCACCATGGGTCATCTCGACCAGGCGGTCGAGGAATACCGGTCCGCCGGCCTGTTGCAGGAGGCGGCCGACGGGATGATCCGGCTCGGGCGCCATCGGGAGGCCGCTGAGCTGTTCCGCAGCGCCGGCCAGCTCCGCGAGGCCGCCGATCTCGCCCGAGACCATGGTGACCCCAGGGAGGCCGCCGGTCTCTACGAGCAGATCGAGGAGTGGGCGGAGGCCGGCAACGCATGGGAAGTTGGCGGCGAGCCGCGCGCCGCGGCGCGCTGCTTCGAGCTCGCGGGCGACTACGAGCGAGCGCTCGCCTTGCTCGCCAAGGCGGGGCTCGCGAAAGAGCAGGCCGACCTGCTCGCCCGGCTGGGGCGCGTGGAGGAGGGCTTCCTCGTCCTCTTCGACCGCGGCGACTTCGACAACGCCTGGCAGCTGCTCTCCGGCTACGGAGGGACCTTCCCCGCCCTGGTGGAGCCGTTGATGCGGCTGGCCGACTGGCTGCGCAGCCAGGGCGAGCTCACCGGCGCGATCAGCGCGGTTCAGCGAGCGACCGCGGGGCTCCCGGCGACGCGGGAGGTGCTCCCTGCTCTGTACAGCCTGGCGGGACTGCTCGAGGACCACGGCGACCTGCGCGCGGCGGAGACCGCGCTGCAGCGGGTCGTGGAGTTCGACTACTCGTTCCGCGACGCCGCGCCCCGGCTCCAGGCGGTGGCTGCTCGCCGCGCCATCGAGGAGAGCCAGATCTCGGGCGCCTATCGGATCGGCACGGGCGAGGCGGTGCCGGCGGGACAGGACGCGTCGAGTCGCTACGTGCTCGAGCAGGAGCTCGGGCGGGGCGGGATGGGCGTCGTCTACCGGGCCCTCGACCAGCGGCTCGGGCGGACCGTGGCGATCAAGGTGCTCAACCCACGTCAGCATTCCGCCGAGGCGCTGCGGCGTTTCGAGCGAGAGGCGCGTGCTGCCGCCGCCCTCTCCCACCCCGGCATCGTGCACATCTACGACTTCGATCGCGGCTTTGAATCCTACTTCATCGCGATGGAGTACGTGTCCGGGCCGACCCTTACCCAGCTGCTGCGGGAAGAGCTGCCGTTCGTGCGCCACAACCTGGTCCCCCTGATGCGACAGATCGCCGATGCGGTGGCATACGCTCACGCGCGGCAGGTCGTCCACCGGGACCTCAAGCCTGCCAACATGGTTCTCGCCGACCGCAGGCAGATCAAGATCCTCGACTTCGGCATCGCACGCCGACTCGATGAGCTCGAGCTGTCGGCGTCGGGCGCGACCGGCACGCCCTATTACATGGCGCCGGAACAGATCCTCGGCGAGGACCCCGACGAGCGCACGGACATCTACTCGCTCGGCGTCTCATTCTTCCAGATGGCGACCGGCAAGCTGCCGTTCACCACCGGGAACGTCCTGCGCGCCCACCTCGAGCAGCCGCCGCCCGACCCTCAGTCGATCACGACGGACCTCGAGCCGTCGGTGAGTCACCTTGTCCTGCGTTGCCTGGCCAAGGAACCCGCGCAGCGCTACCGCGACGGCAGTGCCTTGGTGACCGCCCTCGCCACAATCGCCGAGGAGATGCCGCGGTGAAGGTGGCGTTGATCGGCACCCACGGCGTCGGCAAGACCACCCTCTGCTTCGAGCTCGCGGCACGCCTCAAGCGCCGCGATGTGGACGTCGAGTTGGTCCGCGAGGTGGCGCGTCACTGTCCCCTCCCCATCAACCGCGAGACCTCGTCCGCCGCGCAGTCGTGGATCCTGCACACCCAGATGGCGTGGGAGCTCGAGGCGGGGGCGCAGCAGGCCCTCGTCCTGTGCGACCGCTCGGTGCTCGACAACTACTGCTACCTGCTCTTCGCAGCGGGACCGCAACCAGCCTGGGAGCGGCTCATCGAGGCGTGGTTGCTCACCTACGACGTGCTGGTCAAGGTACCTCTGTGGACGACGCCCCGCTGGGACGGCGTGCGTGATACCGATTCCCGGTTCCAGCGCGGTATCGAGCTGCTCCTCGAGGAGCAGCTCGATCGGCGCGGGCTCCAGCCGATCCGCCTCGCGGTCGAGGAGCGTGACCGCTGGGGCGAGATCGTGATGGCACACCTGGAACCGCTCGTCTGTCCGATGCCGCCGCTGTTCCCTGAGGAGAGCTGACAGCTCGCAGCCGTCTCCAGCCCCGATCCAGCGAGAAAGATCCTCCGCCTGCCCGGTTGAAGGTCGAAGGGTGAAGGCCGAACCGCTGCCGCCCGGACGGCGGGCAGTTGTGGCAGCACGCCCCGCAGGGCTACGGTGTCACAGCGGCACCACAGGCGGGGCAGAAATGGGCCCCAGGCGGGATCGGCTGCTTGCAGGCCTGGCACGCCGCCGACGCGATCGACTGGCCGCAGGAGGGGCAAAAACGGGCACCGGGAGGCAGGCCGACGCCGCAGCGGGCGCAGAACCCTGCTCCGGCCGCGGTCGCCGGGGCCTGCGCCGGCGCTCCTGCCACCTTCGCCGCCTCGGTCACCGCCGCGGCCATCTGGACGCCGAAACCGGCACCGAGGCCGACCCCGAGTCCGGCTGCGGCGCCGCCCCCGCCGGAGCCGTCCGACCGTGCGGCGTCGCCCATCGCCACCGCCGCCTTGAAACGCGTGTACGCCCCGAGGTCTCCGACCGCGCCCATCGACGCCCGTTCGTCGATCCGGGCCAGGACCTCGTCCGGAGGCGTGATGGATGCCACGTAGAAATCCGACAGGTCGACGCCGTACTTGGCGAAGTCCTCCGTCATGCGTGCCTTGGCAAGCGCCCCCAGCTCGTCGTAAGAGGCGGGGAGATCGAGCACCGACGTCAATGATTCGCCGAGCAGATCGTTGAGGCGCGAGACGATGAGGTCGCGGTAGAAGTCTTCGAGGCGGGGCGTGTCGAACTGGCCGAGCGACCCGACCACGGTGTTGACGAAGGTGCTGGAGTCGGCGATGCGGTACGCGTACGTCCCGAACGCCCGCAGCCGCACCACGCCGAGCTCGCGGTCGCGAAACACCACCGGCTCCCGAGTGCCCCACTTCTGGTCGAGGAACGTGCGCTTGGAGACGAACACGACCTGGACGCGAAACGGTGAGGTGAAGCCGAACGGCAGGGCGAGCACCTTGGTGAGGACCGGGACGTTCTGGGTTGTCAGGGTGTGGCGGCCCGGGCCGAACACATCGAGGGCACGGCCGTCACGGTAGAACACAGCCTCCTGTGCCTCGTGGACAACGAGCTGGGCGCCGAACTTGATCTCCGCGCTCCCCTCGGGTGGGAGTCGGTAGGCGATCTCACGGCCGGTCGCGTCGTAGTGCTCCAGAACCTCGAGGAACTGTGACATGTCGTCCTCCTCACGCCTCGAACGCGGCGCTCACGACGCCCGCGCGCCCGTCGATCAGCGAGCGCACCGCCTTGACCGACTGCTCGAGTGTCGTGACCGACCCGGCGCTCTCATCGAGCGCGCTCACGTGCTCCCCGAGGGCATCCACCGCGAGGACCATGTCGAGGTCCCATCGGTAGAGTGCATCCAGCTCCTCGTCGCGGACCTTGACCGCGTCGAACAGACCCGCGTAACCGGAGCCGGCGTGGCGCAGGGCGTTGGCTGCCGCGTCCAGCCCCTTCTCCACCGACGCCAGCCGCTGGAGCTCGCCGCTGGCGTGGAGCGGCATCCTCTTCACGTGATCGTTGACCCGGGCCCGCGCGACATCGAGGCGCGAGGCCAGCGCTGCGCGCAGGTTCTGGTCCATCTCCCGGCGGAGCTCGCGCTCCAGGTAGCCGCGGAAACCCGGGACATGAGCGCCGATCCGCTCGATGAGATGCCTCCTCTCACGAGCCTGTGCAACGGCATCGACCATGGCCTCACCCTCCCGATTCTCGTGCCATCTTACACAGTCACGAGCCCGACCGGACCCCGCCGTCGGCCTCGCAGCCGGTTATGATCGCCCGCGATGGAAGTGCTGATCGGGCTCGGCGGCAACCTCGGCGACGTCGCTGCCGCTTTCGGCCGGAGCCGGGAAACGCTGGCGGCGCGCTTCGGTCTCGTGGCCTGCTCCTCACTCTGGCGCACGCGTGCCGTCGGTCACACACAGCCCGACTACCTCAATGCCGCCCTCGTCGTCCGCTCTGGCGATCCCCCCGCGGTCGTCCTGTCGTTCTGCCAGCGGCTCGAGGCCGACGAGGGCCGCGATCGCGGCTCGGAGGAGCGCTGGGGGCCTCGCACGCTCGACCTCGACCTGCTCCTGATCCCCGACGTCGTCATCGAGACCCCCACCCTGGTGGTTCCCCATCCCCGCCTCGACGCCCGGCGTTTCGCGCTGCTGCCCGCCGCCGAGGTCGCCCCTGGCTGGCTCCACCCCCGCCGCCAGCGCACCATCGCCGAGCTTGCGGCCGCGCTCGACGCGCGCGAGCAGCCGTGCCTGCGACTGGGCAGGTGGGAGTGAATCCCCGATGACCGGGCGCCGGCTCCCGGAGCGCGCCACCCGGCTCACCCTGCGAGACGAAAGCGGACGTCCACGGCCACGCACCCTTGCCCGGCGTCGAGCACCAGCAGTGGATTGACGTCGCACTCCGCGATCGCGGGGTTGGCGGCAGCGAGCCGG
>JBLMXF010000027.1:0-3479 GCA_050257595.1 Acidobacteriota bacterium | reverse complement strand
GTGGCAGTGGTGGCGGGGGTGGCGGACATGGAAAGAGCCGGCCGCATCGACCGGCTCTCACCTCGCTACCACGCGAGTAGGTGTGTTAGCGCACCGCCTCGGTGGTGGCGTGACAGGGACTACTCACTGCACACCACCTCCTTTCACTGCGGCGCATCCTAGCAGGCCCTCGCCGGGCGGGCAACGCCCCCGGGTCAGCCCGCCAGGACGGTGAGCCCGGCAGGCTCGAACCCGACCACCAACCCCGCCGAACCGGCGGCCGCCGGCGCCACCGATGGGGCCGGGCTGGGCGTGGGCGTGGTGGGGACGACCGTCCCCGCCGGCGAGGGCGAGGCGACCGCGCCCGTGCTACCGGTCTGCGCGGAGAGGAACGATAGGGCCCGCTGGAGGATCAGGTCCTGCTCGGGCGGGGTGCCGGTAGGGATCGTCACCGCGATATCCGGCTGCACGCCGCCCGGGTGCACGGAGGTGTGGTCCGGGGTGAACCAGCGCGAGATCGTGATTCGGACGCCACCGCCGTCGGAGAGCGGCGACCAGACCTGCACGGTGTTCTTGCCGAACGTGCTCTGGCCGATAATCGTGGCCCGGTCGTGCTCCTTGAGCGCCGCCGTCACGATCTCCGATGCCGATGCGGTGCCGCCGTTGACGAGGACCACCACGGGAATCTTCGGGTTCGTCGCGAGCCCCCCGGAGACCGCGTCCCAGGTGGCGACCTTGTTGTCTGCCGACTCCTGCGTGAAGATGAGGCCGGAGCTGACGAACTCGCTGGCGATCTTCTGCGCCGCGATGATGTAGCCGCCCCCGTTGTTGCGCAGATCGAAGACGATCTGGGTGGCACCCTCGTCGAGGAGCTTCTTCAGCGCGTCGTGGAACTCCGTCGGGCTCGCCTCGGAGAACACGTGCAGCGCGATGTAGCCGACGTGCCCGTCGATGAGCTTGGCGGTGACCTCGCTCGTCGTGATCTCGGCGCGGGTGATCGTCACGTCGAACGTCCTGGTGTCGCGATGGATGGAGAGCGTCACCTGGGTCCCGGCCGGACCCCGCACCTTGCTCACCTGGTCGTTGATCGTCGAACCGTTGACGCTCGCGCCGTCCACGGCCAGGACGATGTCACCTGGCTGGAGGCCGGCCTTCTCCGCCGGTGAGCCGGAGATCGGGGCGACGACCACCAGGACGCAGGTGTCGGACAGCTGCGTGCAGGCGGCGAGGTCCGCGGGCGTCTTGGTGTTCTTCACCGCCATCTCCGCGCCGATTCCGCTGAACTTGCCCGAGAGATCGCCGAGCGCCTGCTGGTACTGCTGCGGTGCCATGTACCCGCTGAAGGGGTCCTGGACCCCGTACTGGAACATGCCCTGGATCGCGCCCTCGGCGAGCTTCGTGTCGCTGAGGGGGTCCACGTACTCCGACTTGAGCTTGTCGTAGGCGTCGCAGAACGCCTGGAAGGCGCTGGACGGCGCGGAGCAGGCGTTGGGCCGGCTCCCGCCGGCGACGAAGTAGCCTGCCAGGAAAAGGAGCGAGCCCACCACGCTCGCCAGCGCCAGGCCCACGACCCAGGCGGCGAACCCGAAGCGAGGTGGCGCGGTCGGGCCGGGGCGCCCTGCGAGCGGCGCGTGCGACGGCCAGGGGCCGGTCGGAGCGGGCGGGAGACCGTCCTCGTCCGGCCCTGGCTCCAGCGGCTCGCTCGGCGTGGGATGGTGCTCAGTCATGCGTCAACGGGTCCGGAGTGTAGCACTGGGTCGTAACGCTGCCGGTCACGCCCGAATTGCGTTTCGGACACCCTCGGCCCCGTCCTCACCGTCAGGCACGCAGGTACGACCGGACGCTGAACCACGATCCGACGGCTCCGACCAGGAGGCCGACGCCGAGGAGGAGTCCCGCGAGCGTGGTGAGGAAGCGCGCCCCGACGGCGACCGGCAGCTTGAAGACGTCGAACATCACCGGCTGGATGGGGTCCCAGACCAACGCGACCAGGCCGATGGCGACGAGCGCCCCAAGGAGCCCGCAGAGAATCCCCTCCAGGATGAACGGCCAGCGGATGAACCCGTCGCTGGCCCCCACAAGCCGCATGATCTCGATCTCCCCCGCACGCGCATAGACGGCGATCCGGATGGTGTTCACGATCATGAACAGGACGGTGATCCCGACCAGGATGATCGCCACGATCCCGACGGTGCGGATCACGTTGATGATCCCCACGAGCTTGTCGAGCTCGGCCTGCTTGGTGGTGATCTGCGCGACCTCGGGGCGGTCGGAGAGCGCGGCGGCCACCGAGTCGCTGTACTTCGGATCGGTGAGCTGGATCTCGATGCTCGAGTAGAGGGTGACGTTCGCACCGCCCAGGTCGAGCGTCTGGCCGCGCTCGCGGTAGACCTCCTTGAGCCGTTCCATCGCCATGTCGGGGCTCACGTAGGTCACCGACTTCACACCGGTGAGCTTCTCGGTGTCCGTGACGAGCGCGTCGATCTGCGGCTGGGAGAGCGCGGTCTGGTCCGGCGGTCCGACGAGGCGGGCGGTCACCGACACCTTGCTCTCGATGAAGTTCAGCCCGGAGTTCAGGCCGGTGATGACGATGAAGAGCCCTGCCAGGAGGACGAGCATGAGGATGACGGTGGCCGTCGTGGCCAGGCTCATCATCGCGTTGCGCCAGAAGCCCTGCCAGGCGCGCACCAGGCTGAAAGCGACGAAGCGTCCAAAGGCCATCGCTCAGTAGTCCCGCTCATAGGCGGCCTCGGCCTCGTCGCGGACCAGGAAGCCCTGCTCGAGCGCCAGGACCCGGCGCCGCATGGCGTTGACGATCTCCTGGTTGTGCGTGGCCATGAGGACGGTGGTGCCGAGCGTGTTGATCTGGATGAGGAGCTGGATGATCTCCCAGCTCGTCACCGGGTCGAGGTTCCCGGTCGGCTCGTCGGCGATGAGCAGGGCCGGGTCGTGAACCAGCGCGCGGGCGATCGCGGTCCGCTGCTGCTCACCGCCGGAGAGCTGGCTCGGGAGATGCCGGCCGTGCTCGTGGAGCCCCACCAGGTTGAGGAGCTGCGGCACCCGGCGACGGATCTCGCCCCGCGGCGCCCCGGTGACCTCCAGGGCGAAGGCCACGTTCTCCCAGACGCTCTTGTTCGGCAGGAGTCGGAAATCCTGGAAGACGGTGCCGATGCGGCGCCGCAGCTGCGGAACCTCGCGCCGCCGGAGCCGCGCGACGTCGCGCCCGGCGACGGTCACCCGCCCGGTCGTCGGCAGGACGTCCCGGACGAGGAGGCGCAGGAACGTCGTCTTGCCCGCCCCCGAGGCGCCGACAAGGAACACGAAATCGCCGCGTGGGATCTGGACGTTGATGTCGCTCAGGGCGACCTTGCCGTTCGGGTAGGTGACCCCGGCGTCGAGCATGCCGATGACCGGCTCCCCCGGGACGGTTCGCGCGCTCGTCGGTGGTCGCAGCAGGGTGCTCGTCATCAGCCTCGTCGGGCATCCTAGCATCGGTGGGG
>JBLMXF010000026.1:0-35087 GCA_050257595.1 Acidobacteriota bacterium | reverse complement strand
CAAGCGTCACGGGCGCGACGCGGCGGCCCTCGGGCGCCCACGAGGCGTAGGGTGTGTCGCACCAGGCGCAGCGCAGGTTGCAGCCCGCCGTGCGGATGAAGAACGACGGCATCCCCGCCAGCGTCCCCTCGCCCTGCAACGACACGAACGTCTCGGCGATGACCACAAGCGCGATTCTAGCCCGGCGATCGCGGGAACGCGGCGCGGCACGAGGCGCGGCGACCGACGAGGCAAGCGAAGCCACCCTCAGAGGGCGCGGCCGTCCGGCTGGGGCCTCTTCACTCCCACTTTCTCACGAGATCCGACCCTTCTCGGCCTGCTCGCGACCGACCGCGCCACGACACGGCGTCAGCGCGGGGACGAACTCGCCTCGCCGACTCGTTCACCGGCCCGAGCCGCCTCCCCCCTCTCGCCCGCCGCGAGCCGCCGGTGCGTCCAGGCCATGAGCGCCACGGCACAGGCGAGCAGCAACGCCCCCGTCCCCTGATGCGCGGTGGCCAGCAGGGCCTGCCATTCGGCCGGGGCCTCTCCCGCGACCCGTCCCATCGTCGCGGCCAGGGCCAGCACACCGAGCCCTACCTGGGCGATGACGAGCACGAGCAGGCCGTTGCCGAGCCGGTGCAGAGGGGAGAGATCGCCGTACTGCCTCGCTGCCCGCACACCGACCGCGAGCGCGATGGCCACCACGACGACCGCGAGGGTGACATGGACGAGCAGCCCCCGGTCGAGATGGCGCTGGATCGCACCCAGCACGAGCTGGATCAGGAGCACGCCGACCAGGAGTCGGCTCAAGCCGCGGTCGGTCGGCGCAGTTCGGCGGGCCACCGGCGGCCCGCACTCGCGCCAGGCCCGTGACGTGAACGTCGCCAGAGCCACCATGATCGCGAAGAAGAGCTGTCCGGTGATGCCGTGGACGACCGCGAGCGCGATGCTCGGCTCCACGGCCTCGCGCGAGGTGCTCAGCGTGAAGTGCCCCGTCACCCGCAGCCCACCGAGGATCCCCTGCACGATCACGACCACCAGTGCGAGCAGGGCGAAGCGGCGGACCCAGCGCCGCTCGTCGGCACGCTGCAGGTGAACCGCGAGGACCAGGGTTGTCAGACCCACGAGTGAGCCGAACAGTCGGTGGGCGTGCTCGTAGTAGACACCTCCGGTCATGCGCGAGAGCGGGTAGAGAAACATGTTGTACCCGAAAGAATTCGGCCAGTCGACCACGGCCAGGCCGGCCTGGTTGCTGGTGACCAGCCCGCCGGCGAGCAGGAGCAACAACGTTGCCCCTGCGGCGACGCCGGCAAACGCGCCCAACCAGTCCGGTGCCCGTGCGCCGCCCCTCCGGTGACCTGCTCCGATCGCGGCGCCCACCCCACCGAGCAGTGCACCGGCGAGCAGTGAGCCAGGCACCCACCACACCGCCGAGGGCCGCAGGCGGTCGAGCCCCGGCCCGCTCAGCAGGCTCCCCAGCACAAGCAGGTTGAGCACCGAGCTGAGCAGGCCGGCCAACGCCCCACCTCGCCAGCCGCGCTCCCCGAACCGGCCACCGACGTAACCCCCGACGAGCAGGCACGCCAGGAACAGCAGCCCGAGCAGCCAGCTCGCTGCATGGACCCCGGGCAGCCGCCCGATGTATCCCGCCGCCCACATCGCGACCGTGGTCCCGAACCCCACGGCCAGGAGATCGGAGACCCCGCCCGAACCTGCTCCTCGAGTTCCTCGCATGTCGACCCCGCAGGCCCGCGACGGCGGACCTGTCTCAGTATGGCCGATGCCTGGCCACATGAGAAGATTGGTCGTGACACCGCCGGGTCGCGCTTCGCTGCGGTTCCCGCTCCCTGAGTTCCCTCTCGGCTTCCCGCGGCTGACGGCTCAAGGGCGGAATCGCCGCCGGCCCGGCGCGGTTACGGGACAGGAGAAGTGCGCATGACCGCTTCGCAAGCGGCGAACCAGCGGAGGATTGCAGAGACGATGACCGCACGACCGAACGTGGGAGTCCCGGCTGCCCTGCCGCGGCCGGTGGGCGGGACGCACGCCTCGAGCAGCCCACTCGGCCGCGCCATCGCGCTGATCGGCGTGCTCGCTGAACTGACCAAGGCGCGCCTGGTGTCACTGGTGGTCGTGACCTCGGCGGTCGGCTATCTGATGGCGAGCGGCCCGGCGTGGTCGTTGTCCCGGCTGCTCTGGACCATGGCGGGAACCGCGCTGGCGGCAGCCGGGTCGATGGCTCTCAACGAGTGGATCGAGGCGGAGCGCGACGGCCGCATGGAGCGGACCTGCCGCCGGCCGATCCCCACCGGCCAGATCTCGCGCCCTCAGGCTCTCGCGGTCGGCGTCGGCATCGGCGCCACCGGGCTCGGCCTGCTGGCCTGGCGCACGACCCCGACGAGCGCGCTCCTCGGCCTCGCCGTCGTGCTCGTGTACGTCCTGGTCTACACACCGCTCAAGCCCAGGACCCCGCTGTGCACGCTTGCCGGAGCGGTGTGCGGCGCCCTGCCTCCGATGATGGGTTGGGCGGCCTTCGACGGCTCGCTGGGCTTCGGTGCCTGGATGTTGGCCGGCGTGCTCTTCCTCTGGCAGATCCCGCATTTCCTCGCCCTCGCCTGGCTCTACCGGGACGACTACGCACGAGGTGGCTTCCGCATGCTGCCGGTCGTCGACCGCGGCGGGAGGACCACCGTGCACGTCGTCACGCTCTACACGATGGCGCTGCTTCCCGTGGCGATCGCCTCGTCGCTGGCTGGACTGACGGGATGGGTCTACGCCTCCGGCTCCCTGCTCCTTGGCGCTGTGCTGTTGGCCATGGGAGTCGTCCTCGCCCGCGAGCGCAGCGCGGCGAGTGCGCGTCGCCTGTTCCTCGCGACGTTGCTCTATCTGCCTCTTCTCCTTGGCTTGATGGTCGCTGACCGCACGCCGCGGTCGACCATCCGCGACGCACGCTTCTCTCCTCACGTCGACCGTCATGCCACGATGCTCCTCGACGCCTCGCTCGACGGGCCCGACCGGCCGTGAGAAACTTCCGGAGGATTGCGAGGCGAGGAGTCATGACCGGTTCCCTCAGGTTGGGCTAGCCGGGTGACGATGCCACGCGAAGGCGCGAGATACGGCCGCTTCCTGCGCTTTCTCGGCCAGGGAGGCTGGGTGCTCTTCCTCGGGCTGATCCTCGGCGTGGTGGCCGCCGCCGTCAGCGTGGTCCCCACCCTTCGGCACTCCGGGATGAGCACCGGCGACGGCGTACACCCGGAGACCTATGGCTTCACCCTCGCACCCGCGCTGGTCCCGGTTTCCCGAATCGTCGGTGGGGGGATGCCGAAGGACGGCCTGCACGCCCTCTCGGCGCCCGGCGTGTGGACCCGCGCGCAGGTCGATTCGGCGGCACGCGAGCGGCGGAGCAGGTACCTCGTGCCGTCGGACCGGGTCGTGGGCGTGGAGATCGACGGGGTGGCGCGCGCCTATCCGCTCCGCGTGCTGGTCTGGCACGAGGTGGCAAACGATACCGTGGCTGGGCGGCCGATCGTCGTCACCTACAACCCGCTGTGCGACAGCGCCGCGGTCTTCGACCGGAAGATCGGGGGAGAAACGCTCACCTTCGGGGTCAGCGGCTTGCTCTACAACTCCAACCTGCTCATGTACGACGTCCGCCCCCACACCCGGCAGGAGAGTTTGTGGAGCCAGCTCCTGATGCGCGCGGTTGCCGGGCCGGCGGTCGGTGGCGGCTCGTCGCTCCGCCCTCTCGCCTGTACCGTGGTGACGTGGCGCGCCTGGTGCAGTGCACATCCCGAGACCGGAGTGGTCGCACCCGATCCCCGACTCTCCTCCCGCTACCAGCAGGACCCCTACGCCAACTACTTCGGCTCCGACCTCCTGCGCTTCCCGGTCAGTCCCCTCCCTCCCGTGGGCAGCCTGGCACGCAAGACACCGCTGGTCGTCATCGATCGCAATGGAGAGTTCTTCGCATACTCTTGGCCGGCCCTGGCAAGAAGGGCCGGCGAACGGGGCCGGTGGGAAACCCAGCTGGGTGGCCAGACGATCCGCTTCATCATCGGCGATCACCCACCGACGGTGACCGTCCAAGCCCTGACGGGACCTCAGCCGGTCGCCATCTACGCGAGCTACTTTGCCTGGTACGCCATGCACCCGCACGACACCACCTGGGTGCTCGAGTAACGGCGTCAGCCGGCCAGGAACACGACGCCGAAGAGGATCACCCAGACGACATCGAGGAAGTGCCAGTACAGCGCACAGTACCGTACGCCCGGATGAAACGCCGCAGAGTACCGGCCTTTCCACGCCCTGACGGTCACCACGCTGAGAGGCACGAGACCACCGACGACATGAGCCGCGTGGAGGCCGGTGAGGAGAAAGAACGTGAAACCGAACAGGTTGAGCCCAGGAGTCAGGTGCCTGGCCACGAGGGCGGACCAGTTGGCCGTCTGGCTGGCCAGGAAACCAACGCCGAGCAGGGTCGTGAGCAGGAGCCCGACCCGCAGCTGGCGTTGGGCGTCACGACGCGCTGCCATCGTGGCAGCGCACATGGTCCCGCTCGAGATCAGCAGAAGCACGGTGGACAGCCAGAGACCCCCGGGCAGAGGCGGTGATCCGGCCGGCGGCCAGATCGCGGAGCGGCTCCGGATCACCACGTAGCCGACGATACTCGCTGCGAACAGCATCGACAGCGACGCGACCAGCAGGCGCATCCCGAGCATGCCGATCGCCAGTGGAGCAGGAGCGCCACGATCACCACCGAGACGCGAGTCGCGACTGCTCACTGGTGGACCGCCGGCGCGTAACCCGGAATCAGGTCCGGCCTGTAGCTCAGGCTGTCCATCAGCGCCAGTGAGACGAAGAGGGTCACGAACAGCAGTGCGGTGATGAACACGATGGCGTTCATTGGCCGGTCGTAGCGCATGTGCATGAAGTAGAGCACGACCAGCGACCCCTTCATGGTCGCGATCAGCATCGCGAGCCACAGGTTGAAGCTGCCCAGATCGACGCGGGTAGCCTCCACGGTGAGAATGGTGAGCACCATGAGGGCGGCCCACACGCTCACCAGGACCTTCACGGGCACAATGTGGACGAACCCCACGTGCCCTTCCGCTCCTGCGCCCTTGATCGTCTCGTCCGCCATTCCTCTCATCGGTCACCTCGCGGTCGAAGGCTCGAGGCCTCGGGCTTGGGGCTTGCCGCGCCGCTCTCCGTTCTGTCACCGCTCATCGTCTCTCCGTGAGGCCGCAAGCCTCGAACCCAGGACCTCAGTGAATCAGGTACAGCAGCGGGAACAGGTAGATCCAGATCAGGTCGACGACGTGCCAGTACAGACCGGCGAGGTCGACGGGGGTGAAGTACTCCGGACCGAACTCGCCGCGCGCCGCGCGCACCAACATGATCGAGAGCAGCACGATGCCGGCGATGACATGGAGACCGTGGAGTCCCGTCATCATGAAGTAGACGGCGAAGAAGGTCTGGACGTTCTGCGGAGGCCCGACGGGGAACTCCTCGTTGCCGGGCGGCGCCTCACCCTGCTTCGCGAGCCCGGCCGGGGGCCGGGCCGGCGCCGGGAGAACGGTACGGTCCTCAGGGTTTACCGGCGCCGGGGTCGGGCTCAGGCTCGCGCCTGGTCCGCCCGGCCGCACCGCTGTCGTGCCCTCCACCTGCTGCCGGTAGTGGGCTCCCCAGAGGAGGCCTTCCTTCCACTTGTGGTGGTACTCCACGTACTTGATGCCCAGGAAGCCGAATGCGCACGCGATGGTGACGGCCAGCAGGGCCACCAGGGCGCGCCGCTGGCCCTTCTGAGCCGCTCGCACCGCGAGTGCCATGGTGAAGCTCGAGAAGATCAGCACTCCGGTGTTGATCGCGCCCAGTGTCTTGTCGAGAAACCGGTGAGCGTAGATGAAGATTTCCGGATGGTTGGCGCGGTAGACCGCGTAAGCGCAGAACAACCCGCCGAACAGCAGGATCTCGGTCGCCAGGAAGATCCACATGCCGAGCTTCCCGGACTCGAACTGTTGCTCCGGCGTGTCGAAATGGTGTGCGAGATGGGACGGGTGTGCCTCGGACACGCCGGTTCTCTCCTTCGCCGCGCTCATGTGGGCAGGCTCCCCTCGGGCACGCGGCCGCTCACATCCCGCCTGACGTAACCTCCGATGGCGGCGTCCCACGCCCACTCGTCGATCGCGTAGGGGTCACGCACCGGTGGCGTGACCGCGAAGTTGTCGTGCGGTGGGGGCGACGAGGTCTGCCACTCCATGGTCGCGCCACCCCAGGGGTTCGCCGGCGCAAGCCGCCCCCGGAACAACGAGTGTACGAGGTAGACGGCGATCATCACGAACCCCACCGCCATGATGTAGGAGCCCAGCGTGGAGAGCTGGTGATAGGGCTTGAACTCGGGGAGATAGTTGTAGTAGCGCCGCGGCATCCCGTGGCTGCCCATGACAAACTGGGTGAAGAACGTGGTGTTGAAGCCGACGAAGATCAGCAGCGCGGCGATCCTGCCCCAGAACTCGCTGTACATGCGACCGAACATCTTCGGCCACCAGTAGTGAAGCGCCCCCAGGAACGCGATCACCGTGCCGCCGAACATCACGTAGTGGAAGTGGGCAACCACGAAGTACGTGTCGTGCAGGTGGACATCGGTGGCCAGGGACCCGAGGAACAGACCGGTGAGTCCGCCGATACCAAAAAGAAAGAGGAACGAGAGGACGTAGAGCATCGGGGTGTCGAGCCGGATCGAGCCCTTGTACATCGTCGCCAGCCAGTTGAACACCTTGATCGCCGAGGGAATCGCCACCATGAACGTCAGGAAGCTGAACACCATGCTCGCCAGGTTCGACTGACCGGAGACGAACATGTGGTGGCCCCACACCAGGAAGCTGATCACCGCGATGGCGATCGAGCTGTAGGCGATGAACGTGTAGCCGAAGATGTGCTTGCGGGAGAACACCGAGACCAGCTCGCTGATCACACCCATGGCGGGCAGGATCATGATGTACACCGCCGGGTGCGAGTAGAACCAGAAGAAATGCTGGAACAGGATCGGGTCGCCGCCGAGGGCGGGGTCGAAGATCCCGATCCCGAGCGTGCGCTCCATGATCAGCAGGAGCAGGGTGATCCCGAGCACCGGGGTGGCCAGCACCTGGATGATCGCGGTCCCGTAGATGCCCCACAGGAACAGCGGCATCTTGAACCATCCCATCTCGGGCGGCCGCAGCTTGTGAATCGTCACGATGAAGTTCAGCCCCGTGAAGATCGAGCTGAACCCGAGGATGAACACGCCGAACACGATCGTGGTGACCATGGTGTTGGTCGTCGTGCTGTAGGGTGTGTAGAAGGTCCACCCCGTGTCAGCGCCGCCGAGCACGATCGCCGCAAGGGCAAAGATCGCTCCGGCCACCCAGAAGTAGAAGCTCATCAGGTTCAGGCGCGGGAACGCGACGTCCTTGGCCCCGAGCATCAGAGGCAGGATGAAGTTGCCGAGCGCAGCGGGGATGCCCGGGATGATGAACAGGAAGATCATCACGGCGCCGTGAAGCGTAAAGAGCTCGTTGTAGGTGTCGGCCGAAACGATGTGATGGTTGGGGCTGAGCAGGCTGGTGCGGATGACAAGGGCGAAGATGCCACCAAGGAGGAACGAGGTGAGGATCGCGATCAGGTACATCACCCCGATCCGCTTGTGGTCGAGCGTCAGCAGCCACGAGCGCAGCCCGCGCTCGTGGTTGAGATAGTTGTCGCCGGCCAGCGCGTTCTGCGCGGTGGCGTCCGCCTTAACGCCCGCCGTGTTCTCGATGCCTGTCATATCCTCTCCGCCTTCTCCCCCAAACCCGCCGGGCCATGCCTCGCCGGGCTCACTTCCCTACCTGCTACTGCAGGGTCTTCAGGTACGCGATGATGGCGGTGATCTCGTCGTCCTTCAGGCGCCCTTTGAACGTCGGCATCACCGGCTGGAAACCCGCCACGACCTTCGCCTGCGGGTCGAGGATCGACTCCCGCACGTAGTTCTCATCGGCCAACACGCTGGTCCCAGTCGAGAGCGCCACCTCGTGGCCGAACACGCCCTTGAACGAAGGGCCGATCCCCGCCGTGCCGGTCACGGAGTGGCACTGGGCGCACCCCCGGGTACGGTAGAGCCGCTCCCCCGCCTGCGCGGGCGACATCGTCTTGAGGAAGTTCGAGGCGTTCTGCAGCCATTTCTCGAAGCCTCCCGGTTCGTGCACCACCACCTTGGCGAGCATGTTCGAGTGCCCGGTCCCGCAGTACTGCGTGCAGAAGAGCTGGTACTCCCCCGGCGTGGTGGCCCGGAACCAGAGCTTGGCGTAGCGCCCCGGCACAACGTCGTGCTTCAGCCGGAAGGCAGGGATGTAAAACCCGTGGATCACGTCCTCCGAGGTCATCACCAGCCGCACCGGCGTGTCCACCGGGACGTGGAGATCCTCATCGACATGTCCGTCCGGATAGGTGAACAGCCACTTCCATTTCTGACCCGTGACTTGAATCTCGTAGGCATTGGCCGGTGGAGTGTTGATATCCATGAACACCTTGAAGCCCCAGGCGAACAGGACGATCACCAGGGCGATCGGGATCACGGTCCACGTCACCTCCAGCGGCATGTTGTGGTCGGGGCTCGGCTCGGGCTCCTCGCGGCCCACGCGCCGGCGGTACCTGACCACGAACAGCACCATCAGCCCGACGATGAGGACGAAGAAGAAGACAGACAACCAGAGGATGAACTGGAACAACTGGTCGACCATCGGCGCCGTCGAGGAGCCCTGGACGGGCATCCAGAACGTACCGTCGGTCAGGGTAGTCACCTGGCTACCGAGCAGACTCGCAAGCTCTCTCGTCACACTCACTGCCCGTCACCTCGCCTCGGACGCTCTCAGCAGCAATTGCCACGGGCCTTGCGGCCCGGCCGACACCTTACTTGGACGGCCCGGCCGAGGGCGCTGGGGCTGCGCGACCCTTGGCCTCTCCGGTGTGCCTGCCGCGGCCGCGCAACCACGCGACCAGCAGCCAGCCGCCGACGATGAGCAGCGTGACCGCACCGCCGAGCCTCATCACGTTCGCTGCAGCCACCACATAGCGTCCGGAGGACGAGTCATAGTGGAAGCAGTACAAGAGCAACTGATCGGAGGCAGTTCCCACCTTCCCCTCGCCCGCCTCGACCAGCGCAAGCTTCAGCGTATTGGGCGGGTACTCGATCCCGTACAGGTAGCGAGTGATCTCGCCGTTCGGGCTGAGCATCATCAGGGCTGCCGGGTGGGCGTACTGGTGCTGCGCTTCGTCGTACTCGTAGCCGAACCCGACGGCCCCGGCGAGTGCGTGGATATTCGCCTCCTTGCCGACCAGGAAGTGCCAGCCGGCGGCTGCTCCGACCCTGCCATACTGCGACATATAACCCTGTTTCTTCAGCTTAGCCAGGGCGGGCGTCTCCGTCGGGTTGATGCTCACGGTGACGATCTCGAACTGCTTTCCGGGCGTCCAGCTGAGATCCTTGAGGCCGGCAACCAGACCACTGAGCTGGAGGGTGCACAGCATCGGGCACTCGTAGTAGTTCAAGGTGAGGATTACCGGCCGCCCGGGGGTGAAGTACTGGCTGAGCTGGACCGGCTTGCCGGACTCGTCCGTAAACTCAAGGCCGAGAGGGACCCTGCCGCCGAGGTGTTCGGTCACGCCGACACCCTCGAGGGCCTTGGGGGCCGCCTCCTGCCGCTGGGCCGAGGCGCCCGAGGCCACGAGGAGTGCCGCCGCAACGGCCAAGGCGGTCGGCAGCCCGGAAACGACCGGGAACTGCAGGCCCAGCCGCTTCCTGAGACGCGTGGTCTCACTCATAGGAAATCTCGACACAGTCGCACCCCTCTCGCACACTCCGGACAACTCGGCATCAGCGGAGAAATTCCCCATCCGGCGCTCAGCGTCTGGTCGCCCGACTCGGCGGCTGAGGGGTCGGAGCGACGGGCACCCCCCCGCCGCGCTCGACGAGGAGAGAGATCGCCCGGTCGATCGGGATCGCAACGACCTTCTTCTGCTGGTCGATCCACCGATAGGAGTGCAGGACCTCCTGCTGCTGGGCGCGCACCTGGGCAAGCTCCTGGGGGGTGACTGCCACGACCTTGCGCCGATTCTCCTCACGCTCAGAGTGGTAGAAGAAGGCCTGGAGCAGGACGACAACGACGAAGAGCAGGAGTGCGCTCATCAGCCCGACGATGACGGTCATCGGGGTATTGGGGTCGCCGCCACCTCGCTCACTCATATCGGCCTCACGCGTTCTCAAAGGTCAGGGACTCCCGCAGGCGCGGGTCGCGCTCCGGGATCAGCGAGCGCCGCCGCACGCGCCACACCCCGAAGCCCAGGCTCAGGGCGCCGAGCGCGACGAGCAGGAGCAGATCCATCGCTCCCGGCCACGGGCTGGTCGGGCGAAGTTCCGGCATCACGAGCCAGTACAGGTCTATCCAGTGCATCGCGAGCATCCACACCGCCGCCACGACAAGCAGCCGTGGCTGGCGCTTCGGCGTGCGCGAGAGGAGCGCCACGAACGGCACGAGGAAGTGGCCGAAGACGATCGCCAACCCGACCCAGCCCCAGCCGTGGTTCTGCCGGCGGAAGAACCACTCCGTCTCCTCCGGCATGTTGGCGTACCAGTAGAGCATGTACTGAGAGAACGCGATGTACGCCCAGAAGACGACGAAGGCGAACAGGAGCTTGCCCAGGTCGTGGTAGTGCTCGATCGTGATGGCGTGGCGGAGGAAGCCGGCGCGCTGGGTCCAGTAGGTCAGGAGCGCCAGCAGCGCGAAGAATCCCACGACCGCTCCCGAGAAGTAGTACACGCCGAAGATCGTGCTGTACCAGTGCGGGTCCAACGTCATCAGCAGGTCGATGGAGGCAAAGGTCAGCGTGATCGCGAACAGCACCATCGAGAGGGCCGCCCGTCGCTCCATCTGCAGCGTGAGCTCCACGTCGCCGGACCCGTCCTGGTCGAGCGAGCGGCGGACGAAGAAGCGCGTCAGCAGGATCCAGATGCCAAAGTACGCCGCCCAGCGGAGGAGGAAGAAGGGCAGATTGAGGTAGGGCGTCTTGCCGCGCAGGATGGCGTCCTGTGCCACCAGGTCGGCGTGGGTCCAGTGGTAGAGCTGGTGAAGGCCGAGCAGGATCGGCACGAACAGCAGCACCATGAAGGGGAGGGTCATGGCGACAGCCTCGCCGAGCCGGCGCACGACCACACTCCACCCGGCGCGCGTGAGGTGATGCAGGATGACGAAGAACAGCGCCCCGAGGGCGAGACTCAGCACATAGGCAAAGTTGAGCAGGTAGGCGAAAAAGAAGCTGCGCCCGCCGTCACCGGCGCGCAGCCCGAAGACGATCCCGGCGATCAATGCGACGCCGCCGATCGCCGCAGCGCGGGCTGCCAGCCGCCCTCCCGCTTCGCCCAGGTGACGCCTCTCCTGCTGGATGTCCGGGATCTCCATCGCTGTCACCTCAACTGCGCCCGCAGGTCGGGGGGCACGTCCTCGGGGCGGGCGTCCTGACTGAGCTGAAGCGCCCGGATGTAGGAGACGATCGCCCACCGGTCGACGACCGGGATCTGCGGCCCGTAGGCCGGCATGTTGCGGATCCCGTTCGTTATCGTGTTGAACAGGTGGCCCACCGGTCGGCCCCGCACGAGATCGGTGTGGAACGACGACGGAGGCGTCCAGGTGCCCTCCTGCAGGCTGTCCGCGCGCTTGGCGACGATGCCGTCGCCGTAGCCGGCGAGCCCGTGGCAGGGCGAGCAGTAAATGTCGAAGCGGTCCTCGCCCCGTCTGACGAGCCGCTCCGTGACCGGCACCGGGAAGGCCGTGACCCAGCCCCCATCCGCGGTCTTGCCCCGGTAGTACGCGCTGTCGAGGTCGAGCTCGCCGCGCGCGACGGTGTCCGGCACCGGCTCCCGCATCGCCCTCCCGTCGGCGAACATCGTGTCCTCCGATTGCGGCTTGAACTTGATCTGGTTGTCCATGTCGGGCACCACGTTGAGGCGGGGCACCGGCGATGTCGTCACCCGGGCCCGCGCGATCAGCGCAAGTGGTACCAGCGCCACGAGCGTCAGGGCAATCGCGCCGTAAACCAGGAAACGAGGCGGCATTGCCCTACCCCTCCACTTCTTCGATGTGCCCGCTGCCGAGCGACTCGAGGAAGGCCCGCGTCCTGGCCTCGTCGAAAAGTGGGTCGTCCGCCTCGATGCTGATGAAGAAGCGGTCCGCCGTGACACGGCGAAACGCCGCGCTGTTGAACAGCGGATGATACAGGTGCGGCCAGCCGTTGGCGATGATCAGACCCCCGACTGCGCCGAGTGCGGCAAACAGGACCGTCATCTCGAAGGTGATCGGGATCGCCGGAGGCAGCGCGAAGAGCGGTTTACCACTGATCCGATAGGCGTAGTTGACGCCGTTCGTCCACCACTGGAGGGCCAACCCGCCGAGCGCCCCGAACACGCCCCCAGCCAGGACCACCGCCGGCAGCCGGGTTCCCTTGAGCCCCATCGCTTCGTCGAGGCCGTGGACCGGAATCGGTGAGTGCGCGTCCCAGCGGGTGAAGCCGGCGTCCCGGACCTTCTCGCACGCGGCGAGCAGCTCCTCCACGGAGGAGAACTCGGCCAGCACGCCAAAGAGTTCGCTTCTTGAGGCAGCCGTCACAGTCGGGGTGCTCATCTCCCCTCCTCTTCGGCGAACTGCCGATCGTGCTGGTGCGGGATCTCGCCCCAGTATTGACCGTGACCGTGGTGCGGCCCGACGTCGAGACCGCCGTGCGGCATCACACTCTTCAACTCGGCCATGGCGAAGGTCGGCAGGAACCGCAGGAAGAGGAGGAAGAGTGTGAGGAACAAGCCGACACTGCCGGCCAGCGTCAGGAGATCGACCCAGGTCGGCTTGTAGTACCCCCAGCTCGACGGCAGCCAGTCGCGCGACAGCGAACTCACGACGATGACGAAGCGTTCGAACCACATCCCGATATTGACGAAGAACGCCACCGTGAAGACCATCCACGGCGTCGTACGCGCCTTCCGGAACCAGAAGAACTGAGGTGCCACCACGTTGCAGAGGATCATGATCCAGTAGGCCCAGGCATAGGGTCCGAGGGCGCGGTTGACCGACGTGAAGCTCTCGAAGCGGTTCCCGCTGTACCAGCCGGTAAAGAACTCCATGCCGTAGGCGTACCCCACCATGGAGCCGGTGGCCAGGACGATCTTGGCCATGTTCTCGAGGTGCCGGGTGGTGACGAGCTCACCGAGGCCGAGATAGGCGCGGATCGGCACCAGCAGCACGAGGACCATGGCAAAGCCGCCGAAGATGGCGCCCGCCACGAAGTACGGCGGGAAGATCGTGGTGTGCCAGCCGGGCAGCTGCGCGACCGCGAAGTCGAAGCTCACGACGGAATGCACCGAGAGCACCAGCGGTGTGGCCAGTGCCGCGAGCAGCAGGTAGACGCGTTCGTAGCGGTGCCAGTGGCGGCCCGAGCCTCGCCAACCGAGGCTCAACACGCCGTAGATCACCGACCTCAGCTTGGTCTTCGCGCGGTCGCGCAGGGTCGCCAGGTCGGGGACCATGCCGACGTACCAGAACAGCAGCGAGACGATGAAATAGGTGGACACGGCGAAGACGTCCCATAGCAGCGGGCTGCGGAACTGAGGCCAGAGTTTCATCTGGTTGGGAATCGGGAACAGCCAGTAGGCGACCCAGGGACGGCCGACGTGGATGGCCGGGAAGAGGCCGGCGCAGATCACCGCGAAGATCGTCATCGATTCCGCGAAGCGGTTGATCGCCGTGCGCCACTTCTGCCGGAACAGGAAGAGGATGGCGGAGATCAACGTCCCGGCGTGACCGATGCCGACCCAGAAGACGAAGTTGATGATGGCGAAGCCCCAGGCCACCGGGATCATGACTCCCCAGACGCCGACGCCGACCAGGAACAGGTAGCCGAGCATGGCGAGCAGCACTGCGGTGAGCGTGGCCGAGATCCCGAAGGCGATGTACCAGGCCCGCGGCGGTTTCGGTCGCTCCACGATCGAGCAGACCGTGTCGGTCACTGAGGTGAGATCGTTCTCCCCGAGCACCAGGGGCGCACGCCTGCGCGGATCCTCGATGCTGTTGTCCACGACCAACGGAGCTGTCGCCATCACGCCTCCCCCGCGTCCGGGGACGGGTTCCGCAGCTTGGCGAGATAGAGGTTGCGCGGCTTGGTGTTGATCTCCGCCAGCATGCCGTACGACCGGGGTTGGCGGTGGAGTCGGGAGACCCGGCTCGCGGGGTCACGCAGGTCGCCGAAGACGATCGCCTGAGTGGGGCAGGTCTGGGCGCAGGCCGGGACGATCTCTCCGTCGCGGATCGGCCGGCGGTCGTTCTTCGCCGCGATCTTCACCGCCTCGATGCGCTGGATGCAGAACGTGCACTTCTCCATCACGCCCCGCGCGCGGATCGTGACCTCGGGGTTGAACACCATCCGCTCGACTTGCGGAACGCTCTTGAAGTAGTTGAAGAAGTTGAAGCGGCGGACCTTGTATGGGCAGTTGTTCGAGCAGTACCGGGTGCCCACACAGCGGTTGTAGACCATCTGGTTGAGCCCTTCGTCACTGTGCATCGTCGCGCCAACCGGGCAGACCGACTCGCAGGGGGCGTTCTCGCACTGCTGGCAGGCCACCGGCTGGAACAGCACCTTCGGGGTCTCGGGCTTGCCCGAGAAGTAGCGGTCGATGCGAATCCAGTGCATTTCCCGGCCCCGGGAAACCTGTTTCCTCCCTACAACGGGGATGTTGTTCTCGGCCTGGCAGGCGACGGTGCAGGCGTTGCAGCCAATGCATGCGGACAGGTCGATCGACATCCCCCACTGGTGCTCACCGGTGTAGGACAGCTCCGTGAACAGCGGGACTGAAGGCGGCGCCCCGCCCTCCTTCTTGACAAACCCGGGATCCCGCTTGAACTCCTCGAGGGTCCCCTCGCGAACCAGCTCGCCGATCCGCTGGCCACGCTCGACGAAGCCGACGGTGTCGATCGCGTAATGGTCCTGGGTCGTGGCGAGCGTGTGCGAGCGACCGGTGCGCGAGACGTCGACGCCGTCGATGGCGTACATCCCCGTGCTGGTGCGCAACCGATAGGTGTCGAACCCGACTCCGTCGCCCACCCGTCCCGCGGCCGTCCGCCCGTACCCGAGCGGGAGGACCACCGTACCGTCCGCGACTCCGGGCAGCAGGCATGCCGGGATCTCGATCGTGCGGCCGCCGCTGCCGATCGCGACGACGTCGCCGTCCCGGATGCCCAGCTTCGCCGCCGTCGCAGGGCTGACGAGGGCAGCGTTGTCCCACGTGATCTTCGAGAGCGGGTCGGGCAGCTCCTGGAGCCAGGCGTTGTTGGCGAACCGGCCGTCGTAGGTGGAGGGGTCGGCGATGAAGACGGCCTCGAGCCCGCTCGCGACGGATCTCCCGCCCAGAGCCGCCACCACCTTTGCGACGCCATCGGCATCGACGGTCAGCCTCGACGCATCCGCCGCCGAGCTCCCGGCCAACACCCCGTCGTTCAGGGTGCGCCGCCAGGTGGCGTCGAAGTCCACGGCACCGCGGAGGTCGGCGAGAGTCTTGCGCACGATGGCGTGGCCGTTCGGGTCGGGGTCGCCGCACGCCAGTGCGACCATCTCGATCGAGCTCTTCCCGCCGTACAGCGCCTCGATGAGCGGCTGCTGCACGGAGACCGTCCCGTCCCAGGCGCGAGCGTCGCCCCAGCTCTCCAGGTAGTGCGCACGCGGCACGTGCCAGGTGCACGCCTGCCCGGTCTCGTCGTGGAACACCCCGAGGTGGATCGATGTCGGGACGGCTCGGAGCCGGGACGCGAAGTCGAGGTCGGCGGGCGCGTCGTAGGCGGGGTTGCCGCCGAGGATGAGGAGGGTCTTGACCTTTCCGGCCGCGATCGCGTCCGTCAGGGACCGGATCGCCGTCACGTGGGCCGGGCGCTCCGGCTCCGGGTCGGCGAGGTAGGTGACCGCGTTCCCGATGTTCCCGAGCGCCGCATTGAGCAGGTGGGCGAAGGCGTGCACCTCCGCAGGCTGCCCGGCTCCGGCGATCACCACGCCGGTCCCCCTGGCCCCTGCGAGGTCACGGGCTGCGGCCGCTGCGAAGCGTGCGACCGCCTTCTCCATCCCGTCGTCGAAGGGTGCCACCGCCATCGTGCCCAGCGGATCGGGTAGAGGCACGCCCCGGCTGCCGAGCTCGCGAGCGAGGCGAGCCGCCACCGCGGCAACCTGTCCGGAGCGCGTGGCGAGGCGGTGGTCGGCCGCCGTCCCGGTGAGGCTGAGCGCGGCCTCGACCGCGTAGAGTCGGTTCATCTCGCCGTTGTCGGCTCTCCTGCCGCCCGCGAACCCGCGGGCGAGCCGAACCGCGTCGGGGTGCGAGTAGAGAGGATCGGCCTCCAGGCACACGATGATGCTGGTCCTGTCGAAGTGAAGTCGCGGCCTTACCGGGACGCCGAACGCCATCCGGGTTCCCGCGCGCTCCGCATCGTAGGACAGCGGCTCGTACTCGAACCACCCAGCCTCGGGGAAGGCCTCGGCGAAACGCCTCTTCAGGGCGTCGAGGCTGGGGGAAGAGCTCGCTTCCGAGAGGACCGCGAGCCCCTCTCCCCGAGCCGCCCGGAGCGCCTGGAAGTGCGCGCCGGCGAACGACGCGAACTCATCCCAGCCCACGTTGGCCTCGCGCGACCCTTCGCGGCGCACCACGTAGCGGCTGCGGTCCGGATCGTAGAGCTCGAGCACGCTGGCCTGGGCAAACACGCCGGCGGCGCCGAGACTGCCGGGGTGCTGGGGGTTCCCCTCGAGCTTGATCGGTCGGCCATCGTAGCTGGTCGCGAGCAGCCCGACGGCCGCTCCGCCCAGCTCCATGACCGTGGCGTACTGCACCGGGACGCCAGGATCGCGGCCCTCTGGGCGGCTGGTGAAGGGCAGGATGAGTTCCTTTGGCCAGCGGCACGATGTGAGGCCGACCATGCCCAGCGACGCCCCCAGGATCTTGAGGAAGTCGCGGCGGGTCGCCGGGTCGACGAGGTCCTGCTCGAGCCCGGGGAACTCCCGCGCCATCAGCTCCTGGACCGCGGGCGAATCGGCCAGGTCGTCGAGGCTTCGCCAGTACGCCTTCCCCGCGCTGTCGTTCGTCATCGTCGCACCCACCGGGCCGTCGTCTTGCTCACGCGAGCTCCGTTTCCCGCCGGCGACCTCACGTTCCGGCCCCGCACCCCACGTTCCGGGCCGCCGGCTCATCGGTGGCACGTCCAGCAGTCGGTCGGCGGGTTGATGTTGTTCGCCTTACGCAGTTGCGCGCCGTAGACGGCCGGGTTCTCGGGCGGGACCCAATCCATCTTCGTCACGAGCTCGGGCGGGCGCAGGTGGCGGTCCGGGTTGCGGTGACAGTCGAGGCACCAGCCCATCGAGAGCTCCTTGACCTGGGACACGACCTCCATCTTGTCGACCCGGCCGTGGCACTCGACGCACCCCACACCACGGCGGACATGTGCGCTGTGGTTGAAGTAGACGTAGTCGGGCAGGTCGTGGACCTTGACCCAGGGCACCGGCAGGCCGGTCGCATAGCTCTCGCGGATGACCAGCAGCTTCGGGCTGGTGGCGCGGATCTTGGCGTGGCAGTTCATGCAGGTCTGGGTCGGCGGGACAGCGGCGTAGGCGGCGCGCTCCACGGTGTTGTGGCAGTAGCGGCAATCGATGCCGAGCTCGCCGGCGTGGAGTGCGTGGCTGTACGGCACCGGCTGCTGCGGCTGGTATCCGACGTCGGTGGTCTTCGGGGAGAAGCCAAGCCAGACCAGGATCACGACGTACACCGGCGTAATCACCAGCACCGCTGCCAGCGTAGGGCGTAACCAGTTGGTCCATCTCGGGAAGACGAAGCGCGACCCACCAACCTCGGTCTTCATGAGACGTAATCTTATTTGAACGGACGGCCCTGAGTCAAGGCTTCGACGATGGCCGCGTTCCCTGGCCCGCCGCTCTCGGCTCCGTTGGTCTCAGTTCGCGGGAGCGCTGCCGGACTCCCGATCGACCCAAGAGTGTTCGAGGCCCACGCCCGGGCGATGTCCGTGAGCCTGCCGAGGGCGCACTGGTCCCGACCGGGTCACTCGGAGGCCGGCTCGACCGCCGCCACCGTCCACTCTCGGCCGTCGAAGGTGACTCGGTCCCCCGGTTCGCGATCAAGAAGAGCCAGGGCGGCCTCGGTCTCGTGCGAGAGGATCCCGCGCTCGGGGTCGCCCTCGTACGGACCCAGGATGATCACGCCTCGTCGCTCGCCACTCTCGAGCGGCTCGAGCCATGCCCGCGTCCCCACCCGCACACGCGAGGTGTCCACACTCGCCGGCTCGATGACACGGACCTTGGCGAGGTCTTCCTGGAGCCTGGCGGCGCGCGCCGAGAGGAACTCCTGGCGGGCACGGGCGGCGTGGTACTCGAAGTTCTCCCGCAGGTCACCGTGCTCCTTGGCCACCTGGATCGCCTTGAGCGTCTCCGGGATCTCCCGCTCGAGCAGGGCGCGGAGCTCCTGCTGGAGCCGGGCGACGGTGCCCGGAAGGGCCGGGACCACGTCGAGCTGGGGCGCCTGCCTGAGCTCCGGGAAACGCGCGAGCGCCGCGCGACGAAGCCAGTTGCGCTCGTCCGGAAGCTCGCCCGGCGCCTCGAGGATCTGGACCAGCCGTCGCGCCTGGTCGATGGAGAGCTTCTCCGCGACGATCCGGGCCGCCAGGCCACGCGGCGAGATCACGTCCTTGATGCGCGTGCGCAGCGACGCGAACTCCTTGCGCTCGGCGAGCTCGACGAGGCGCACCAGCAGGGCACCGCTACGCCGCTCGTCGACCAGCGCGGTCAGCTCGCTCTCCTCGGTCAGCTCGAACACCCAGACGTACGCGGCCGGGAAACGCTGAGGCGACAGGAACACCTGGTCGAGGAACGTCACCACCTTCGTGCTCTCGTTCGCCGCCACCAGCGCGGCAGACAGCACCGTGAGCAGACGAGGGTGCGTCTCCTGGGCCAGCCATCCCGTGTAAACCTCGCCCCAGCCGTCCGGCCGGGTCTCCCGGATCACGTCGAGGAGCGCCTCCCGCTGTGTGGCGTCGCTCACCGCCTGCAGCAGAGGAATCGGGCCGAGATGATCGATGATCGCCGCCCTCGCCCGCTCAACGGCCGTGGCCGGCGCACCAAATCGCCCCGCCTGGGTGAGCGCTTCCCACGCGGTTCCGGCATCGGCGGTCGCGTGTTCCGCGCCGGCCAGTAGGAGCGTCGCCATCCACGTCCCCAGGTCTCGCTCCCGGCCTCCGTGACGGCGCGCCAGCGCGACGCGCTGCGCGAGCGAGGCGGCTTCGAACTCCCGCCGGATCTCGGCCTCTGCCCCCTGGCCGGCCTCCAGCCGGTACTGCACGCGGGTGCCGCTCCCCGAAGCGATCAGGCGGGGCTGCTTCTTCGCCTTGTTCCACCAGCTCGTCCACTGGTCGTCGGGGAGCACGCCGGCGAGCGCGGCCTTGAGCTCCGAGACGGTCATGGCGCCACAGCTCTCCAAGATCGCCACCACCGCTCCCGGAGGGTCCGCGACGACCTCCCCGGCGAGACGCGAGGGCTCCTCCAGGCGCCGCCGCAGGAAGTGGCCCGCTGGAAGAGGCGCGAGATACTTGCGGGCCGCGTCGATGGGTACCGGGACGCGCTTCTCGCGCTCGAGGTCGAGGCGCAGCATGCCGAGCTGTGGGTTGGTCTCCACAACCCGCCCCGGTCCCTTGCCCGCCATGAGGAAGACGCCTCCGACGTCGAATTCCAACCAGCTCTCGAGCTGGTCGAGCACCTCAAGGGGCTTGCGGGCCTCCGTGAGCCGGAAGTGCGAGAGCAGGCGGTCCAGCGATGGACGGCCAGCCCACAGATGGCGGACGCACGCCTCGAGCCCGGCGCGCCAGGCCTTCTCGTCGCCGACGCCGAGCCGCAGCAGCTCGCGCAGGAAGGCGCGCCGCGCGGCCCAGCTCCCGTCGGCGAGCGCCTGGTCCGCGGCCAGCTCCAGCAGCGTCCCGGCGAGCGCCCGCTTGCTCGCGGAGCGCAGGCCCTTGAGCGCCTCCAGGTACGGCGCAGGGTCGCCGACGCCCTGTTCCAGCCGCGCGAGCCAGAACTCCTCCAGGGCGCCGCTCTCGCCCGCGATCAGAAGCTCATCCCACTCGTCGCGCCAGTCGTGTTCCGCCACGCCACCTCCGGCCGCCTACGATAGCAGCCGGCGGGCGCGGCGGCGACTCCGGTGACGGACCGCGTACAATCCCGGGCTGGCCCATGGCAGCGGGCCCGCGGGAGGGAGCGCTCATGCTGCGAAAGTTGCCGGCCCTGGCCGTGGCCGTCGGTGTTCTGCTCGGGACCGGTGGCGCGACGGCGGAAGAAGGCATGTGGATGCTGCACCAGATCGGCGACCTGGACCAGTCCGCACTCCAGCGGATGGGCCTGCAGCTCACGCCGACGGAGATCCGGGACCTCGCCCCGGCGGTCGTCTCCCTGGGTGGATGTTCCGCGTCGTTCGTCTCGCCCGAGGGCCTTATCGCAACCAACCACCACTGTGCGTTCGGCGCCCTCCAGACGAACGCCACGCCCGAGCACGACTACATCACGACCGGGTTTCCCGCCGGTTCCCGACAGGACGAGTTGCAGGCCAATGGCACCCGCGCCTACGTCTTCGACGGTTACGGCGACGTCACCGAGAACGTCACGTTCGGGCTGCCGCCTTCTGCCAAGCCTGAGGAGCGCGCCCGCATGATCGAGGAGCGCGAGAAGACGCTGGTCGCGTCCTGCGAGCAGGGCGGCGAGCGCTGCCGGGTGGCCGAGATGTTCGGCGGAGCCGCGTACTACCTGTTCAGGACGCTCGAGCTCCGCGACGTTCGCCTCGTCTATGCGCCGCCGCGGTCGATCGGCGAGTTTGGCGGCGAGATCGACAACTGGATGTGGCCCCGCCAGACCGGTGACTTTTCCTTTCTACGCGCCTATGTCGGGCCGGACGGCAAGCCGGCCGACTACTCGCCCGCCAACGTCCCCTATCACCCGAAGCGCTACCTCAGGCTCGCCTCGACCCCTCTCCGGGAAGGCGACTTCACGATGATCCTCGGCTATCCGGGAAGGACCTACCGCTACGAGACCGCGGCGGCGATCCAGGAGGATGCCGAGTCCTCCTACCCGGAGCGGATCACCCTGGCCAAAGACCTGATCGCCATCCACGAGCGAGAGTCCAAGCGTGGCAAGGACGTCGAGATCAAGCTCGCCTCCACGCTCAAGCGGCTGTACAACGGGCTCAAGAAGAGCGAGGGGATCGTCGACGGCATGTGGCGCGAACAGCTCCCGGCCCGAGCCCGGGCTCGAGAGGCGGAGCTGCGCGCGTGGATCGCTGCCGACCCGCGACGCGCCACTGGGTACGGCGACATCGTCCCGCGTATCGACGCTCTTGTCGCGGCGCGGCATGCCACGCACGAGCGCGACACGCTCCTCGACCAGCTGTCATCGCCACGCTCGACCCTGTTGCTCGGCGCCGCGCTCACCGTCGAGCACTGGACCGCCGAGCGGACGAAGGCCGACCTCGTACGCGAATCGGGCTTCCAGGACCGCGACGCCCGAAGCGTCCGGCAGCGGCTCGGCCGCCTGCAGCGCAGCCTCGACCTGCAGGACGACCGCACCGTGCTCCGCTATCTCTTCACCCGGGCCAAGGCACTGCCGGTCGACGCGCGGGTCACGGCGCTCGACACGGCGCTCCGCGCCACGGGCAAGACGGGAGAGGCCGCGATCGACGCCCTTCTCGACGCGCTGTACGGCCGCACGACCATGGGCGACGCCAGGGTCAGGGAGGCGATGTTCGGAATGAGTCACGCCTCCCTGCTCGCCATGGGTGACGCGATGATCGCCTTCGCCGCGGCGCTGCGGAGAGACCTCGACACCGCGGAGAAAGGGCGTATGGCCTTCCATGGGGCGATGACCGTACTGGAGCCGCGCTACATCGCGGCGCTCGGAGCGTGGCGCGCGGCGCCGCTCTACCCCGACGCCAACTCCACGCTGCGCTTCACCTACGCCACCGTCAAGGGGTACTCGCCGCGCGACGCCGTTGCCTACCTGCCCTTCACGACGCTCCACGGCGTGCTCGAGAAGTGCGGCGGCTCCTTCCCCTTCAACTGCCCGCAAGCGCTGGTTGACGCGGCCAAGCGCGGCCCCTTCCCCGCCTACGAGGACCCGCGGCTCCACGACGTGCCGGCGTGTTTCCTCACCACCAACGACATCACGGGAGGCAACTCCGGCTCGCCCGTGATGAACGGCAAGGGCGAGCTCGTCGGCCTGGCATTCGACGGCAACTACGAGGCGATGACCTCCGACTTCGCGTACGACCCGGCGATCCAGCGCACGATCGGCGTGAGGACCCGCTACATGCTCTGGGTGATGGACTACGTCGACAGGGCGCATGAGCTGATGCAGGAGCTGGGCGTCGAGCCGCAGGCGAAGTGAGAGAGAGCTGGCGCGCACGCCGCTCGCCGACCGTCGGCGGCGAACGGAGCGGGCGCGGAAAGCGACACGACCTTCCGGGACCTTGCGGGGCGGCCATGGCCTCAGGCATCATCGGGGCGTGACACGGACGTCCCTGGTGGCCAGCATGCCGTTCGCTCACCGCCCGGGATCGGTTGAAACGGCCGACGTGTCGCGCGAGAGGTGACCATGAGCTCGGACTCGATGCTGACGATCGCGGTGCTCGGCGCCCTCGTCGTCGGCCTGGTCGCCTGGTACAACGTGGTGCGCCTCGGCCGAGCGCGGCGTGCGCTGAGCACCTGCCTCGAGAAGAGCGACCTCTCCCTGGTCTCGGCACACCTGTGCTGGTGGCCGCGGGGTCCGTTCAGCACGGCGATCGCCACCCACCAGCCCGTCTACCGCGTGGTCGCGCGCGACCGGGCCGGCCGCGAGCGCACCGGCTGGGTGCGCTGTGCCCCCTTCTCGGGTGACGCGGCCACGGCGTGGGACACGCGGGGGGAGCCGGCGATCACGCGGCAGGTGCCGCCGCGGTGATCGCGCCGCCGCTCCCGGCGTCGAATGTGCCCTCGACGCACCTCGCATGAGCGACGATCGGTCTGCTCGGAGTCGCGCTCGTGGACAACAGCCGTCGGGAAACGGCGTCGGTGGTGGGTGACGGCTCAGGTCCCGGCGGACGGGATGTTCCGGCGCAGCGCCACCCGAGGGCCGCGTGCGACTACAATTCGCAGTCATGGCGACCTGCGAGCCGGTGGATTCCCGCACCCCTCGCTACCCGTTGACCAGCGTGGCGCTCTACGACGGCGCGACGGTCGTGCACTTCCTGCTCGGGGCGAGTGGCATGGTGATCGGCTACGCCAGCGCGCCGCTGCTCGCGTGGGGATGCGGTCTGCTGTACCTGGCCTTCGCGTTCGGGGAGGTCTTCGTGCTGACGCCGCTGGCGGTGTGCCCGAGCTGCGTCTACACACACATCGAGGGCGCCCGGTGCATCTCGGGCTTTAACGGCCTCGCACACCGGCTGCTCGGCTCGCGCCGACGCGCCGCCCCCCATCCCCGCAGCCAGGGCCTCCTGTGCTGCAACAACCTCTATCTCGGCGCCTTCCTGCTGCCGTTGGTGGCCCTCGTGCCAGCGCTCGTCGTCAACCCCTCCATCCCGCTCGGGATCGTCTACCTCTCCTTGCTGGTCCTCCTCGTTCTCCGCTTCACCGTGATCTTCCCCAAGGTCGCGTGCCGTTCCTGCCGCGCCAGGGCTCACTGCTCCCGTGCAGGCGCCGTCGGGGTGCACGGGCCGTGGTCCGGGACCGCGCCGCCGTAGCGGGCTCCGCGGGGCCAGGCCTTCCAGGGCTCGATGGGAAGGGCAGTTCAGACGCGGGCGGGGACCAGCTCGTCGAGCGTGGCGAGGAAACGCTCGTTCTCGGCGTGGGTGCCGATCGAGACCCTCGCGCAGTTGACCAGCCCCGGCCCCCCGACCGGGCGGATGATGACGCCGCGCTTCTGGAACTCGACGAACAGCTCCCTCACGTCGCTGTCGAACTCGACGAGGACGAAGTTGGTCACCGATGGGGTGAAGCGCACGCCCCGCCGGCTCAGCTCCCTCGCCACGAAGGCGATCTCGGTGCGGTTGTGCTCACGCGAGCGCCGGACCCACTCCTCGTCGTCGAGCGCCGCGAGAGCGGCGATCTGCGCCAGCGCCGAGGTGTTGAACGGGGAGCGGACGCGGTTGACCTCGCTGATCACGTCCTTCGACGCGATCCCGTAGCCGATCCGCAGGCCCGCCAGGCCGTACGCCTTCGAGAAGGTCCGCAGGACGATCACGCTGCGCCCCGCCTTGACGTCGTCGAGTGCGTCAGGGTAGTCGGGACGGTCCACGTACTCGTGGTAGGCCTGGTCGACCACGCTGAGCACTCGGTCGTCGACCGCGGCCAGGAAGGTGTCGAGCTGGGAGCGGGTGAAGTAGGTCCCGGTCGGGTTACAGGGGTTGGCCAGGTAGACGAGCTTGGTGCGCGCGGACACCGCGCGCGCCATCGCGGGAAGATCGTGGGCGCGTCCTGAGGTGGCCGGCGGGGTTACGGCTCGGCCGTTCACCTGGTCGACGGCGAGCGCATAGGAGATGAACGACTGCTGCGAGTAGACCGCCTCGTCGCCGTCGGCGAGGTACGCCCTCGCCAGCATCTCGATGAGCTCGACGGACCCGCTGCCGAGGATGACCTGATCGATGTCAACGCCGTGGCGATCGGCGAGGGCCTTTCGGAGCGAGAACCCGCCGCCGTCGGGGTACCGATGGAGGTTCGGCAGCACCTTGACGATGGCGTCCAGCGCTTTCGGAGACGGGCCGAGGGGGTTTTCGTTGCTCGCCAGCTTGACGATGTCGCTCAACCCCAGCTCGCGCTGGACCTCTTCGATGGGCTTCCCCGGGACGTAGACGCCGAGCCGGCGGATGTAGTCCGGTACCTGCGGTCCCCGCATCGGATCCCTTCCCTTCTCCGCGCCCGCCGCGCAGCAAGGCCCCGATCTCCCGCTCCGAGAGTTCGCGCCACGCCCCCGGCCGCAGCTTCTCGTCGCGGAGGCCGCCGATGGCGACCCGCATCAGGCGCTGCACCGAGTGACCGGAGCGGCCGAACAGCTCGCGCACCTCGTGGGTCTTTCCCTCGCCGACCACGACCCGCCACCACGAGTTGAGGCCCGAGGGGGTGGGCCGCACCAGCGTCACCTCGTGCGGGACGACGCGCTGGCCGTCGATCACCGTGCCGCGGCGCAGGCGCTCCGCCGCCGCCGGCTCGGGTGTCCCCTTGACCTTGACCAGGTACTCGCGGAGCACGCCGTAGCGCGGGTGTGCCACGCGCTGCGCGAAGTCACCGTCGTTGGTGAGGATGACCAGGCCCTCCGAGTGGAAGTCCAGACGCCCGACAGGGTAGATCTTCTCGGCGACCTTGCCGCGCAGGAGGTCGATGACGGTGGGGCGCCCCTCGGGATCGTCGGTGGTCGTCACGACCCCAGGCGGCTTGTAGAGCAGGAGGTAGCGCATCCGCTCCGCGGGGCGCAGCCGCTTGCCGTCGATCTTCACCGAGTCCACTGCGATATCGGCCTGGTCGCCGAGCGCGGCGGTCCGCCCGTTGACGGTGACGCGGCGCTCCCGGATCAGCTGTTCCGCGTCCCTCCGCGAGCACACGCCCGCTCTGGAGATCAGCTTCTGAAGGCGTTCAAGACTCACCAGTGCCCCGCTCCTCGGCTTGTTCCGGGTCCTCGAGCCGCGGCAGTGCGGCCAGGTCGTCCAAGCCGAAGTGTACCAGGAACTCCTTGGTGGTCCGGTAGAGCAGCGGCGTGCCCACTACCTGCTTGCGCCCGGCCACCCGAACCAGATGCTTCTCGACCAGGGTGCGGAGCACGCCGGCCGAGTTGACACCGCGCAGGTAGTTGATCTCCGGCAGGGTGATCGGCTGGCGATATGCGACGATGGCGAGCGCCTCCAGACCGGCCTGGGAGAGCCTGGCCTTGGAGCGAATCCCGAGGAAGGTGCGCACGGCACCCTCGAGCTGGGGCCTGGTGGCGAGCCGCCACCCACCCGCGACGCGCTCGAGCACCAGACCGCTGCCGGGCTGCTCGTGCCTGGCCCGAACGACTTCGAGGGCGGCCTCGATCTCCTGGGGGGTCACACCCGCTCCGGCGGCGCCCGCCAGCGAAGCCACCGTGACCGCTTCGCCCGCCACGCCGAGAACCGCCTCGCACAGGGCGGCAATCTGAACAGGATCGGTCTTACCCTCCCCGACGCCCACGGGGGCCGCCCCGTGATCCGGCCCGCGTTCCGGTTGGACGCGGTCGGGTTCAAGTGTCGGGCCGTCGGAATCGGGAGGGATGACCGTGCCGTTGAGCTCGTCAGGCATCGGCAAGGGCCTCCGTGACCAGCGGCGTACCGGTCGCTGCCAGGTAGATCTCGGCAAAGGGCCGGCGCTGGTGCGCGGTCGCGACCCCCAGCCGTACGAGCTCGAGGGCCGCGACCAGCAGGGTGATGCTCTCCAGCCGGTCGGGCCTGGTGAGCACGTGAGAGAGCAGGGGAAAGCTGCGCTGCGCGCTGACGAACTCGTACAACTCGATGATCTTGTCGCGGACCGAGAAGCGCAGCGGCGCGAGCTCCATCGCCTCCGGGTGCTCGCGCTGGTGGCGGTCGAGGACCCCGCGCAAGGCGTCCGCTACCGCCAGGATGTCGAGCTCCTCGAGATCGAGCTCGTCGTCGGGCGGAGCGACGGCTGCGGCCACCCGAACCCCGGCCATGCCGCGGCGGAGCTCGTCGACTCCCGCCAGCTCAGCGGCCGCTGCCTTCACCTTCTCGTACTCCACCAGCCGCTCGACCAGCTCCCGGCGCGGGTCCCCCTCGCTCCCCTCCTCCCGCCGGGGCAGCAGCATCCGTGACTTGATCAGCAGCAGCCAGGCGGCGTAGACCAGGTACTCGCCGGCTACCTCGAGGTCGAGCTCCTCCATCTGTCGCAGCACCTGGTGGTACTGGTCGCACACCCGTGCGATCGGGATATCCCAGATCGACACACGGTTCTCCCGCACCAGGTGGAGGAGCAGGTCGAGGGGGCCCTCGAAGACGCCAACCGAGACGTTAGGCCGCGGCCGCTCGTCCGGAGCTAGGAGAGCAGGATCCATGACAGTGCACGCATGAACGGGCCCAGGATGTAGCCGAAGAAGCCTGTCCACAGCAGGCCGAAGAGGATCAGCATCCCGTACGGGGCCAGGCGACTGAAGCCCCATGAGAGGCGGGGCGGCAGCACCGCCGCGAGAATGTGGCTGCCGTCCAGGGGCGGCACCGGGATCAGGTTGAAGATCGCCAGCACGAGGTTGATCGAGGCGAGCCAGAAGAGCAGGGCCACGAGCGGCGGCACCAACCCGGTGGCGCCCGACGGTCCCTGCTGGATCGAGACCAGGAGCAGGTTGCGGAAGTCCGGCACGGTGACCTTCATGACCAGCAGGACGACCGTGACCGCGCCGGCGAACAGCAGGTTGGAGACGGGGCCGGCGACACCTACCAGGGCGGGCCCCCAGCGCTGGTTGCGCAGGTTGCGGCTGACGAACGGGACCGGCTTCGCCCAGCCGATGACCGGCGCGCCGATGACCGCCAGCATGAGCGGGAACAAGACCGTCCCGAACGGGTCGATGTGCTTGAGGGGGTTGAGCGTGATGCGGCCAAGCCAGCGCGCGGTGGGATCCCCGAGACGCTCGGCCACCCAGCCGTGAGCGGACTCGTGGACCGAGAGCGCCAGGGCGAAGGCGAGGAGCTGGATGACGATCTCGGGGAGACGCAGCAGCAAGTTGCTCGTCACGGCCGGCATGGTAGCAGAGCACGCGACGCCGGCACGGCGCGGGGCGAATGTGGCCACCCCTTCGCCATGGCCACGGTGAGCTACAGCAGTTCGACCTCGAGGTCGCCGAGCCCTGTTACCGGGGCGTGGATCCGGTAGCGACGGCCGCGGCTGTCGCGGACGTCGAAGACCCGCCGGGTGGGAAGGCCCGCCACTGCGTCGCCCTCCACCGAGCTGGCCTCGACGGTGACCTCGAGCCGCTCGCCGCCGATGCGAATCGCGACCGGACGCTCCGCGCCGCGTCCCCCGGCGTACCACTCGACCGTGGCCGCCCCCGGTCCGCTCACTCCGCTACGGTTCTCCTCCGCCGGTCCGGTCATGGTGCCGCCATTCTCGCACCCGACGCCCCCGCGCAGTGCGCCCGCTGGTACACTCCGCCCGTCGGAGGGGCAACGCTGTGGACGACCGCGTGTTCGTGCAGGGACTCGAGATCGACTGCGTGATCGGCGTCGCCGAGTGGGAGCGGACCCGCCCCCAGCGCCTCCGCCTCGATCTCGAGGTCGAGGCCGACCTGCGGGACGCCGCAGCCTCCGATGACGTCGCGGGTGCCGTCGACTACGCCGCGGTGGCGGTGCTTGTCCGCGAGGTCGCCACGGCCTCCCCGCACCGGCTCGCCGAGACCCTCGCGGAGAGCGTCGCACGCGCCATTCTGGAACGGTTCAGCGTCGCCAGTGCGGTGAGGGTGCGCGTGACCAAGCCGAGGGCGGTCCCCGGGACGGCGGCGGTGGGCGTCGAGATCGCCAGGTACCGCGGCGAGAACCGGCGATGAAGGTTGCCCTGGTCACCGGCGGAGCCGTCCGCATCGGGCGCGCAATCGTCGAGGAGCTCGCCGGGCGCGGCTGGGCGGTGGCGTTCAGCTACCACGCTTCCGAGGCGGACGCCCGGGAGCTCGAGAGGACACTCCGCGAGCGCGGCCGCTCGGCGCTTGCCGTCAAGGTCGATCTCGACGACGGGAGTCAGCGCCTGTCGCTGGCGGACGAGGTCGTGGCCAGGCTCGGCGGCGTCGATGCCCTGGTCAACAATGCCGGCGTCTTCCCCCGGTCGAGCTTGGCGGACCTGGCACCCGGCGACCTCGAATCGGTCCTGCGCACGAACCTCGCGGCGCCGCTGTTCCTCGCTCAGGCCTGTGCGACCCACCTGCGGGCGCGGCATGGCTCGGTGGTCAACGTCGCCGACATCTATGGCCTGGTCCCGCTCCGTGATCACCTCGCCTACTCGATCTCCAAGGCCGCCCTGCTCGCCGCCACCCGCGGTCTGGCCGTCGAACTGGCGCCGGAAGTCCGGGTAAACGCGATCGCACCCGGCATCGCGATCTTCCCGGACGACTACGACCACGCCACCCGGGAACGACTGGTTGGCCGCACTCTGCTCAAGCGTGCGGGCAGCGCCGCCGAGATCGCTTCTACGGTGCGCTTCCTCGTCGAGGACGCGGAGACGATGACTGGCCAGGTCCTCGTCGTCGATGGTGGCCGCCTGGTGGGAGGCCCGGGGCCCGAGGCCTGAGGGGTACGGGGGAGATCCAGGCTCGAGGAGAGGAGCACGAGGGAGGCGAAAGTGGGGGGCGGCTGCAGCGCGGAACTCTCACCGGACAGTGCGGCCGTCAGCGACCAGTCGTCGCCCACGAGATCAGCTGCCGGCCGCGAGCCCCAGCTGCCGGGCCCCAACCCGGTTCCCTCGAGCCTCGGCCGTCAAAGCTCAGGCCTTATACTCTCTCCGTGCACCTCATCGTGAACCCGGCGGCCGCGGGGGGGCGCCTCGGGAAGCACTGGCCCGCGCTCCAGGAGCGCCTCAGATCGGTCGGCCTCGACCTGCCGTTCTCGGTCACCGAAGCGCCCGGTCACGCCTCCGTGTTGGCGGCCGAGGCGGTCGGCCGGGGCGCCGAGATCGTGGTCGCGGCTGGGGGCGACGGGACGATCTGCGAGGTGATCCAGGGCCTTCACGATGCCGGACGCGGCGTGCTCGCCATCCTTCCGCTCGGCACCGGCAACGACGCCGCGCGCACGCTGAGCCTCCCGCTGGAACTCGAGCCTGCCGCCCGCGCCGTCCTCGCCGGAGCACGCCGTCGTGTCGACCTCATGCGCGCCGGCGACCGCGTCGTGTTCAACGCGATCGGGATCGGCCTGCTCGGGGCGATCAACGTCAACGCCGCGAGCATCAAGTGGGTGCGTGGCATTGCCGCCTACCTGGCCGCGGCGTCGGGCACACTTTTTCGGTACCGCTGCCCCGAGATCGCGCTCTCCGACGGCCAGTTCGACTATTCGGGGCCGATGACGATCCTCGCGCTTCACAACGGCGTCACTACCGGCGGCGGCTTCCGGCTCGCGCCGCGGGCCGTCCCGGACGACGGCGAGCTCGACGCCACGCTGGTCGCCGGCATCGGCGTTCCAGCCCGCCTCGGTGCACTGGTCGACGCCATGAAGGGCACTCTGGGCCGCAAGCCCTTCACCAGCGAGTTCCGGTTCCGCCGCCTCAAGCTGTCGTGCGGGGAGCGCCTGCCCTCACACCTCGACGGCAACCCGTTCCACATCGAGCCGCCCGGGATCACCTTCGAGGTCCTGCCCGGCGCCCTCGAGGTCGTCGTCCAGGCAGCGCGGGGCTGAACCCGGCGATCGCTGCGAAGTGTCGTCTCTCGTCTGCCCGGCTAGCCGAACGTCGGCGACCAGCCGAGCGCCCGCGCGAGGCCGAGGCCGGCCGCGATCCTCTCGGCGACGACCTCTGGTCTCTCGTCGACCCCACGGGCCCGCGGTCTCCAGCGCACGACGGCTCCCCGGGCATCGCACGAGACCGCCATGAAATTGGCCGTCGCGGCCAGCCGGGCGAGCGCCTCGCGAGCGGCGAGGTCGGCCAGGGCTGCTTTCAGGGCGACGCCATCCGGCGCCGTGAAACGCAGCGCCTCGTCGAGCTGCGGCTCACCGATCTCGACATCGTGCAGCACGCCGATCCGAACCATCGCGCGACTCGCCGCGCTCGAGCGCGTAGCCTGCCAGTGGAAGGGAACCCTCGCGGCGACCCCGAGGCGCGCGCCGCCCGGGTCGTTGCGGTTCCGGTCGACCACACGATAGCGGCACTCGAAGCCCTCGACACGGCCGGTCGCCCAGCGGGTCAGGAAGCCGGTCACGGCGAACGTCCCCGCCTCGAACGACGGGGCGAGGCCACGGAGCCGGCGGTCCTGGACCACCCGCGCGACGACCAGCACGATTCCCGCCGCGACGGCAGCGAACACGATCGGTAGCCAGGTCAGTCCCTGAGGCTCCGGCACGCTCACCTCACGCTTTCCAAAGCTATCACGCCGCGGCCGCTGGAGTCTCGCCGGTTGACCGGCCGGCGTCGACGACCCGCGGTCAGGAGGCGAGTGGCACCCCGTAGCGATCGCGCAGGATGAGCAGGTGATGCTGCGCGTGACCGGCGATGATGAAGGCGAGCGCACGGACCGACACCGGCTTGCCGCTCGCCACGCCTGTCTTGCGCCAGCTCTCCGCAGGAAGGTGGCGGAAGAGGAGCAGGTTCGCCCGCCGGAGCGCCTCGAATTCTTCCACCAGCTCTTCGAGAGGCACGGTATCGTGGCCCGAGCTCCTGGCGTATGCATTCTCGTCGAAGGCGGGTAGCGCGGCGCCCTCGCCGCGGGCGAAGGCCAGCGCCCGGTAGGCGAACACCCTTTCGGCGTCGATGATGTGCCCGAGCACCTCGCGGACGCTCCACTTGTCATCGGCGTAGCGGTGCGCCGCGCGGGCGCCGGGCATCCCGGCAAACGTCGCCGACACGACCGACGCCTGACCAGCGAGGAAGGCAAGCACGTCCCCGGCCGGGACCTTCGAAACGTAGGCCTCGTAGTGCGGTGCATACTCCGTGCTCTCCGGGCGACCCGTGATCACCGTGGTCATCGGCTTTCCTCCCCGGGCGCACGCGCGGCCAGCGTCAGGCCGCGCCCGTGCCTCGTTCCCCCGACGTCTGAGTCGCCGAACGTCACAGCCCCCCGTGCAATTTCCATTCGTGGTGATCAAGCCAGCGTGGAGACCGGCGACGAAGACGGCTCGTCGCCGGACGCCGGCAGCTCAGCGGGCAGCCGACAGCCGCCAGTCTTCACGACTTCCCGACCCAGCAGAGACGCAAACGCACCCCCCAGAGTCAGGGCGCCGGGTCCGAGGTCGAACGTTGAAGGCCAAGACAGAAAGACTAGGGGCAGTCGCTCCAGGCGCGCTGACCGGCGGCCACGACGGCCGCCCCTACCTCGCTCACCCGGCATGTTCGTGTGCGAGAGAGCACGAGGAGGGGCGAGGGATGCGAGGGGGATGAGCGGGCGGGTGGCCCTCCGCCCCTGGGGTGGAGCCGCGCTCGTGCCGGAGCGTGCGGGGCACCGAGCGGCCGGACCGGCGGGTGGAGACGCGGGCCATTCACACCTACGCGTTCCCATGCGCGGGCTGCTGATAGGCCAGGGCGATGGGGGGTGGCCGGTGGTGAGACGCGCGAGCGCGAATTCACTTCGCGCGGGCGCGGGGGCTCGGGGGTCAAGGCGACGGAGGAGTGGGCGGGTGGTCGCCGGACCTCCGCGGGAGATTGCCGTGCAACCGCGAGGCTCCGCCCGCCGGTCCGGCCTGCCCGGTCGCACGCGCAGGCGCCTGCGACGCCGGCACGCGGGGGCGTGCCGGCGAGCACCGCGGCGCAACCCCGGGGGCAAGAAAAGACAGCTCACCACTGGCAGCCGACGGTTGATGGTCTCCGCCCACCCCCACTCAGCGAACCCACCCGCCTCCAAGAGCGCGGGGGCTCCCCCTCTCGCGGTGCTCGCGCCCTGCGGCCTTGGCTCGTTACGACGCCGGCGCCGGCCGGTTGCCGTCGCGAGACCGCGCCCGCAGCTCGCGTTTCGTGATAGATTTCACAGTGTGTGGGCGGCGCCCGCACAGGAGGTCAGGGCATGTCCGACATCCGTGCCTTCCGGGCCCTCCGGCCCACCCCCGAGCTCGCGGTGCGAGTCGCCTCTCCGCCCTACGACGTGATCTCCTCGGACGAGGCGAGGGAGATGGCAGCAGGGAACGAACTCTCCTTCCTCCACGTCGTGAAGCCGGAGATCGATCTCCCCGCCGACCTCGACCCGCACGACGACCGCGTCTATGCCAAGGGGGTCGAGAACCTCCGCAGACTGATCTCGCATGGCGTGCTCATCCGCGACGAGCGCCCGTCGCTCTACGTCTACCAGCAGCGCATGGGTGCTCACGTCCAGACCGGTCTGGTGTGTGCGGCGAGCTGCGACGAGTACGCCCGTGGCCTGATCAAGCGCCACGAGCACACCCGGAAGGACAAGGAGGACGACCGCACCCGCCATATCCACGAACAGAACGCCAACGCCGAGCCAGTCTTCTTCACCTATCGAAAGGTCAAGGAGATCGACGCGCTCATCGACCGTGCCCGCGCCGGTACGCCGCTCTTCGACTTCGTTTCCGCCGACGGTATCGGCCACACGGTGTGGATCGTCCCGGCCGACGTGACAACCGCCCTAACCGCGGCGTTCGAGAGCGTGCCGGCGCTCTACGTCGCCGACGGCCATCACCGCACCGCCTCGGCTGCGCGCGTCGGGCTGGAGAGGCGGGCGGCCAATCCACACCACCGCGGAGACGAGCCCTACAACTACTTCATGGCCGTGCTCTTCCCGCACGACCAGCTGCAGATCATGGACTACAACCGGGTGGTCAGGGACCTCAACGGTCTCACCAAGGAGCAGTTCCTGGAGCAGGTGGCAGCTCGTTTCTCCACGTCGCCCAGCAACCAGGGGAGACCGGACGCGCCGCATCGCTTCGGGATGTTCCTGGGCGGCTCGTGGTACCGGCTCGAGGCCAGGCCGGGAAGCTATCCCGAGGGCGACCCGGTGCGCGCCCTCGACGTCTCGATCCTGCAAGAGAACCTGCTCGCGCCGATCCTCGGCGTTGCCGACCCTCGGACCGACACGCGGGTGGACTTCGTCGGCGGGATCAGGGGACTGGCCGAGCTGGAGAAACGGGTCCGGGAGGGGTGGGCCGTCGCCTTCGCGCTCTACCCGACCTCCCTCGACCAGCTCATGGCGGTGGCGGACTCGGGGCTGGTGATGCCGCCAAAGTCGACCTGGTTCGAGCCGAAGCTGCGCTCCGGGCTGCTGGTCCGGTCTCTCGACACCTGGTGAACCACGGGGGAAATCCCTCCCCGAGAAAGGAAGGCCGCGATGTTGATCCTGATCTGTGACGCGTTCGACGCCTCGCTGCCCAAGCGCCTCGAGCGTTTCGGGGAGGTGACCGAAGACGCGGGCCGCCTCAAGGAGACGGAGGTCGCTCTGGTGCGGTCGAAGACCAAGTGCACGGCCGAGTGGATCGCGCAGGCCCCCAAGCTCAAACTGATCATCCGCGGCGGCGTCGGCATCGACAACATCGACGCGAAGGCCGCCAAGGAGCGCGGCATCGAGGTTTGCAACACGCCGAACGCCTCCGCCGTGGCCGTCGCCGAGCTGGCCTTCGCCCTGATGATCGCGGTGCCCAGCCGTCTCATCGAGGCCCACAATGCCCTCAAGCTCGAGGGGAAGTTCCTCAAGAAGGAGCTCAAGCGCACGGAGCTGATGGGCAAGACCCTCGGCCTCGTCGGGATCGGCAGGATCGCGACCGAGGTGGCGAAGCGCGCCGCCGCCTTCGGCATGCGTGTGCAGGCCTACGATCCGTATGTGAAGAGCTCGGCCCACGCGATGATGGTGCCGACCCTCAAGGACCTCTACCGCGAGGCCGACTACCTCTCGCTCCACGTGCCGCTGACCGACGAGACCAAGGGCATGATCAACCGGGAGGCCATCGCGACAATGAAGACCGGTGTCGTGATCATCAACACCGGCCGCGGCAAGACCGTAGTCGAGGAGGACCTCGCCGAGGCGCTCACGAGCGGCAAGGTGGTCGCCTACGCGACCGACGTCTTCGTCGCCGACCCGCCACCGCCGGAGTCCCCGATCCTGGCGGCGCCTCACGTCATCATGACGCCGCACATCGGCGCCAGCTCGAAGGAGAACCTGCTGCGGATCGGCGACGAGGTCGTCGCGTTGTTGGAGAAGTGGACGAAATGACCCGAGAGCGGAAGAGCACGCCGCCTCCGAGCGCGCCGATCCGGAGCTCGTCCCCTGCGTGCCGAGCGGCGGCGGAGCTACCATCAACCGTCGGCTGTCAGCGGTCGGCTGCCAGCCCGAGGAGGTCGACATGACACATCGCGTCATCA